>JAKAYU010000138.1 GCA_021809525.1 Pseudomonadota bacterium | reverse complement strand
CCGGGGGATAGCCGCCCGGCGGTCCCATCGGCGCAGGTCCGGGGGCCATCCCCGCCGGAAATTGGCCGGGATTGGCCGAGTTGTACGCCGCCGCGGCCATGCGCCGGCGCACGATCATCCACAACACCAGCACGCCCCCGATCAGCAGCAGCGGCCAGCCGATGCCGAAGTGCGCGCCGGGGCGGGCGCCCTCGGCGCGCATCGGGGCCATGCCGAGCTCACGCTGCAACGCCCGCACCGCATGGGCACTGGCGAACGGCAGCCCCGGAGCGAGCGCCTGGGCCTGGGCGAACTGGCTGCGGGCATTGCCGAAATTGCCGGCGCGCGCCTCGACCTCCGCCGCCACGAAATGCGCCTTGGCGCTTTGGGGATGGTCCTTCAGCACCTGTTGGACCATCTGCTCGGCCTGGGCGATGTTCCCCGCCCGGGTGGCGAGGTAGATCTGGTGCGCGCTCGGATCGGCGGCGAGCGCCACACCGGCTGTGAGCGCGAGCAGCATCGCCAGGGCAACTCGAAATCGCTTCATCGTCATCGTTGTCGTCTCAATGGCAAACCCCTGCGGGTCCTGAAGAGGGGGCCGCCGCTGCGCGGGCACGCCCCGGATGAAACTACGATCTGGGGCCGCGCCCGCGCCGGCACAAGCCCCGGCATACGGCCCGCCGCGCATACCGGACAGCATCTTGGCAAATACGTCGTCCTCGGGCAAAGGCCTGCCGCCCTCAGCGCAGCAGGACGAGCCGCGGCACAGCCTCGGATGCGCTCCAGAGGAACGCATTCTGTTCCAAGCGCTCGGCCAAGGCACGGGCCGCCTGCAGAGTCAGAGCGAGGACCAGTACGCTCGGTTCGCTGGGCCAGCCGTTGTCCGGATGGCCTCCTGCGCCCTGGATGAACGGCAGGTGGTCCCGGGCCAGCGCCTGCTGCAAAGCACGATGCCGCGCCGCGTTGCACGCCTCCTCGAGCCGGTGGCTGAAGGGATTGCACGCGCTGACGAATGCGCTGCACGCGACGCCATGGCGCGCGTGCACCGCGCGCAAGGCGGCGGAGGGTTCATCCACGCGCAGGACGAACGGCGGGGTCGCAAAGACCCGATAGTCGCTCTGCCGGTAGGCCTCGAGCGTCTGCGCCGGAATTTCGGATCGGCGCGTCATTGCACCGGCCCGTGGCGAGTCCGCCCGGGGCTGCCCGGCGGCGCGCCGACGGCCGATGCGCCCACCTCCTCGAGCAGGGCCCGCACGTGCGCCCGGCCGCTCCGGCAGGCCTGCGGCAGCCCCGCGCCGGCGGCGAGCGCGGCGGCGATCGCCGAGGCGAGCGCACAGCCGGTTCCGCGCCGGGACGCCGCGAGGCGCGGGCCCGACAGCCAGAGCGGCTCGACGCCGGGCCGCACGAGCACATCGGTCGCGTCGCGACCAGCGCCGTGTCCGCCCTTGATGAGCACGGCACGCGCGCCGTCGGCGAACAGCCGCTGCGCCCAACCGATGATCCGTGCCGCATCGGGATCGGGCTCCGCAGCGCTGCCGGTGAGCCAGGCGGCCTCCGGAAGATTGGGCGTCAGCAGGCTCGTCAACGGCAGCAGCCGCGCCCGCAGCCGCTCGCAGCCGCAATCATCGAGCAACACGCCGCCGGAGGAGGCGCGCAGCACCGGATCGAGCACCACCGGCACTGCCGGCGCCGACTGCAACGCGTCCGCCACGGCCTCCACCGTCTCGCGGCCGGCCAGCATGCCGATCTTGACCGCCCCGATGGTGCGCGAGGCGAAGGCGGCTTCGATCTGCAGCCGCACGTGTTCTGCGGGCACGGGATGCACTCCGAGCACTCTCGCATCGGTCTGCGCGGTGACTGCGGTCAGCGCGCACAGGGCATCTGCACCCATCGCCTCGAGCGTGCGCACATCGCGCGCCAACCCCGCTCCGCCACTGCTGTCGGCGCCGGCGATCACCAGCACCGCGGGACGCTGCGCCATGCGTCTAATCCCCAAGTGCGATCAGCGCCACATCGCGCACCTGGCGCTCGAGCAGCGCACGACCGGCCCGCCAGGCGCGGATGCCCGAACGGCAACACAACACGACACGTGCACCCGCGGGCAGCGGCCGCTGCGTGACCTGCTCCACGCTGAGCCGCAAGGCGCCGGGAAACGGTGATACCGGCGCTTCGCGCGGATTGCGCAGATCGATCACGACATCGTCCGTGCGCACCTCGGGCGCGGCGATGAAGCGCAGCAGCGGCTCGGGTGGCTCGCTCGCGCCGGCGAAGGAGAACCCGCCAAAGCGCAGCGTGGCGAGATCAACGCTCACCACCCGCCCGAGCACGGGCGGTGTGAGGCCAAGCAGGTGCGCGAGCGTCAGGTGCGCCTGCAGCGTGCCCAGCACGCCGACCGCGCTGCCGAGCACACCGCTCTCGGCACACGAGCCGGCGCGCTGCGGCATCTCGGGAAACACCGCCCGATAGCTCGGCCCTGCGCCGCAGAAGACTCCGGCATAACCGGACAGTCCCACCACCGAGGCGCTGACGAGCGGTTTGCCGAGCCGGCGACATTCGTCGCTGAGGATGTAGGTGAGCGCGAGGCTGTCGGCGGCATCGACGATGATATCGGCGCGCGCACACCAAGCGGCCGCATTCGCGGGCGTCACTCGTTCGACGGCCGCTTCGATCGTGACCTCGGGATTGAGCGCCGCGAGGCTCGCCGCGGCGAGGCGCGCCTTGGGCGCCCCAAGATCGCTCACGCGATAGAGCGGCTGGCGATGCAGGTTCGATTCCTCCACGACGTCCGGATCGATCACCTCGAGCCGGCCGACGCCGGCGGCGCACAGGTACTGCAGCACCGCGCAGCCGAGTCCCCCGGCGCCGACCACGAGCACGCGGGCGGCCGCAAGGCGCGCCTGCCCGCGCTCGCCGATCTCGGGCAGCACCGTCTGGCGGGCGTAGCGCTCGCGGCTCACGCAGGCCCCTGCCCGGCAGCCACCCAGGCGCGCATGCGCGTCTCAGGATCGGGATGGCGCACAATGTCGGTGACCACCGCGGCGCAATCGGCCCCGGCCGCCCATACCCCGGGCAGGCGCTCGAGCGTCAGGCCGCCGATCGCCACCAGCGGACGGGCGCCGATCCGCCGCTTCCACTCGGCGATGCGCGCCAGGCCCTGCGGCGCGAACGGCATCTGCTTCAGCAGTGTCGGATAGATGGGGCCGAGTGCAACGTAATCCGGCGAGAGCGCGAGCGCGCGCTCGAGCTCCGTCTCATCGTGCGTGCTCACTCCGAGCCGCACGCCGGCACGGCGCAGCGCCGGCACGTCCGCGCTGTCCAGGTCGCCCTGGCCGAGGTGCACGAAGTCACATCCCTCCTCCAGGGCCAGCTGCCAGTAATCATTGACGACGAGCTGGGCGCCGGCGCGCCCGCAGAGTTCGCGCGCGGTGCGGATCTGCTCACGCAGACCTTCGCTGCGATCCTTGATGCGCAGCTGGATCAGGCGCGCACCGGATGGCAGCAGCCGGGCGATCCACTCGGCGCTCGCGACGATGGGATAGACGCGCGCAAGCATCAGCGCAGCAGCGCGGAACCCACCACCGGCGTCGAGGGGACCGCCATGTCGCGCGGCTCCATCGGTCCGGCGAGGAACGCCTCGCGTCCGGCGGCCACGGCTTGAGCGAAGGCTGCGGCCATACGCGCCGGATCGGCGGCCTGTGAGACCGCGGTATTGATCAAGACCGCATCGAAACCCAGCTCGAGCGCCTGCGCGGCGTGCGAGGGCACTCCGATGCCCGCATCGATCACCAGCGGCACGTCTGCGAAGCGCGCGCGCAGGGCCTGCAGGCCGAACAGGTTGTTCAGCCCCCGCCCCGAACCGATCGGCGAGCCCCACGGCATCAATACCCGGCAGCCGGCCGCGCACAGCCGCTCGGCGACCGTGAGATCCTCCGTGGTGTACGGGAACACCTCGAAGTCCTCCGCGCAGAGAATGCGGGCGGCCTCCACCAGGCCGAACACATCGGGCTGCAGCGTGTCCTCCTCGCCGATGACCTCGAGCTTCAGCCAGCGGGTGCCGAACACCTCGCGCGCCATGTGCGCGGTGGTCACTGCCTCCTTGACCGTGTGACAGCCGGCCGTGTTGGGCAGCACGCGCACGCCGAGCTCGCGCACGATCGACCAGAACGCCTGGCCGGCGCGCTCGCCGGCGGCCTCGCGCCGCAGCGAAACGGTGACCACTTCCGCCCCGCTCGCCCTGACCGCATCGGTCAGCACCGCCGGGGAGGGATAGCGTGCGGTGCCGAGCAGCAGCCGGGACCGTACCGGGACGTCATAGAGTGTGAGCATTCAACCTCCCTGCATGGGAGCGAGAACTTCGAGCCGATCACCCTCGAGGAGCGCGGCGGAGGCGCGGGAGGCCGCGGGCACGAACTCGCCATTCACCGCGGTTGCGACCACTGCGTCCGCGAAGCCGAGTTCCGCGAGCGCCGCGGCGAGGTCGGCGGCACGCACTTCGCGCCATTCGCCGTTGACCTGGATGTTCACTGCATGACCTTCGGGTCCTCGCGGCCCTCGAGCACGAACGCCGCGGCGCGTCGCGCCAGCGCTGGGGCGGCGAGAAAGCCGTGGCGGAACAGTCCGTTGACGTACAGCGTGCCGTTGCGGCGCGTCAGACGCGGCAGATTGTCGGGAAAGGCCGGGCGCACGCCGGTGCCGATCTCCACGATCTCCGCCTCCCCGAACGCCGGATGCAGCGCATAGGCCGCGCCGAGCAGCTCGAGCATGGCGCGTGCGGAGATGCGGCTCGCCTGATCGCTCTCGATCATGGTCGCACCGATCATGTAGCGTCCGCCGCCGCGCGGCACCACGTAGACCGGAGTGCGGGGATGCAGGACGCGCACCGTGCGTGTGAGCGTCACATCCGGCGCCTGCAGGTGCAGCATCTCGCCCTTGACGCCTCGCAAGTCGGTGAGCACGGCGCGCGCGCCGAGCCCGGTACAGTCGATGACCTGCTCGCCCTCCCGCGCACGGTCCTGCCCCGCCTCGGTGCCGAAGCGGATCGCACCGCCAAGAGCGCGCAGCCGCTCGGCGAGCGCGGCGAGCGCGGCGCGCGGATCGATGTGCGCCTCTTCCTTGAAGTAAAGCCCGTGCTCGAAGCGTCCGGCGAGGTCCGGCTCGAGCGCCGCGATCCCCTCGGCATCGAGCCAGTCGTAATGCTCCGTGCGGCGGGCGAACTGCTTCAGTTCCCCCACATCGCGCGCGTGCGCGAGCACCAGCGTGCCGCGGCGCACCATCGCGGGGTATCGCTCGGCCCACCACGCGAAGCCTTCATCCCCGAGCGCCACGATGTGCGGCGGGGCGCTCACGCGCTCGCACCAGGGCGCGAGCATGCCGCCGGCAAACCAGGAGCAGCCCGCCCCATCGAGCGTCGCGTTGCGCTCGAGCACCTCGACCGAGGCGCCGCGCTCGGCAAGCTCCACCGCGCAGGCGAGCCCTGCCACGCCGGCGCCGATGACCGTCACACGCACCGCTCAGCCCTCCTCGCCGGCCGGGACATAAAGCTGCGCGCCGGCGGCACGGAACTTCTCGGCCATCTCCTGCATTCCCTGCTCGCGCGCCTCCATGCGCACCTCGTGCGAGATGCGCATGGAACAGAATTTCGGGCCGCACATCGAGCAGAAGTGCGCCACTTTGTGCGCCTCCTTAGGCAGCGTCTGGTCGTGGAACTGGCAGGCGGTGTCCGGATCGAGCGAGAGGTTGAACTGGTCCTCCCAGCGGAAATCGAACCGGGCGCGCGAGAGCGCATCATCGCGCGCGCGCGCCGACGGGTGCCCCTTGGCGAGGTCCGCCGCGTGTGCGGCGATCTTGTAGGTGATCACTCCGGTCTTCACATCGTTGCGATCGGGCAGCCCCAGGTGCTCCTTCGGCGTGACATAACAGAGCATCGCGGTGCCATACCAGCCGATCATGGCCGCGCCGATCGCCGAGGTGATGTGATCGTAGCCGGGGGCGATGTCGGTGGTGAGCGGCCCGAGTGTGTAGAACGGCGCCTCGCCGCAATGTTCGAGCTGCTTGTCCATGTTCTCCTTGATCTTGTGCATCGGCACGTGCCCCGGGCCTTCGATCATCACCTGGCAGTCGTGCCGCCAGGCGATGCGCGTGAGCTCCCCGAGCGTCTCGAGCTCGGCGAACTGCGCCGCATCGTTGGCATCGGCGATCGAGCCGGGCCGCAGCCCGTCGCCGAGGGAGAAGCTGACGTCGTATGCGCGGCAGATCGCGCAGATCTCCTCGAAGTGCTCGTAGAGAAAGCTCTCGCGATGATGCGCGAGGCACCACTTGGCCATGATCGAGCCGCCGCGCGAGACGATGCCGGTCACGCGCCGTGCGGTGAGCGGAATGTATGCCAGGCGCACGCCGGCATGGATGGTGAAGTAGTCGACGCCCTGCTCGGCCTGCTCGATCAGCGTGTCGCGGAAGACCTCCCAGGTGAGCGCCTCGGCGACGCCGCCGACTTTCTCGAGCGCCTGATAGATCGGCACGGTGCCGATCGGCACCGGAGAGTTGCGCAGGATCCACTCGCGGATGGTGTGGATATTGCGCCCCGTGGACAGGTCCATCACCGTGTCGGCGCCCCAGCGGATCGCCCACACCAGCTTGTCGACCTCCTCGGCCATCGAGGAGCTTACCGCGGAGTTGCCGATGTTGGCGTTGATCTTCACCAGGAAGTTCCGCCCGATGATCATCGGCTCGAGCTCCGGGTGGTTGATATTGGCCGGGATGATCGCGCGGCCCGCGGCCACCTCGGCGCGCACGAACTCCGCGGTCACGTACTGCGGGATGTTCGCGCCCCAGTCGTTGCCGTCGCGCGCAGGCGCATCCTCGCCCCGCCTCCCGAGGTTCTCGCGGATCGCGATGAACTCCATCTCCGGGGTGATGATGCCGGCGCGCGCATAGGCGAGCTGCGTGACCGCTTTGCCGCAGCGCGCGCGCAGCGTTCGGCGTGGCTGCGCAAAGGCGCGCGTCGCCGTGCCCTCGCCGCTCAAGCCGTCATCCTCGGGGCGCACCGGCCGGCCCTCGCACGGCTCGACATCCCCGCGCTCGAGGATCCAGCGCTCACGCAGGCGCGCTAGCCCACGCTCGATGTCGATGCGCACCGTGGAGTCGGTATAGGGGCCTGAGGAATCGTAGACGGTCAGCGGCGGCTCCCCGCTGGAGGGATGCAGGGAGATCTGGCGCATCGGCACGCGCACCTCGTCGTGCAGGCTGCCCTGGACGTAGATCTTGCGCGAGGCAGGCAGCGCGTCGGCGATGACTTTGGGAACGGCATTCATCGTGGGGGCTCCTTGAGCGGTTCGACCGCAGGCGACCCAGCCACGCCAGCGCGAGAAAGCGCGCGAGAACAACTTTCCTACGCCAGCATGAACTGGATCAGGTTCGAAGGGTCGCCGCGCTGCGCCCACCGGCGCCAGCGGCCTCTCAGCCCCTTGCCGGGGCTCCCCTAGTCACGAGAGCCGACGATAGTACGCCGCCGCCCGGCGGTCAACGCCGCCCCGTCAGCGCGAGCTGTGCCAGCGCGCGAGTGCCTTCACGGCGCACCGCCTGCAGCAAGCACGGGATCGTCGGCGCGATCTGCGCGGTTCGCACCGCGCCCGTGACGGTGCGCTGCGCCAGCTGCGGGTTCGACACAAGCAGCGCGACGTGGCGGTCAGGCCTGATGAAATCCGCCGTGCGCGGATCGGCCCGATGCGCCACGCCGCGGTCGAGCAGCGCGAGGTTGGCCCAGGCGAGCGCGGCGTGCACCTGCGGGGCAGAGCAGTCCTCGATGATGCGCCCGGGTCCCTGCGCCGGTCCGCCCGGACCGTTCAGGATGTCGTACGCCGGATGCGTGTCGATCTACGCCGTGCGCAGGCCGCGGGCGCGCAGCACCCCGAACACCGTCTTCACACGCAGGTAATTGTGCGGCCAGAGCGGCTCGCGGCGGCCGGGGACGCGCGTCGCGGGCAGCCGCGCCGAATCGATGGCCGCGGTGCCGTTGCCGGCGAGCGGCGCCTCGTTGCGATCGAGATGACCCGTCAGCCGCACCGGTGATCCGCGCGGGCCGGTGCAGTCGCAGGACGGGGGATGCAGCGCCCGGTCGAAAGTATGGTCGTAGTAGACGCCGGTGACGCGCGGCGTTGCGCCCCTCACCTGCGCGATCAGGCCCGGGAAGGGGCCCGAGGGGCGCGGGATTTCGGCATCGGTGTAGGTCACTGCGTGACCAGCCAGTGCGGCAAGATGCGCACACGTGCCGGCGGCGATGCTGTTGGCGAAGTCCTCCTCGTGGAGCCCGCCGACGCTGATCAGCAGAACGTGACGCACGCGGGGGAGCTTGGGCCGCCGAGACGAGTGAGCTGAGGCACAGCGCCGAGAGCCCGAGCGCGCCCAGAGGCGCGAACCGGGAAATGCGGCGCGTTGGGGATTCATTTCAGGTGGGCTACACGCCCCGGGCAGCCTGGAGTCCCTGTGCGTCAATCCAATGACAATCACATGACCGAGAGGTATCTGACGGATCAACACCACCTACCGGCGCCGCACGAGATCATGAGCGCCGACACTGCCGTTTCCGCCGCGCGCCTCGGCGCAGCCATAATCACGTTACGCGGGCGGCCGCCCCAGGGGCGGCACGCCCCCTCGCCTTCAGTCGCGGTGCACCGAGTGGCTCGCCTGGCCGCCCTTGCGGCCAGCCTCGGCGGCCAGCTGGCGATTCTGCGAGAAGCTGCGCTTCTCGTCGGGCACGCTCTGGCCGCCCTTGCGGCCGGCCTCGGCTGCAAGACGCCGGTTCTGCGAGAAGCTGCGCTTCTCGTCGGGCACGCTCTGGCCGCCCTTGCGGCCGGCCTCGGCTGCAAGACTCCGGTTCTGCGAGAAGCTGCGCTTCCCGTCCGGCACCGCCTTACCGCCCATGCTGGCGATCTGACGCTGGCGTTCCTGAGTCATGGATGCGAAGCCACGTCCACTGGTGGCCTTCTGGGCCTGAGGTCCCTCATGAGCTGGATGAATCATGAGCGCTCTCCTTTGATCGAGAGACAGAAAGGGTTCGCGAGAACCCGCGGCGGGACGGCCGCCGCTGAACATAAGACCTCTATCAGGCTTCCGGGGTTCCTGCAACGTTTCCGCCCGTGGAGACCGCGGGGATCATCCGCGCACGGGCTTTTGGGCTTTTGCCGCGCTTTCCGGCTTTTT
>JAKAYU010000137.1 GCA_021809525.1 Pseudomonadota bacterium | reverse complement strand
AGTGTGAGGGTCGTCACCTCGGGGACGTACACGAGCGGCACGCCCATCACTTTCAATGGTCAGCAGATCACCCTCACCGGCAGCCCGGCCGCCGGCGACACCTTCACCGTGCAGCCGAATTCCACGGCAAACACCGGCGACAATAGCAACGTGCTCGCCATGATCAACGGCTTGTCGTCCAAGTCACTCGCCGGCGGCACCGCCTCGGTGAACGATGCCGCGACGAACCTGATCAGTCAGGTGGGAGTACTGACGCAGGCTGCGCAGAACAACGCCTCCGCCCAGCAGAGCATCAACCAGGAAGCCACGACCGCGCGCAGCAATGCCACCGGCGTGAACCTCGATCAGCAGGCCGCGGACATGCTGCGCTACCAGCAGGCCTATCAGGCCATGGCGCAGGTGATATCCATGTCGAACCAGATGTTCACCTCCCTCATCCAAGCGGTAGGCTAGCCGTGACGATCTCCACCCTGTCCTTCCAGACGAACGCCGTCGATCAGATGGACGCGCTGCAGCAGGCGATGTCCAAGACCCAGACGGAACTCTCGACCGGCAAGCAGATCCAGACCGCGGCCGACAATCCGGTCGGCATGTCGCAGGTCGTGCAGCTCAACACGCAGCTGTCGGCGTCCCAGCAGTATGTCACCAACGGCAATCTCGCCAGCGCAAGTCTGAATCTCGAGACCCAGGCGTTGAGCGATGCCACGAATACTCTGCAGAGCGCCCGCAGCCTGCTGGTCGAGGCCAACAACGCCTCGATCAGCCCGAGCCAGCGCCAGGACATCGCCACGCAGCTCGCACAGCTCGAACAGCAGCTGGTCGGCATCGCCAATCGCCAGGACGCCCAGGGAAATTACCTCTTCAGCGGCTACGCCGCCGGCACGCAGCCGTTCATCCAGAACGGCACGTCCGTGAGCTATGCCGGCGCGAACCAAGTCAGCCAAGTGCAGCTCAGCACCGAACAGAGCATCTCGACCGGCGATGCCGGCAACGCGGTGTTCGTGAACATCCCGGCCGGCAACGGCACCTTCACGACTGCGGCGGCGGCCGGCAATACCGGGACCGCCTCGATCGGCCCCGGCACCGTGACCGACCCATCCGCCTGGACCGCGGATACCTACACGATCTCCTTCGCCTCCACGACCCAGCAGTACACGGTGACGAACAGTAGTGGCGCCACCGTGGCGAGCGGAACCTATACCGCAAGTCCCGGTGGGACGTTCTCGATCGCCTTCAAAGGCGTCCAAGTCTCCTTCAGCGGCGTCCCGGCGAATGGCGATACTTTTACTGTGGCGGCCGCGGGCACCGCGAGCGTGTTCTCGACCCTGGCGAGTGCGATCAATACACTGAATTCCACGAGCCTGAACTCCGCGCAGCTTGCCACCCAGCTGAACGGCGCGCTCGAGCAGATCGACGGCGCGGTAAGCCACCTCAGCCAGGTGCAGGCCTCCGTAGGCGCGCGCATCAATGCGGTCTCCGCAGCCCAGTCCACCGCACAGAGCCAGCAGACCGACTATCAGACCTCCATATCACAGATTTCGGACACGAACTACGCGGCTGCCACCACCCAGCTGTCCACCGAAGAGTTGGCGCTGCAGGCCGCTCAGGCCTCCTACGCCTCGATGATGACCCTCACACTGTTCAAGTACATCTAGCCGCGCTGCGCCGCCGGACCCGAGTGTGACGCAGCACGCAGTTTCATCACCCGGTCTCAGGCGCGTTCAAGTTCGTCCCGGCAGGTCCGATAACGGTGCTGAACGGGATCCGCGCACAACCAGCGCCTCCCGCAGCGCGACGGACGGGTGTCCGGAGCCTGACCCAGACTTCAGGAGCACTGAACCATGTCACTCGTCCTTAACACGAACATCAATTCGCTCATTGCGCAGAACAGTCTGACCACCTCCGGCAACGCACTGACCACCGCGTTGCAGCAGCTGTCGACCGGCCTGCGCATCAATACTGCGGCGAACGATGCGGCCGGCTACGCCATCTCGATGGGCATGACCTCCCAGATCAACGGTCTGAATCAGGCCATCCGGAATGCGAACGACGGCGTATCGCTCGCGCAGACCGCCTCCGGCGCGATGGGCCAAATCACCAATGATCTGCAGGCGATGCGCAGCCTCGCCGTCGAGTCGCTGAACGCGACCAACAGCTCCACAGATCGCGTGGACCTGAACGCCCAGTTCACCCAGCTGATGAACGACATCAACAGCGTTGCGTCGCAGACCCAATTCAACGGCGTGAATCTGCTCGACGGCTCCTTCCAGGGAGCGACCTTCCAGGTGGGCGCCAATGCCGGCCAGTCGATCACCGTCGGCGCGATCGCGAGCGCCAAGGCGAGCGCCATCGGCAATTACTACGTCGGCACCAGCAGCGGCACCGCCGGCAGCTACAGCTCGACCACCCTGGCTTCGTCGTCTGGCTTGAGCGGTAGCACAGGCAGCTTGTCGACGATCAGCGGCACGAGCGTGACCCTGGCAGTCAGCGTCGACGGCACCACCTACGATACGAGCGCCATCACGCTGTCCGGCAACTCGACGACGGATCTTGCGAGCGAAGCGGCTGCGATCAACCAGGCGGTCAGCTCCGTCGGTGGACTCGTGGCCACCGTCAACGGGAGCGAGATCCAGATGAACAGCACCGCCAACCACACGGTCGGTTTCTCCATCGCGAGCGCCACCAGTGCTTCTGGCGCCACGGTGACCCCGGGCACGGCCGCGGTTAGTGCTCTGGGACTCGACTCGACGGACACGATCAGCACCAACTCCACGGCCAACTACGTCAGCGGACTGAGCGTGACGTCGGTCGATAACTCGAACCTGGCGCTGATCTCGATCGACCAGGCCCTGCAGCAGCTCGCCACCAGCAGCGCCGATCTGGGTGCGTACCAGAACCGGTTCCAGTCTGCGGTCACCGGTCTGCAGACCGATTCGACCAACCTGAGTGCCGCGAAGAGCCAGATCGTGGATGCGAACTATGCCCAGGCGACCTCGAGCCTCTCCAAGGAGCAGATCCTGCAGCAGGCGAGCACGGCGATGGTCGCGCAGGCGAATACGATCCCGCAGAACATCCTCACGCTGCTGCAGAAGCTGCCGTAAGGATAGGACTCGCGACGGAATGGTTCCAGGGCTGGAAGTGGATGCCCCGGGGGCGGACGCCGCAAGGCTCCGCCCTCGGGGCGTTTGTACAATGCCGAGTCAGGCGCGTTTCTGAGGAGCGCTTGCAATGTCCAGCCCCATCGTCTCCGTTGCCAGCAACTCCAGCGCCGGTGCCGCCGGCGGGTCAGTCATCAACGTTTCTAGCCTGGTTGCGCAATTGGTGCAGGCGACCGAAGCGCCGCAACAGGCCATCATTTCCCAGCAGACCCAGTCGGTCAGCAGCGAAATCTCCGCGATCGGCTCGCTGAAGAGCGCGCTGTCGCAGTTCCAGTCATCGCTTGGCGCGATCGATACACCGAGCGCGTTCGATGCGCTGAGCGCCACGAGCAGCGACACGAGCGCCTTCACGGCCAGTGCGAGTTCCAGCGCCACGCTCGGGTCCTACAGTGTCAGCGTGACCCAGCTGGCGCAGGCACAGCAGATAGTCTCGAATGCCTTCTCCGGTGGCAGCTCGGCCACGGTCGGAACGGGCACACTGCAGCTCACGCTGGGCAGCACCAGCTTCAACGTCACCATCAACAGCAGCAATGACACACTGTCCGGGATCGCGGCAGCAATCAATACCGCCGCCGGCAATCCTGGCATTGAGGCCAGCATCGTCACCGGCACGACCGGCGCACACTTGGTGCTCACCTCCACCCTGACCGGCGCCGCGAATACCATCCAGGTGCTCGAGACGGACAGCGGTACCGGCCTGTCCTCGTTGACGTACAGCAGCAGCAATACCAGCAATTACACGCAGTCGACCGCCGCTCAGGATGCCAGCCTGACCATTGCAGGGGTCACTTACACGAGCGCAAGCAATACGGTGACCACCGCGTTGAGTGGCGTTACGCTCAATCTGCTCGCCACGACTTCCTCGGCCGCCACGCTGTCGGTCGCGGACAACGTCGCTACGGTGGCCGGCAATATCCAGAGCTTCGTTTCCGCCTACAACGCTCTGCAGAGCACCTTCAGTCAGCTCGGCGGGTACGACGCAACGACGAATACTGCGGGCCCACTGACGGGCAACGCGGCGCTGAGCACCGTACAGAATCAGGTTCTCTCGGTTCTCGACAGTTTCGTGAACACAGGGTCCTCGACGTACAATTCGCTCGCTAGCGTCGGCATCACGGCGAACAGCGACGGCAGCCTGAGCGTCGACACCACGAAGCTCACCGCGGCCTTGAACTCGGATTTCAGCGCGGTGAGCGCGCTGTTCAGCAGCACCGGCGGCATCGCCACGACGTTCAACTCGCAGCTCACCGCACAGCTGGCGAGCGGCGGACCCATCGATTCGCTCAGCCAGAGTCTGGTGGCGCAGGAGAACGGGCTGACGCAGCAGAGCAACCAGCTCTCCCAGCAGATGAGCGCGCTGTCGGCGAGCCTCACTGAGCAGTATTCGGCATTGAACAGCCTGCTCTCCTCGCTGCAGAGCACCTCCTCGTATCTCACCCAGGCGTTCGCGACGCTTCCGGGCGCACCCGGCTCGAGTTCCGGAGGTTGACGAGGAGGTTCAAGTTCGTGCTCGGCCCGCCGCTACAGTAGGCACGGACATTGGGAGTGTGAGTGGTGAATCCGTATTCACAGCAGTCGAAACTCGCGGCCTATCGCAGCGTAAACGCTCACGGTGCGGTCGCCGATGCGGATCCGCACACCCTGGTGCTGACTTTGTTTGATGCGGTGCTGGGACGATTGACCGCAGCGCGCTCCTGCATCGAAAAGGGCGATATCACGCGCAAAGCCGGCCTGCTGCACAGCGCCGTGGTACTCCTCGCGGAGCTGCGCGGGAGCCTGGACCTGCACAAGGGCGGGCAGCTCGCCCAGAATCTCAGTGAGCTGTACGAATATATGGCCCGTCGTCTAGTCCATGCCAACCTAAACAATGATGCCGCCGCGGTCGGCGAAGTGCTGAGTCTGCTCGGAGAGATCCGCGCCGCCTGGGCGGCCATCGGCCCAGAAGTGCGCTCCGGCGCGGTGGCCGCGGTGTCTGCCGCCGCGGGAGCGGGCATGGCACGCTGATCCCAAAGCGCCACGGCGGCGCGACCGCCGGTGGAAATGCGACATAATTCACGGCGGCCCGGGGCTAGCGCCACCTATCCTTTTTCAATGGATAAAGGCCCTCGCACCAGTCCGCGGCGACCGCCCTCGCCCTGCCCCGGTGCCGCGGGAAATGATCCCTTTCAGCAGGCCTGCGCGCTGTACCGGAGCTCTCAGTGGGCCGCAGCCGAGCCCCTGTGCCGCTCGATCCTCGAACACGATCCCGAGCACCCCGGCGCGCTGACGCTGCTCGGCGTGATGATGGCGCAGAGCGGTCGGCCGCGTGAGGCCAGTGAGTTCTTCGGGCGCGCCGTCGAGAGCGCCCCGCGCAACCCCGAGGCCCACAACAATCTGGGCAACGCACTGCGCGATCTCGGCCAGTCCCGGGATGCGCTCGCCTGCTACGAACGGGCCCTCGCCCTTGATCCGGCCTATGCCCAGGCCCACTACAACCGCGGCGTGACGCTCCAGCAGCTTAAGAACTACGCCGAGGCGCTCCAGAGCTACGATCGCGCACTCGCCTGCCGAGCGGATCATGCCGAGGCCTGGAACAACCGCGGCATCGCCTTGCGCAGCCTGGACCGCCCCGATGATGCGCTCGACAGTTTCGAGCGCGCGCTCGCATGCCGCGCCGACCATCCTGGCGCCCACAACAACCGCGGGGCACTCCTGCACCGTCTGGGGCGTTACGATGAGGCGCTTGAGAGCTACGATCGGGCGCTGCGGCTTCGGCCGGACTTTTCCGAAGCGCATACCAACCGTGGTGCGACGTTGACTGCGGCAGGGCGGCACGAAGAGGCGCTCGAGTGCTTCGATAGAGCCATCGCCATCAACCCAGCAGACGCCGAAGCTCATGCGAACCGGGGTGCGGTCCTCAACGCACTGTGCCGGTGCGACCAGGCGCTCGAGAGTCATGCGCGGGCAATCGAACTGTCGCCCGATCATGCCGGTGCCCACAACAACCGCGGCGCCACCCTGAACCAGCTCGGGCGCCACGAGGAGGCACTTGAGAGTTTCGATCGCGCCATTGCAATCGAGCCGCAGGTCGCCAAGCACCACGCGAACCACGGTGCGACACTGAATGCGCTCAGACGGTATGAAGCGGCGGTCTCGAGCCTTGATCGGGCCATCGCTCTCGAACCCGACGTAGCGGATGTGCACTTTGAGCGGGGCTCCGCGCTACTCAGCCTCAAGCGGCTCGATGCCGCCCTGGCGAGTTTCGACCGTGCAATCGCGCTTGGGATCCAGGGGGCCGCCGTCTACTGTAGCCGTAGCGATGCACTGTTCGCCCTCGGACGTCCTGAGGAGGCGCTAGAGAGCCACGCGCGGGCGCTGGAACTGGAGCCGCCGGCGAGTTTCCTGCGCGGTGAGCACCACCACCTGCGCATGAAGCTGTGCGACTGGCAACGATTCGAGGCTGATGTCGCCGCGATGGCAGCGGCGATCGAGCGCTCGGAGCCTGCCGTCATGCCGTTCGCCTTGCTCTCGCTGCTGGACGCCCCGGCATTGCAGCGCAAGGCCACCGAGCGCTGGGCGGGGGAGAAGCTCGGGCAGAAGGATCCGCTGCCGCCGCTGGCACCCCTGGCGGCGCATCCGCGCCACGAGAAGATTCGCCTCGGGTACTTCTCGGCCGACCTGCGCAACCATGCCGTGGCGATGCTGGCTGCCGAGTTGTTCGAGCTGCACGACCGCTCGCGCTTCGAGCTGACCGCATTTGCCTTGGGTCCCGATACCCGCGATGAGCTGCGCGGTCGCCTCGAGACCGCCTTCGAGCGCTTCCTGCCCGTCGATCACCTCTCCGACCGCGAGGTCGCCGCCCTCGCCCGCGAGCATGAAATCGATATCGCCGTCGATCTGGGCGGCTACACCCGCGACAGCCGCTCGGGCATCTTCGCCCTGCGCGCAGCGCCCATCCAGGTCAGCTACCTCGGCTACCTCGGCACCATGGGCGCCCCGTTCATCGATTACCTCATCGCCGACCCGGTGCTCATCCCGCCGGAATCCCGCCAGCACTACAGCGAGAAAATCGCCTACCTGCCGAGCTACCAGGTCAACGACTCCAAGCGCCCCCTGCCCCAGAGAAGCTTCTCCCGCGCCGAGCTCGGCCTGCCTCCTGAGGGCTTCCTCTTCTGCTGCTTCAACAACACGTACAAGATCACCCCGGACACCTTCGACAGCTGGATGCGCATCCTCGCGGCCGTCCCGCACAGCCTCCTGTGGCTGCTCGGCTCCTGCGAGCCCGCCGAGCGCAACCTGCGCCGCGAGGCCGAGCTGCGCGGCATCGACCCCAAGAGACTCTGCTTCGGCCGCCCCCTGCCCTACGCCGATTACCTCGCCCGCTACCGCAGCGCAGATCTGTTCCTCGACACCCTGCCCTACAATGCCGGCACCACCGCCTCCGATGCCCTCTGGGTGGGCCTGCCCGTGCTCACCCTCCCAGGCCAGGGCATGCAGGCCCGCATGGCCGCAAGCCTCCTCACCGCCGCCGGCCTGCCTGAGCTCATCGCCACGGACCGCCAGCACTACGAGCGCCTCGCCGTCGAGCTCGCCACACACCCTCAGCGCCTCGCCGCCCTGAGGCGCTCCCTCGAGAACAACCGCCACCGCTGCACCCTCTTTAACACCCCCGCCTTCACCCGCAGCCTCGAGTCCCTCCTGCAGCAAATGTACAACCGCCACCTCGCCGGACTGCACCCTGAGCATCTCTTTGCCCCGGCGGCGGCGAGCAGCCCAGCCGGGGAGACGCCCGCGCGATGAACAGCGGACCGCTCACCAGCCCGCCATCGGCGACCGGCGGCAGTCCCGGGCGAAGCGACCCGTTCGGCCTCGCCCAGACCCTCTACGCTCACCGGCGGTGGAATGAGGCCGAACAGCTCTGCCGTTCAATCCTCGGACGTCAGGCCGATCACCCCGGCGTCCTGAGCCTACTCGGCATCATGTTCGCCCAAACCGGCCGCAGCGCCGAGGCGGCAGAGATCCTCGGCCGCGCCGCAGAGTGCCTGCCCGACAACCCTGCTGCCCACATCAACTACGGCAATGTCCTGCGCGATCTCGGTCGGATCCAGGACGCCCTGGCGTGCTATGA
This sequence comes from Pseudomonadota bacterium, assembly GCA_021809525.1. GTDB lineage: Bacteria > Pseudomonadota > Gammaproteobacteria > Steroidobacterales > Steroidobacteraceae > 13-2-20CM-66-19. Next base: position 970 of record JAKAYU010000137.1, on the reverse strand, counting down.
ACGGGCCATCCGCCTGCAGCCCGAGCACGCCGAAGCGCACTACAACCGAGGCGTTGCGCTCTACAGCCTTGCCCAGCACGACGCAGCACTCACAAGCTTCGCTCGGGCCCTGGAATTGAATCCTGACCATGCGGAAGCCTGGAATAATCGCGGCGTCGTGCTGCGAGAACAGGAACGTCTCCTGGAGGCGCTCGAGAGTCACGAGCGCGCGGTTGCAGCCCGTCCCAATCACGCCAGTGCGCACAACAACTGTGGAGCCGTGCTGCATGAGCTGCAGCGCTATGAAGAAGCGCTGGCGGGTTTCGATCGAGCGATTGCCCTCAGACCAGAGTACGCCGACGCGCATGCGAACCGCGGCGCCACACTACGATCCCTGCGCCAGCTCGATGCAGCGCTCGAAAGTTGCGACCGGGCACTGGCCATAGACCCTCGCTCCGCGGATGCACATTTCACTCGAGGGATGATCCTCCACGATGCGAGACGTTTCTCCGACGCGTTGAGTTCTTTCAACCAGGCGCTGCGCCTGGGGCGGCGCGATCCGGAAACCTACCGGTGCCACGGCGGCGTCCTGGAAGCACTAGGTCACCAGGAGGAAGCCATTGCGAGCTACGCAGTCGCCCTCGCCGCTTATCGGCAGATCCGATTCCTACGCGGCGACTACCGTCACGCGCGCATGTGCATGAACGACTGGGCAGACTTCGAGACCGATCTGCTCCGCATGGTCGGCGCCGTCCAACGCGGCGATGCGCTCGCTCCTCCCTTCGTCCTGTTGTCTCTGCTTGACGCCCCGGCGTTGCAGCGCCGGGCAGCCGAGATCTACGTGCGGGAGCTCTCCCCGAAGGTGCCGCTGGCACCCCTGGCGGCGCATCCGCGCCACGAGAAGATTCGCCTCGGGTACTTCTCGGCCGACCTGCGCAACCATGCCGTGGCGATGCTGGCTGCCGAGTTGTTCGAGCTGCACGACCGCTCG
>JAKAYU010000136.1 GCA_021809525.1 Pseudomonadota bacterium | reverse complement strand
AGAATTACCGCCACGGCGAATCCGGCTTTGCGAAACGGCCGCAGCAGTCGCTCACCGTGCAATCCAATGAATCGCATGACCACCGTCTCTACTCCGGCCGGATCTGAGCAATGATGTCGAGCTTGCGAGCGCCTCGGGCAGGAACCCACGAGGCGAGCATCACCGCCGCCCCGACGACGAGTGCCGGCAGCGCATAGGTTTCAGGAACGAAGATGCTCACTCGGTACAACTCCGCGGCGATGCCCTTGGCAAAGACCAGCGCGCAGCCGATGCCCACCAGCGAGCCGAGCGCCCACAGTACAAAGCCCTGAGTCAGCACCAGGGATTCGATCTGCGCGGGCTCCGCCCCGACTGCCTGGCGGACCGCGAACTCTCGACGACGCAGCCCGGTTACGTACGCCACGACACCGTAGGTACCGATAACGGCGAGCGTAAAGGCGAGCAAGCCGAACGCAATCAGCAGACTCGCGAGCCCTGCGGCGCCCTGCGCGGAATCGCCGATCAGTTCGTGCATCGAGGCAAAGCGCAGCAGACTCTGGCCGGGGAGCGTCCGGCGGATGGCGCCTCTGACCTCCCGAGCCAGGACGGCAGGCGACGCGCTCGAGCGGATCAGGATCGTGGTCACGCCACCCCAGTTCCGATAGCTGTTCAGATCTTCTGGCACGAACACAGTGCCGCTTGAGGAGGCATAGGGTCGGGCGAAGCGGTCCTGAACGGTATTGACCACGCCGACGATACGGCAGGCGCGTACGCCGATGCTGCACTTGAGAGTCTTACCGACCACGTCCGGGCTTCCGTAGAGGGCATCCGCAAAGCGCTCATCGATTACCACGTTGGGCGCGTTGGTCGCCGCATCGTTCGCATCGAGCAGTCGACCGGCAAGCAGCCGAACCCCGAGTGTTCTCAAGAAACCCGGACCCGCCTGGGTGATGCTCCCGGCGTGCGGCACCGCATTGCCTGCCCGCGCGTGAGCGGGCCAGAAGGAGGAAAAGGAGCCACCGCCGGCAAATGGAACCGACTCTCCAATGGCGCTCTGGTGCACACCGGGCAACGCCGCCACGGCGGCGGAGAGCAGCTGATGCGCCTCGAGCCATCCACCCCACTTGTCGTACTGCGGCCCCTGCAGATGCAGCATCGCGACGTAGAGGTGCCGGCTGGCGAAACCGGGATTGGAGTCGAGCATGTTGCGCAACGAGCGTCCGAGCAACAGGGCGCCGGCGAGCAGCGCGATGGCCAATCCGATCTGGCTGACGCTCAACGCGAGCCGTAGCGGTCGCATGCGGTGCCCACCTCCGCCCCTGCCAGCCCCGTAGAGGAGTTCAGCAGGCCTATCGACCCGCACGAATGCCTGCGGCAAGAGCAGCGCGGTGCCACTGAGAACGAGAGCAACTACCAGAGCCAGCAACCACAGTCCGGCAGGCGCATGCAGGCTGAATGTCGTGCTCGCCGAGGCGACGCGATACCGTGCAAGCACCCGCATGCCGAACTCCGTGAGCGGCCAGGCGATGAACGCAGCCGCGGCGCCGAGCGGCACTGCCTCGATGCACGCCTTCCTCAGAAGGTCACCGCGCCCGGCGCCGAGCACCACTCGCAGGGCGGCCTCGTCCCGGCGCCGCAGGGCCCGCGCCAAGGCGAGGTTGACCAGGCTCGCGACCGCAAGCAGGAGAAGGATGCCCGCGCCAAGCTGCATCACGAGCACACGTGCGCGCGTTGCACCGCCCAGCCACTGGCGCAAAGGCATGGACGCGATGTAGAAACCTGCCTGCGCTGCGACCCTGCGCTCCACGGGGGGCATGGACGTCTCAATGCGAGCAAGCAGGCCGGTGAGCTGCCCGGCAAGCTCCGCGCGGGATGCCTTCGGTTTTAGGCGCGCGACCATCACCCAATTGAAAGTCGTCAGCTGCTCGGGTCCGAACTCTCCCGGCGCGAGGTCCGTCGAGACCCACAGCTGGGTGTGGCGGGCCGGGAAGGCGAAACGTCGCGGCATGACTCCAACGACGGTGTAGAGTTCGCCGGCGATGCGAAGCCGCTTTCCCAAGACGTGCGAATCGCCGTGAAACGCGCTTTGCCAAAACGTATAGCTGACGTCCACCTCGTGCGGACCGCCCGCAAGGTCGGCGGCAGGGCTGATCCAGCGTCCGATCAGAGGCCGAACCTGCAACGTCTTCAGTGTCGAAGCGGTGATCGCGGCGACATGGTGATTTGCGGCGGGCTCGCCTCGAACAACGACTGTGAGGTTGCCCCAGTCGCTCACCAGTCCACTGCAAGCGAGCGCAAGGGCAGAACGCAGGCGCTGATAGGCGGCAGCGGACATGGCAGCGCCGGGCGGGAGAGGATATTTCGCCGAGTCGAAATAGATATCCACCAGCCGTCGGCCATCAGGGTAGGGCAATGGGCGCAGAAAGTACGCATTCAGCGCAGCGAACACCGCGGCATTGGCCGCGATACCGAGCGCCAGAGTCAGCACAAATGCCGCCGTGAACGCCCTCTCGCCGCGCCAGCGCCGCAGAGCCCGCGAAAGCTGATCCCAGACATATGTGCTCGAGATGGCCATGGATTACATCCGGTTGCACGCAGGGAGCCATCAGCTCTCCGCGACCTCGACTCAGCGGCTCGTCGGACCTTTGCCCTGTGTCGCCCCTTCGCTCCGATGACTCTCCTGCTCGGCCACGATCTGTCCATCGAAGAGACGCACCAGACGCTTGGCGTGTGCGGCATACCGTGCGTCGTGAGTAACCATCACCAGTGTGGCGCCGCGCGCATTCAGGTCGGCCAGCAACTCCATGACCTTCTCCCCGTTTGCGGAGTCGAGATTTCCCGTCGGCTCGTCCGCGAGCAGGATCGCCGGATCTCCAACCAGAGCGCGCGCGATGGCGACGCGCTGCTGTTGGCCGCCGGAGAGCTGGGCCGGGTAGTGCCGCATGCGATGCAGCATGCCGACGCTCTCCAGGGCCGCCGCCACCTTCTCGCGCCGTTCGGCGCGGCCGAGCCCCCCCCGATAGACCAGTGGCAGCTCCACGTTCTCGTAAACGTTCAGATCACCGATGAGATTGAAGGACTGGAACACGAACCCGATGTTGCGGTTACGAAAGTGCGCGCGCTGCCGGGCGTCGAGGGTCGCGACCGGCGTGCCGGCCAGATCGTACGTGCCGGTGGTGGGCGAATCGAGGAGTCCGAGAATCGACATGAGTGTCGTCTTGCCGCAGCCCGAGGGACCCATGATCGCCACGTATTCTCCGCTGTCGACGCGCAGATTGACGCCGGTGAGCGCATGGGTCTCCACTTCGTCGGTCACGTAGACCTTGGTAAGGTCTGCGACGTCTATCACCGCGTGGGTGTTCATATCACACGTTCTCCTTGGAGGGTCGGATCAAGCGCCTCATCTGAGGTCGATGCGCCGGTCGCCGGCAAAGCCGCTGGCATCGGACACGATGACCCGGGTGCCGGGGCTCAGCCCGCTGACGATTTGAATGTACTGATCGGAGGCGGCACCGAAGCGCACGCGCACGGGAACCGCTGCTCGCCCGCCATCAACCAGCCGGAACAGCGTCATGATGCTGTCCGGGCTGGCGTAGGCCGGACGCTGGACATAGATCGCCTGGGCGAGATCGGCAATGTGGATATTGCCGGTGACCGCCAGATTAGGTCGGACGTCGGTCGGTAATTTCTCCGTCGGCATGGCGTCGACCTCAACGCTACCGTTGGTCACCGTCGGCGAGACGCGAGTGACGCGCGCCTGAACGTCCTGGGTGACATCGGTGGCCAACTCCAGGGTGACGGGCTGACCGCTGACCACTTCCTCCGCCTCGCTGGCCGGCACCTGCAGAGTGGCCTTGAGGGATTTGAGGCTGGCCACTCGGGCAATTCCCCCGCCGACCTCGAGCGTCTGACCCGCATGCATCGCGACGTTCTGCACCACTCCCTCGATACCGGCGGTGACCGACAGCGCAGCGAGCTGCTGGCGAGTGTTCTCGAGAACCGCCCGCAGCGCCGTCACCTGTGCGGTCGCGGCGCGAGTCTGGGCCGCAATGCTCTGGCGGAAGACCGCAATGCGCTTCTTGGCGAGCTGGGCGAGCTGCGCGTATTCGACGGCCTGCACACGGATCGCGCTGTATTCGAGCGTCGAGATGATGTGCCTGCGAACCAGCGGCCCCTCCGCTCGCTCCTTCACCGACATCGTCTCGGCGGTAGCCTGCTCGGCGGCCAGGTTGCCCTGCAGCGTCAAGAGATGACTCGTCAGCTGCGCCTGAAGGGAGGCGCGTTGCGCCTCGGCGCTCGCCAGCTTCGCCGTGGCTTGCGCCAGCGCGGATTCGACCGCGGGGTTGGCGAGCACCGCGAGCACCGTGCCTGGCTGCACCTCATCGCCCGGTTGTACCTTAACCTCTTCGACCACACCCGGCGTGGCAGCCGTGATCCAGCGCTCCTTGATCGGGCGGAACACCCCCGCTGCGCTCACCACGATCGGCAGCGAACCTTGTTTCACGGTGGCGATCCAGATGTCGGAACGCCGCACGCTGGGGCCGGCGCCCGTGCGGCTCAATCCCCACACCACCAGCGCGATGAGCGCGGCCGCGGCGATACCCGCCGCAGCCACGCGCTTGCGGCGCTTGCGGCGCGTTACGGCGGGGTCAATCGCAATGTCCGGCATGAGCAGTGGCGGGAGCCGTTCGCATACCGGGCCTCAGCAGCTTTCGTGCCACATGGAACGCGCCCCTAGAGACCTGATTCAGCAAGGTTTTTCGTGGACGGCGCGGGTGCCGCGAGATTCCCTCAATCCCGTTTGCGGGAATCAGGCACCGGGATTTCCCGCTTCCGGGACTGCCGCCCCGGACAGTCGTAGCCCCCGGCCCGATCGCTGAAGCACTCGATCAGCAGCCGGAAGAAGGCCTCTGCTTCGTCGTGTTCCCCGCGCTCGTGGAAACCGGCCGCGCCTCCTTGGTCCCTTTTTGTACGGCCCCATCGCCACATCGAGCACCGCACCGTGCACCGCGCAGATCACCCTCACCGAACGCGCAATCGGGAAACCTGCTCCTGAAGGCCTGGGAGGCTCAGACTGTGCGGCTCATCGAACTCAGTGTGCCTGAGTAGGCTTGGGCCGAGACAAGTCAGATGGCGAACTCACGACGGTAAGCCGAATGCGGAAAACAGGGCTCTTGATTGCAGCGCGCCGAACTCTGGGTGATGCGCGCGTCACGAGCATCAGCCCTGAGGCGCGCCTCGAGGCGGCCTACAAGGCACTCATGCAGAGTGCCCTGGCCGCGCTGCTGATCAAGAGCGCGTCCGGCTGACAGCATCACCTATTCGCCGCGTCACTGCCAAACGACTCGGTCGGCGCGACATGGGGCTTGTATGCCGTCCGCTCGATAAATGGCGACGGAGGAGCTTCTTTCGGTGCGATTGCGCGAACTTCCCGCCTGATGCGTTGAGGCAAAGGTCAGGGCTGCCGCGTCGAGCCGCAGCAACCTGCCTCAATCGCACCTGAGTGCAAATAGCGTGCACAGGGCAGCGGGGGCGCCCCATTCGCGCACGCGCCGCTGATGCACCACCCTATGGTATTGCAAGTAATTCATACGGGGCTCTACTGCCGGTCGGGCGGATCTGCCGGAGGACTGGCGATGAGCAGGCTGACGCTCCGGGGTGGCTTGGCAGTCGTAACGGTGTTGCTCCTTGCTGGCGCTTGCGGCTGGAAGCGAGCAGCAAATGCAGCGGTGCCCGGCGGAACCGCTGGCATTTATTCCGGATCGGTCACCTACTACCGGTTTCCAGGACCTGTCGTCTCCCCGCCCAAGCGGCTGCTCGGCGCCATAAGGAAAGACGGAGCCGTTATTTTATCTCGGTGTACCCGACAACCGGCGACGTTCATGTGTTTCGCAGACTCGCCGGTTACGGGAAATTCACGCGCTTCGAGTACGAAGTACCGCCCGAAGGGCAAATGGCAGCGCGCGGTGCGCAGAAATGGGAGATAAGGATCAAGCCTGGCGTCTCGAGCGGGCATCCACGCCGGTTGCTCGGAAAATCTGACCTCCGGAATGCCAACGTTCCGAGAGCTTGAAGACTGCGTCTTTGGTCGCCTGTACCTCAAGAGTGGTTCTTCAGCGACGGCTATATCTACGCTTATGAAAGCAGTTCAGGCAGGAGTTACGCTCTGAAAGATTGCGCCAAGGGAGACAGCTGACATCCCTCGTCAGCTGAATGTCCGCATTTGGCCACTATGCAAAGCTTCGCGTAGTGGCCGCTGTGCGTCAACGATATGCGGCGGATGATCTACCGAGAATCTGGCGTCAGGAATTTGCACTTCGGACCAACTGCCTTTGCGAGGCGTCCATCCAGAGTGGCCAACGGGAATCCGAGATCTTCGGCGACAGCAACGTACCACGCGTCGTAGCTCGTGACCGTATGACGTAGCTCCCAGATACGGTCTGAAAATGGTTCAAACGGAAAAAGCTCGATTTCAAGCTGAGTCAGATCTTCCTGCGCTCCATTGGCCTCGGGCGTGGTTATCTGCTTGGCGCGTTCCAGGCGCCGGAGGACATTCGTGACCTCTACGAACACGAGTTCCGGAGCGTAAAGTGCCTGATCATCGATGACCTCTTCCGCCCAGACGCCGGCGGGCCCGGTATCGATTAGCGCGGCGACAATGACCGACGAATCAACGACGACACTCACCGGCGATCAGCGTCGCGGTTGCTCAAAATCTGATCTGCAGCAACCCTGGTCTGGGTAGCGCGCTTGCGCCTCCGCACCTGCTTCAGCCAGGCATCCGCAGTCGGCCGTGTGGCCAGTCGCTCGAGCGCGATTCGCAGAAATTCCTGCATGGATCTACCCTGTGCGGCGGCTCGGGCGGCAAGCTCGTGCCGCACTTTCTCAGGCACATCGCGGACGGTAATCTGCACACTCATGCCTGCATAATGCCAGCGATGCCTGCCATATGCAAGCACGGGCGCGCTCCACCAAAAGAGATTGCGGTCGACGAATGACCGCTTCCAGAAAGTCCGAAGAAGAGCCCTGAACGATCTTTCCTGGCCATTATGGAAAGCTTTTCATGATGGCCACGAGTCGTCACGCGGCGCGCAGCCACGCTGCCTCGACCGGACTCCATGTGGCCGTCATTGGCTCATTGCCGATTGCAGGGTCAGCGAACGTAAAGAGGAGTTCGAGAACTGTTGCGAAATCCCCCGGCGCTGACGCTTCGAGCCGTTGCTTTGGTAACCACGCTGCCCACCGACTCTGCGCAATCTCCTGGAAATTGGCCAGCGCAGACCTCAAAGGCGCGAGCGGGACGCAGGGATATGGCGCCACACGCAGCATGGAGGCCCGAAGCGTTTTGGATTCTACGACTTGGCGCCGAATGAGCACATAGAGGTCAACGAAGTCCCGCCACCTGGTGTTGGCCGATCCTCGTGCAAGTGCTGTAACGATCTTTTCTGCGAAAACCATCTCCGGCGGATAGCCTCGAACGACCAGCGTGTCATCGAGTAATCGAGGGAGCCAGACTTGCTGTGGCTCAGGCCAGATCGGGTCACCCACATTGATGTCAACGTGTAGGCGGATGATGGCGCGCGAGAACTCTCCCCGAGCGTGACGCGGACCCCGCTTTAGTGGTCGTCGTCTCGAATGGTCTCCGCGGTCCCATGCTCGGCATCGAAGACGAGTCCGTCATCGACTTCGATGGCGGCGACCTCCCGGATCAGGCCGAGCACGTGCGCGGCGTTGTTCTCAAAATCATGGGCGACCAAGTCGATGTCGCGAGTCGGCCGACGGGCATCCAGTGCAGCAGGTAGAACTCCGCCTTTCAGCACGAAGTGGTCTGCGTGTACCGAGCGCACGAGTCGATCGAGAAAGCCTTCAAGCGCGTAGATCTGGATCAACTCATCCGTCGGTCTTGTTCCTCGCCCTCCGCTGCAGCTCGAGATATCGCCTTCCGGCCATCGTCTCTTTGGTTGCCCGCTTCACAGGATGACTTCCAGGGCTTGGCGAACCGCGCGCTCGGCGCCGTGGAACGATCGTGCCATCGCAATCAATGTCGCGGGCCTGGCGTCCTTGCGCCGTAGCCACCGGCGCAGCGCCTCCCACGCGACTTCCGATCCTTCACGATGCCGAAGCCGGATCACATCGACCAGCGAGCGCTTGGCTGAGTACAGGCCGAGGGTCAGTCCGTCCCCGATTCGGATCATTTCCCGGCCGAGCGCGAAGGTGTCTCTGGCAAAGACGTGAACGTCCGCCGGCGACTGCAGTGTCGGAATACGTCCACCGCGGGGGATTGCGATGTCAATGCGAGCCGGAATGACGTCGGTCAGACCGTGACGCGCAAGGGCGGTCATCAGGCAGAGCGTGCCCTCAGGGACCCGGAGGGCGATCTCGATGAGGTTGTGATCGGCAGGTGCGGCGTCCGCCCGTCGAAAGAGACCACGGCCCAGCTGCTCTAGATGCCCCTCATCGCGGTACCGATAGAGGCGCCGCGCAGAGAGCCCGGCCGCCATGGCGTCCGAGTAGGTAAAGACGGAAGGCAGAGTGCCCGGGATCCGAGTTGAGGGCTTGGCGGACATGGATGAACGTGTATACAGAGCTTTCTTATCTGTATACACTTTCTTCCGGCAGTAGACCTGATGTCCAGTGCCCCAGGTCCTTGTCGCACCACAAAAGATCGTCGCGATGATAGTCACCGGCAGGGTCGAAGAGCCGGTAGGGCTTCTCGCGCGGCTTCGCATTGACGATCGCGACGTGAGTGATCGGCATGATTTCCACTCCTCCGAAACCCAGGAAGACGGATTTCAGCTATCCCAGGGCAGTTGCCCCCAAGGCCTCACAATCGTCTATTTGCCCCCGCAAGTTGCCCCCAGGGTGTGCTCGCTGTCAAGGTCGCCGGGTCAACGGATTAGCGGCCAATTCTCCGATAATACCGTTGCGCATCAATAGCTTATGCGTACCCCGACGCAATGGGGCGTAGGCAGCGAAGCGGGGGAAAGAGCGGGATGGTGGCCAGGGGCGGAATCGAACCACCGACCCGCGGATTTTCACCCGCATATCGGCTACATAGGGGCTTATGAATCAATCACTTGCAGCGCTTGCCAGCCCCGTCCCCAGGCCCACCCAGGCACAATTACGGCACACCCAATCTGAGCTCGACACATTCCTGGCACATCACCTCGTCACAGGGGCCGGCATGCACGTTTTGGGATTGGGAGCACTTGCACAAAACTTAAAGAGTATTTAAGTTTTGTGTATGCACTCAGGCCACGCCACGGAGCCGACT
>JAKAYU010000008.1 GCA_021809525.1 Pseudomonadota bacterium | reverse complement strand
TCCACTGGACGCCTCCTGGGCATGGATCATGGGCTACGCCTTCCAGCATCATCTGCAGTGGGGGAAAGCGGTATTGTTCACGTACGACCCGCTCGGATTCCTCGCCAATCCCTCCGTCTATTCGGACCACATTCTGTGGCACGTCCCCGCGACGGTGCGCCTAGCATCCTGGTTCGGATTTGCGCTCACACTCGGCTACACCCTGTGCCGGCTCGCCGAGAACGATAAATCTTCACCGCGCGCGACAATCGCGGTTACCGTAGCGCAGTTCTTGGGCCCTTCATGTCTACGTGAGCGCCAAGGTGCTGGTCAGTACACATCCGTCCGGTCTGAGACAGCGACTCTATTTGGCCGGGGTGCAGGTGCCGGCGATCAAGCCTGGATGAGTGGATATGCCCACGGTGGCCTTTCCGAAAGGCCTCTTTTGGGCCAGTGCGCGGCGAGGAGCGGCCGGCATTCCACGGGCAATCGATGAGAAGCGCGATGTGGCATATTTGCCACGCGCCTGGGGTCCCGCCATGTGGATCATCCGGCTGATTTTGGAGAAGGTATTGAAGCGACTGCGGCTTTGATGCACCCATCGACCCATGCCACCAGAAGCAGCGATTCAAAAATGGAAGAAGCCCGCCTGGCGCGCGCGCATTGCACAACTGCTGCGCTTCGGCGCCGTCGGCGTTACTTGCCTCGGGCTGAGCGCAGCGGTACTGGTCGGACTGCACGCGCTCGCGAGGATCAACTATCTGCTCGCGTACGTAGCGTCCTTCGTCACCGGAAATATCACAGGCTATCTGCTCAACGCACGCTTTACATTTGCCGTCCGCACCGTCAGCCGCCTAGGCGCCGCGCGCTACATGCTCGTCAACGCGCTGTTGCTTGGAGTGAACACGAGCGCGCTGGACTTTCTCGTGGAGCGGATGCACATGTGGTACCTCGCCGCGGCAGTTCTCCTCGGCGCGCTCAATACGCCGGTCAGTTTCCTGGCGCAGCGATTCATAACCTATCGCACAAGCGTGCGCCGCGGCGCGCAGAACATTTAGCCAGCATGCTCAACAGGCGATGCCGACACACCGGTGCAACTGCCGTTCGAGACACACGGCGGGTACTGACCGCCGAGGCGGACACGTGACGGGCTATGATGAGTATTTTGATTATTTGATGCGACGCAAGCACGCCGCCGTCTGGTATCGCCGGCTCTGGCTGTACCCGAGAATCTGCCGGAATCTGCGCGGCTCGGTGCTCGACATCGGTTGCGGCATCGGCGATATGGTGCGCTATCGCTGCAACACGGTCGGGGTTGACGTCAATCCCAATGCCGTCGCCTTCTGCCAGGAGCGAGGCCTGAGGGTAAGGTTGATGCAGCCCGACCACCTGCCGTTCGAGGACTGCGAGTTTGACGGAGCGGTACTCGATAATGTGCTCGAGCACCTAGAGTGCCCCGAGCCGTTGCTCGCAGAAGTCCGCCGGGTGCTCAAGGCGCGCGGCCATTTCGTGGTTGGGGTCCCCGGCGAACGCGGCTTTCGCAGCGATACCGATCACAAGCGCCACTATCCCGAAGCCGAATTGGCCCGCACGATCCAGAACGCCGGGTTCGAACTGGCGCGCATATTCCATCAGCCATTTCGCTCACGCGTGCTCGACCGCTATTTCCGCTACTACGCGATTTACGGCATATTCTCGAGAATCTGACCGCTCTCAGCACCGCGCAATGGGCGCATCACGTGCCAGCGGCCGGCCGCGCACCCTTGGAACCGGCTCCTCCGCGCTTTCATCGAGGCCGTGTGCGCGAGTGCAGAGGCGCATCACCATTCCAGAAGACCTTGGTCATGCTCAATCGCCGGCACAGGCCACGCGGCAGCCACCGGAATTGCCGCCCCAACCGATAACCTAGGTATTTGGCGGCATTGCGCACCGGGCAGAGCGGCAACGCCATCGGCGCGTTCGCAGCGCAGTAGCGAAGTTCGGACAAGACGAATCGGATGCCCTCGCCTTCTGCTGCACCGAAATGCCGCAGCAGCTCCGGAAGCTGCGCATGCATGACACCAAAGTCGAAATAGCGGCGCGCTTCCTGCGCAATACTGTAGGAATGCGAGTGCCGCACACGCGCTTGCGCACAGTAGCGGAGAGTCCAGCCCGCAAGCAGCATCCTAACGGCAACGAACGTATCCTCGCCGAGGATCAAGTGACTGGGGAAGCCCCCGCACGCCCGCAACGCCTCGAGCCGGTAGGCCGCGAACGAATTCGAGAGATATGCAGTCTTGATGCCGAGTCGGTTCGCATCAGCGAGCGAGCGCGTGACGCTGGCGCTTTCATAGTTGAACAGCGCCATGTGCGCCTCGAACGGCCCTGCCCCGTGGTGCGGGATTTGCCGCCCGTATGCGGCACCGACACTCGGATCAGAAAAGGATGAGAGCAGGGTGCGCGGTGCATCGGCTCCCTCCAGCACCGCGTCCTGCGTCAGGAAGATCACGAATGAGCGGCCTGCGCAGAAGCGATCAATGGCCCACTGGCGGGTCGCACCGTGATTAAATGCGCTGGGATCGATCCGCTCGAGCGCGAATCCGCACTCGATGGCCACCCGGTCGCTGCCGTCCGTCGAGCCGGAATCGACGACCGCAACGAGCGAAGGGTCGGGCAGTGCCGTGCGCAGCGCGTGCGCGCCCTCGCGCCAGCGGGCCCCGCCATTGCGAACCGGCACGATGATGCGAGCTCGTACCAACGGGTCCGAAAGATCCAGCGCCGCTGCGCAGTCCTCAGTCACAAGCGGTTGACCCGCCGCTCAGACCGCACCCGCCCCTCGGGCCCGGTTGCGGGAGACGCGCGGCTCTGCGCAATGCGGCGCACCCCATTGGGCGATCCCACCACTCGCAGAAATCCCGTCCCCGCGCGGCCGCAGGCTACTTGGGGCACATTCTTCTCCCACATACTTTCAGGTCCCGCATATTCTTCGCGCCCGCCGTACCGCTTCGCGAATTCAACCATCCCGTGGATGATCCATGCCTCGACACCAGTACCGGGATAGAATCGCGCATAGTAATAGCCGTTGCGCCGGTCACCCCGAAGCTGATCGCCCGGCCGTCGCGGCCGAAAGAGCGCCGGGCACGCCTCCTCCAAGTGATCGAACGCAAGGTCGGCCTGCCGCTGCCCAGGAAAGACCCAGCCCGGACCATGGGATGTGCGCACGACACGGCAGGTCATGAGGTATTCGGTGTGTTTGTCCGAGGCCCGCCTCCGAGCTGCGCCAGGCACCGTGTACAACACGGGCACGCCCCGCACGACGATATTGACGCAATTTCGATCCTGCGCACGAAGGCCAAAGGGCGCGAGCACGTCATTGACGGCCGACGGCTTCAGCAAGCGAGTCTGTGTGGAGGCATCCGTGCGCGGATCGCGCGTCACGACCCGCACATGGGGCGCATAGCGCTGAATCAACGCTTCGACACGTCGGCCATTCGGGCTATTGGGTGTCATGTACAGGTAACCACCGCCGGGATTGACGAAGGCCGAACCGGCCGGCATGTCCGGAATGATGAACGAATAGGTCTGCGCCCCGACCATGATATACAGGTTCGGGCGTCGAGCGAGCACCGTGGGAACCGTCACGCTGTACCACGGACCGTGGCGCCACGGCAGGTATGCGCGGAAACCGCCGGCCGAGTAGAGTTGGAAGATTTGGATGCCGAAGACACCGGCGAGCAGGTAGCCGAGCAGCGCCGGCCGCTGCGCACAGAGCCGGAAAAGCAGGACCACGCCCAGCGCTCCAGCGACGCAAGCCATGGGAATGAAATACCGCCCGTTCCCCGAGACCGTCAGCCACATCATCCAATCCAGCAGAAACGCGCAGCCCAGTGCGGCGAGCACACGCGACTGAGGGGACTGAAGCGCCAGTGCCCCAGCACCCGTTCTGGTACGCCTGCGCCGCCACCACCAGCGCAAAAACACCGCGGGCCCTAATACGGCCAGCAGGGCGTAACGCAAGTCGGGCACCGCAAGGCCGTATTCCACCGAGGGAATCGGCAGCACCATCTCAAACGGCCGCAGAAGGGCGGCAGCGAACGTAGTGGGAATGTAACGATAATCGAGCATCGACCCGGTCGGATACTCCGGCGAACGAAACAGGCCGTTCAGCAGCGGAAACAGCGGATTGCCGAAGTGCCGCTCGAGGTGGAGCGACCAGGGCAGATTGACCGCGACAAAGGCGACGCCCACGGCTGCGACAAACAGGCTGGTGTATCCGAGCTTGCGCCGATAGCTTCCCGGAACGAACAGCGGGATGCACGCGGCAGCAACCGCATGCACGGCATTGGTCGGCTTTAGCGCGCTTGCCGCGCCGAGCAACAACCCCCCGAGCACGACCTTGGCCACACTGGGATTGCGCAGGGCGGCGACGAGAGCGAGCCACCCAGCGAGTGCGATTTCTGCCGTCGTGACGTCGATCGCACTCGAGCCGAATTCATTGATGAGGATCGGATTGGCAAACGCAAAGACGACCGCAAGCACCCCAGTCGCCACGCGCGTCTTCGGCGTCTCCCGCGGAACACACGCCGTTGCCAGTTCATACGTAAGCCACAGGATGGCGCTCTGCAGCACCGCAAGAATGGAGGCACTCTCAAGCGGCGTGAGGGAGGAGCGGATCAGCAGATAGAACGGCACGTACGCGTACGGATTGAAATACCCCTGGGGGCCGGCTGCAAAGTAGTCCCGACCGAAGCGGTCATGCAGAGCACTGAACCCCGCATACACGTGGTAGTACATGGTGTCCCAAAGCATCTCCTTGCCCAGGAAATAGCTCGTGACCACGACCACGAGCGTGCTGGCCGTATAGACGTAGAGTCGGGGTGAGGCGCAGATACGCCTCAGCAGCGCAATTAGAGAGAGACCCGCGCTCAGCGAGTCTTGAGACTCACCGTCGGCGGTCATGCTCCCGGTCCAGCGTCAGGCCGTACGTCAATGAGTCCAAGAAGGAAGGACGCGAAGAGGGTCTCGCCACCGGCGAGCATCAGCGTCACCGAAGTGATCACCACACGCATGGCCTCCAGTGGACCCATCGGGCCGAACCGCGCACGGAACCACGTGTCCAGTGAATACACCGCCAGTGCGAGGCCTGTCAGGCCGAGCAAGCTGCCCAGCAGAACTCCGCGCTCCAGGGTGAACACTCTCAGAAATGCGCGCAGCCGTGCAGTCATGGGCAGCAGCCCCTTCAAGACACCGACCGTGCGTGCGATCACTGAAAAGAGAACGAGCTGCAGGCCCAGAATGGTCGCGCCGGCCGCGTACAGCATCGTGTGGATGTCGAACCCGACGCCATGAATGATCACGGGCCCCTGGGAGATCAGCAGCTCGGCAGTGCTGCCGACCGCGATGAGCAGGACGCCGGGATAAAACAACAGCCAGCGCGGGCTCATCATGAGCAGGAAACGCAGATGACGCCAGCCGTCGCGCCAGCTGCGCAGATGCGGCGGGCGCGACCGGCCTGCCGGCGAGAGGACGGTGGGTACTTCACCGATCTTCCATCCCGCGAGCACCGCCTTGACGATCATCTCGCTGGCGAACTCCATCCCGGGAGCACGCAGCCCCAGGCGCAGCGCAGCGGCGCGGTTGACACCACGCAGCCCACAATGGAAATCGCCGATGCGGCAGGAAAAAAAGAGCCTGCCGATGAAGCTCAGAATCGGATTGCCGATGTACCGGTGCAGCCAGGGCATGGCGCCCGGCCGGATACCGCCCCGGAACCGATGCCCGATGACCATGTCGTGACCGGCCCGCAAGGCTGCGAGAAAGCCGTCGAGCTGGGAGAAGTCGTAGCTGTCGTCCGCGTCGGCCATGACGACGAACCGGCCCTGAGCGGCCTCAATGCCGCCCCGCAATGCGCTGCCGTAGCCCTTTGCGGAGACCGCCACGACGCGCGCACCCGCCTGCCGGGCCAGTTCCGGGGAGCCATCGGTGGAGCCGTTGTCAGCGACCAGAACCTCGCCCGCAACACCGCTCCGCTGCAGAAAGCCGCGTGCCTTGCGCACGCATGTTGCTACAGTCTCGGCCTCATTGAGACACGGCATCAGAATCGTCAGCTCGAGCTGACGCTGCGGTAGTGCTTCTGGGGTCTCCGCTCTGACAGGCATGGTGACAACCGCAGCCATCGTCGATTCTCCAAGGGAGTAACATGACTCCGGTGCGCCCGCGCCGAATCACCCAATCCGTGCTCGGTGCGCCGCCGCAGACAGAGTAGCGCATGATTCTCGCTTTGCAGGGCCGGAGGCCGACGTGACTGGTTCGTCAGATTCTCATCTGCGCGAATCTGCCAACATCCCGGACTGTAGCGCTGCCGCAGCCGCCGCGACCGGGTGACAATTTACGTCACATTGTGACGCTGATCGGTCCCAGTGCCGTCAATCGAGGAAATCGTGTTTGACATAGGCGGGCGGCAGTCCGAACAAACTCATCCAGAAATCAAGCTATTACGAGCGATTCCGGCCTTTGGCACGGCACTTGCTTCAGAAGGCCCAGCAGGCGCCCTTTGCGCCTCTTGGCAAGAACAACCACCGTTCCTTGAGGAGTTTCGTAATGAAATCGTTGCAACAGGGCTTCACTCTCATCGAGTTGATGATCGTGATCGCGATCATCGGCATCCTGGCGGCCATCGCCATTCCCGCGTACCAGAACTACACCATCCGTGCGCAGGTCTCGGAAGGTCTCTCGCTCGCCGGCGGCATCGAGACCGCGTTCGACGAGTGCTACGCGAATCACGGGACCGCGGGTGGCGCCTGCGCCACGCTTAAGGATATCGGCATCGATAACACCATCAGTGGCACATACGTCACCAGCATGGCGTACAACGACGGGTTGATTACGGCAACCTACGGCGGAACGAATGCCAACACGAACATTTCGGGTAAGACCATTACGCTGGCTGCCTATCAGTCGACGAATGGCGATATCAGCTGGATTTGCAGTGGCACTGCAACTGCAAACACGGGGGCTGTTGTGAATGGTCTCGCAAAGGTCACGGGAGGCCAGGGTGTCCAGCCGGGTTCGATGCCCAATGCCGCCTATGTCCCGAGCAGCTGCCAGTAACAGCCGAGTCTCTCAGAGGTCCTTCAGAAGCCCCCGCTCGGCGGGGGCTTCTTCTTTTGGGAGCCGAGTCACAGTGAGGGAGGATGGCCTGTGCGACCATCGGCCGAGATTTGACAATTGCCGGCGCCGCCGGCTTCGGTACACTTGAGCCCCGCGGATCGAATCGGACCTTCTTAAGTCCATGAGTGACAATGTCTCTGCAGCGCTCGGGGGCGCACGCACCGGGCTCGGCGGCCTGCCGCAGCGCCTCGTTCAGGATGGGGTCGTAGAAGAGTCGGCCGTTCTCGAGGCGCTCAATGCCGCCCGGGAGCGCAATCTGCCGCTCGTGACCCAGCTCGTCCAGAGCGGCGCCGCCCAGGCGCGCGATATCGCGGTGGCCGCCTCGAACGAATTCGGCGTGCCGCTGCTCGATCTCGATGCCATCACCCTGGACGTCGAGACCGTTCGCCTGGTCAGCGACAAGCTCGTGGCCAAGCATCGGGTGCTGCCGCTGTACCGCCGAGGGAAGAAGCTCTTCCTGGGCGTCGCCGATCCGACGCACCTGCACGCCATCGATGAGATCAAATTCCAGACCAGCCTCAGCATCGAGGTGGTGGTCGTCGATGACGACAAGCTGCAGCAGGCCATCGACAAGGCCATCGAGCAGGCGGACAGCCAGATCAGCCAGCTCGGCACCGAAGGGGACGTCGACCTCGAGGGGCTCGAAGTCAGCGGGGGGGACGATGAGGCTGACGAACGCGCGGCCGGCCGAGACGACGTCGAAGATGCGCCCATCGTCCGCTTCGTCAACAAGGTGATGCTGGATGCCATCCGGCGGGGCGCCTCGGACATTCATTTCGAGCCCTACGAGAAGACCTACCGGGTGCGCTTCCGCATGGACGGCGTGCTGAAGGAAATGGCACAGCCTCCGGTACAGCTCGGCGGCAAGCTCGCGGCGCGGCTCAAGGTCATGGCCCGGCTCGACATCGCCGAGCGCCGCGTGCCCCAGGACGGGCGCATCAAGATGAAGCTGTCCAAGACCCGCGCCATCGACTTCCGCGTGAGCACCTGCCCGACGCTCTTCGGCGAGAAGGTGGTGATGCGTATCCTCGACCCCTCGCAGGCGATGCTCGGCATCGACTCGCTGGGCTACGAGCCGTTCCAGAAGAGGCTCTACGAGGAGTACCTGCAAAAGCCCCAGGGCATGATCCTGGTCACGGGCCCCACCGGCAGCGGCAAGACCGTCTCGCTCTACACGGGGCTCAACATCCTCAACCGCGAGGGGACCAACATCTCCACGGCCGAGGATCCGGCGGAAATCAACCTGCCCGGCGTCAACCAGGTCAACATCAATCCCAAGGTGGGACTGACCTTCGCGGCGGCCATGCGCGCCTTCCTGCGGCAGGACCCCGACGTCATCATGGTCGGCGAGATCCGCGACCTCGAGACCGCGGAAATCGCCATCAAGGCGGCCCAGACCGGCCACCTGGTGCTCTCGACGCTGCACACCAACGATGCGCAGCAGACGCTGACCCGCCTGGTGGACATGGGCGTGAAGCCCTATGCGATTGCGACCTCGGTCAGCCTGATCATCGCCCAGCGCCTGGCGCGCAAGCTGTGCACGCAGTGCAAGCAGCCGCTCGACATTCCGACCGAGGCGCTGCTGAAGGAAGGCTTCAGCGAGCAGGATGTGCAGGCGGGCCTGAAGATCTTCGGTCCGGTGGGCTGCTCGAACTGCACCGACGGCTACAAGGGCCGCACGGGCATCTATCAAGTCATGCCGGTCACCAACGCCATCTCACGCATCATCCTCGCCGGCGGCAGCGCCGTTGAGATCGGCGACGAGGCGGCCCGTGAGGGCATCTGGGACCTGCGGCGCGCGGGCCTGGAGAAGGTCAGGAGCGGCGTTACGAGTCTCGAGGAAATCAACAGCGTCACCATCGACTGATCGAGGACGGCGAACCCATGGCCACGGCAATCTCCGCGACCGCCAAGACCCCCAAGCCCGACGTCCCGTTCCTCTGGGAGGGCCGCGACAAGCGCGGCCAGCGCGTCAAGGGCAACATCATGGCCCCCGACGAGGCGGCCGTACGCGCCGATCTGCGCCGTCAGGGCATCGCCGCCTCACGCGTGCGCCGCAAACGGGAGAGCCTCAAGGGCGGCCGGGTCAATGCGGCCGACATCTCGGTGTTCAGCCGCCAGCTCGCCACCATGCTGATCGCCGGCATCCCCATGGTGCAGTCCTTCGAGATCGTGGCCGCCGGTGTCGAGAAACCCTCGCTGCGCAACCTCATTCTCGCCATCAAGGCCGATGTCGAGTCCGGCACCTCGCTGCACGAGGCGCTCGCCAAGCATCCGCTGCATTTCGATGATCTGTTCGTCAACCTGGTGCGCGCCGGCGAGCAGGCGGGCGCGCTCGACACCCTGCTCGACAAGATCGCGACCTACAAGGAGAAGTCCGAGGCGACCAAGAAGAAGGTCAAGAAGGCCCTCTTCTATCCGGCCGCGGTGCTGATCGTGGCCGCCATCGTGACCACCGTGCTCATGATCTTCGTGATCCCGGAGTTCCAGAAGCTGTTCACAGGCTTCGGCGCCAACCTGCCGGCGTTTACGATGTTCGTCATCAACATCTCGAACGCGGTGCGCCACCAGGGAATCTGGATCGCGCTCGTCATCGGCGCGGCGGCCTGGACGTTCGTCTATTTCAAGAAGCGCTCGCGCAAGATGCGCGAGGTTCTGGACCGGATGTCACTGAAGATTCCGATCATCGGCCCAATCCTCAACAAGGCGGCCATCGCCCGCTACGCGCGCACGCTCTCGACCATGTTCGCCGCCGGCGTGCCGCTGGTCGAAGCGCTGGAGTCGGTGGCGGGCGCCACCGGCAACATCGTCTACGAGGATGCGGTGCTGAAGATGCGCGATGAGGTGGCGACCGGCCAGCGCCTGCAGCGCGCCATGGAAGCGCGCGGCGTCTTTCCCAACATGGTCGTGCAGATGATCGCCGTCGGCGAGGAGTCCGGCTCGCTCGATGAGATGGCCGGCAAGGTGGCCGTGTTCTACGAGGCGGAGGTGGACAACGCGGTGGATGCGATGTCGAGCCTGCTCGAGCCGCTGATCATGGTGATCCTCGGCGTGATCGTGGGCGGACTCGTCATCGCCATGTACCTGCCGATCTTCCAGCTCGGCAACGTCGTTCACTGACGTGCCGCTCGCCGCGCTGCTCGCCTCCTCACCCGCCCTGTTCACCGGCACCTGCCTGGTGCTGGGGCTGGTGATCGGCAGCTTCCTCAATGTGGTGATCCACCGTCTGCCGATCATCCTGGAGCGGCACTGGCGCGCCGACTGCGCCGCGCTCGCCGCCGACGCCCCGACGCTGCCGGCCGTGCCGGCGGAGCGCTACAACCTCATGGTGCCGCGCTCGGCCTGCCCGGCCTGCCGGGCACCGATCGCCGCCCGACACAACATCCCGGTGCTGAGCTATCTGTGGCTGCGCGGCCGCTGCGCACGGTGCGGCGCTCGAATCAGCCCACGCTACCCGCTCGTCGAGGCGCTCACCGGGCTGCTATCGGCGCTGGTGGCGTGGAAGTTCGGCTTCGGGTGGCCGGCCCTCGCGGCGCTCGTGCTCACCTGGTTCCTGGTGGCCCTCGCCGCCATCGACATCGACCGGCAGCTGCTGCCCGACAACCTGACCCTGCCCCTGATGTGGATCGGGCTGGTGCTGAGCCTGCTCGCGCCGGCCCCGGGCGGCGCGCCCGTGCCGGTGGACCCGCGCTCCAGCCTGATCGGGGCCGCCGTGGGGTACCTCAGTCTCTGGGGCGTCTACCACCTGTTCCGCGCGCTCACCGCCAAGGAGGGCATGGGGTACGGGGACTTCAAGCTGCTCGCGGCCCTGGGGGCGTGGCTCGGCTGGCAGATGCTGCTGCCCACGGTGCTGATCGCCGCCGTGGTCGGAGCGCTCGTGGGCCTGGTGCTCATCGTGGCCCGCGGCCGCAGCAGCGCGGTGCCCATCGCCTTCGGTCCGTTCCTCGCGGCCGCCGGCTGGCTGATGCTGATGTTCGGCCACCAGCTGGTCGGGTTTTACCTGGGGTTCTTCCCGGGCTGAGCGCGTTCGGGGGCCCCTCGCGCCCCCAAAGCGCGCTAGAATTGACGGCTTACATGAAGATTCTTCGCATCGCGCTCACCGGGGGTATCGCCAGCGGCAAGTCCACCGTGGCGGAGCTGTTTGCCGCACGCGGCGTACCGATCATCGACACCGACCGGATCGCGCGCGACGTGGTCGAGCCGGGCCAGCCGCCGCTCGAGCGGCTGGTCGCGCGCTTCGGCAAGGGCATCCTGACCCCGGACGGGCACCTCGACCGGCCCAAGCTGCGCGAGATCGTATTTTCCGATCCCAAGGCGCGCGCGGACCTCGAGGCGCTCACCCACCCGGCGATCGGCTCGGCGGTGGAGGCTCTGTCGGCTGCGGCCGGCGGGCCGTACCAGATCCTGGTCATTCCGCTGCTCGTGGAAAAGGGCCTCACGGGACGGGTCGACCGGGTGCTGGTGGTGGACTGTCCCGAGGAGGTGCAGCTCGAGCGCCTGCAGAAGCGGGACGGCTCCTCGCCCGAGCAGGCGCGCTCGATGTTGAACGCACAGGCCTCGCGCGCCGAGCGGCTGAAGGCCGCCCATGAGGTCATTCACAACGAGTCGGACCTGGCCGCCCTTGCCGGACAGATTGCGACACTCCACCAGCGCTACCTGGAGCTCGCCGCCAAAGCCTGAGCCATGCGGTCCGTCGCGCGTCGCGGACATTTACGCAACACGCGCTCGTCGCGCACAATAGCCGCCCATGACCACTGATACCGCCGAAGCCGCAGCCCCCGCGACCGCCTCTGCTGCGGTGCCTTCCGCCGCCACCCCGCCGGTGGCCAAGGACAACGGCCGGGCTCTGGTCTTCGAGCAGCCCCTGAACGAGCGGATGCGCACGTTCCTGCGGCTGGATTTCCTCTACAACCAGGCGCTCTACCACAACGAGACCGGTAGCCCCTGGGGCAGCCGCGCGGCCATGGCGAGCCTGATCGACATCCTGGCAGTCATCTCCCGCAGCGATCTGCGCTCCGATGCCCTGAAGGAAATCGAGCGCCAGCTGCACCTGCTCAGCGAGTACCAGTCCCGTCCAGGCGTCGACACCCAGCGGCTGAAGACCTTCATCAGCAATCTCGGGCGGCTGCGCGCGGACCTGATGAACGCCGGGGTGGCCTGCCAGCAGCCGCTCAGGGACTCGGAGTTCCTGAACGCCATCAAGCACCGCAGCAGCATTCCGGGCGGAACGTGCGAGTTCGACCTGCCGGACTACCTCTACTGGCTGTCCGAGCCGGATGAGGCGCGCATGCACGCCTTCAACCAGTGGCTTGGGCTGCTGCGGCCGCTGTGCGATGCGGTGGCCGAGCTGCTGTGGCTCACCCGCCAGTTCGGCCGTACGCGCCAGGAGTGCGCCCGCGGCGGCACCTTCACCATCACCTTCGACCGGGACAATCCGCTGCAGCTGCTGCGCATCGTGCTGCCGGCCGCGAGCGGGCTGTACCCGGAGGTGAGCGGCAGCCACCACCGCTGCAGCGTGCGGTTTCTCACGTGGAAGGGCCTCACGGAGCGCGCCGCGCAGACCAACGAGGACGTGACGTTCCAGCTGACCGCCTGCGCCTGAGGGCCCTGCCCATGCAGGTGAAATGCCCGACCTGTCAGCGCCTGATCGAATGGGCGCAGGCGCCATACCGCCCGTTCTGCAGCGAGCGCTGCCGGCTGATCGACCTCGGCGCCTGGCTCACCGAACGGCACGCCATCCCCGGCGATGCGCGCGCGCTTGCCGAAGAAAACCTACATGCGCCTGGGCAACAGACCCCGGATTGAGCCGGCCGAGCAACGCCGGCGCCGACGCACTCATGCGCCGGCGTGACACCCAGGCAAGGGTCCCGACGCCGCCGATATTGAGCCGGCCGACTCCGATGCAACAGGAACAAGAGACGCATCGTCACTCATTACAGCCATGGAAAAAGAGCGCCGCCTCACTCAAGCGACGCCGGACAATGGGCGAATCCGCTCCGCAATACGCTTGCGCGAATCTCGCGAGGCAATGCGCATGCCGTATTCTGCCTGAAGGTTGAGCCAGAACCGGGCGTCCATGTTGAAGTAGATTCCCAGGCGCAACGCGGTATCCGCGGCGAGCTGCCGAGCCGTCAGACGCATCGGCTTCACGAACTCCTCGAGCAGGATCTCGCCCGAGTGGATTGCGTCGAGCAACTGGGTCATCTGTCCCTTGGTAGGCCACGATCTGAACCTGGTGCGGACCGTCCGTGCGCCAGATGAAACAGACCCGCCACCGATCATTGATCCGGAGGCTGTGCTGGCCCTTGCGATCCCCTCACAGCGCCTCGAGCCGATTGCCGGGCGATACACGCAGGCTCGCCAGTTCCGTGGCTGCCTGCCATTGCAGGAGCTTGCGGCGGGCCACTCGGCACATCCGTCGAGCGTTGCGACGAAGCCGCGTCGTCGCGCCTCTGGGGCCGCGTCATTGCGTCCCTCGCGCGCGGCCGTTCGCAGCAAGCGATCGGGCCACGAGGCGCCGTGCACGCCCGCGGGAAGTCCTCCCGCGACTCTCGCTGGCGCACGCATCGGCGCGGCGCTCGTGCGCGCCGATCGCGTTGACGAGACTCGAGGGCACCGCCCTCGGCCAAAGGTAACGCCCGCCGTCAGCCGCAGCGCGGCAGTCCCACAGAGACCGTTACGGGAACTTGATCTTCCCGCCGCCCGGGCCCGCCCCCGGCGCCGGCCCGAGAGCGCCCGCGCCGACCTCCGGCACGACGATGCGCGAGGCGGCCTCACGGCGCATTTCCCGCGCCTCGTCGATGGCCTGCTCGATCGCCACCCGGACCCCTTCGGAGAATTTCGCGAGCGCCTCGGGCAGCGTGGCGCCCGGCAGCTCGAAGGACAGCGGCAGAATGCCCGCGGGCGTCAGCAGCTGCGTCTGCCCCGAGAACAGCACCGGCCGCGACGGATCCGGCGAGCCGTCCCGGGTCACGGGCGTCAGGCGGCGGACGGTGCCCGCCCGACGATCCGTGAAGAGCTCCTCCCGATACAGGTTGGCCGAGTCCAGCTGGACCTCTGGTACGTCATTCGTGTCGGCCATCGGGGCCCTCGTGTGCTGTGGGTGAAGTGAGCCATTCTACCAGCGCGGCGAGGAAAGGACGGTCCGCCTCCAGGATGTCCTCGGCGGCGAGCCCGCCGGCTTCGACCCACTTCAGCGCCTGGCCCTCGAGCCCACGTGGCTCGCCCCGGAAGCGCTCGATGAGCCACAGGGACAGCTCGACCCGGCGGTCTTCGTACGCGTGCGTCAGGCGCATCATGGGCCGGCCCGCGAGCATCTCGACGCCGAGCTCTTCGGCCAGTTCGCGCGCCAGCGCCTCCGCTTCGCTCTCCCCCGGGGCGAGCTTGCCGCCCGGGAATTCCCACCGGCCCGCCATGTGCTTGCCCGCCGGGCGCTCGGCGATGAGTACCCGCCGGTCGGCGCCGATCAGCGCCGCGGCCACCACCTGCACCGCGCGCACCGGGAACCGCTCAGCCGACGTTCGAGAGTTGGCCGTGGCAGTGTTTGTATTTCTTGCCCGAGCCGCACGGACACGGCTCGTTACGCCCGACCTTGCGCTCGCCGCGCACGAACGGGCTGTGCGGCCCATCCGACCCCGGCAGCGCCCCCGGCGGGGACGGCTCGCCGTCGAACAGCGCATCCGCCGCCTCCGCACCGGCGAACACCGACGCCTCGGCATGCTGCGCCTGCAGCGCGCGCATCAGCCGGGCGCGCCGCTCCTCCTCCTCGCGATCGACCTCCTCCTGCGTGCGCACCTCGATCTGCATGAGGGTCGAGACGGTCTCGAACTTCACCTGATCGAGCATCGCGCTGAACATCCCGAAGGCCTCGCGCTTGTACTCGGTGCGGTAGTCCTGCTGCGCGTAGCCGCGCAGATGGATGCCCTGGCGCAGGTAGTCCATCGCCGCCAGGTGGTCGCGCCAATGCATGTCGAGCGTACGCAGCATGACGTCCTTTTCGATATGGCGGATCAGCGCCGGCTCGAGACGGGACGCCTTGGCGTTGTATGCATCGTCCACCGTGCGCACCAGCCGCTCGCGCAGCACCGATTCTTCCATGTCCGGCTCGGCCGCGAGCCAGCCCTTCGGGTCCACCACGACGTTGAAATCGCGGCGCACCGCTTCGCTGAGCCCATCGAGGTCCCAGTCTGCGGCCATGGCGTGCTTGGGCAGGAATTGGTCGATCAGCGTGCCGACCGCCTCGGCGAGGATGCCGTGGATGGCCGCCGAGACGTCCTCGGTGGCCATGATCTCGGTGCGTTGCTGGTAGACCACCTTGCGCTGATCGTTGGCGACGTCATCGAACAGCAGCAGCTGCTTGCGGATATCGAAGTTGTGCGCCTCGACCTTGCGCTGCGCCTTTTCGATCTGCTTGCTCAGCATCCCGCTTTCGATGACCTCGCCTTCCTTCATGCCGGCCATCTTCAGCAGCCGCTGCGTGCGCGTCGGGTCGCCGAAGATGCGCATCAGGTTGTCTTCCATCGACAGATAGAAGCGGCTCGAGCCCGGGTCGCCCTGGCGCCCCGAGCGGCCGCGCAGCTGATTGTCGATGCGGCGCGACTCGTGCCGCTCGGTGCCGATGATGTGCAGTCCGCCTGCCGCGAGCGCCTGATCGTGACGCACCTGCCATTCGGCACGCGCGCTCTGGCGCACCGCCTCGTCGGTGGGATCGAGCGTGGCGAGCTCGGCGTCGAGACTGCCGCCGAGCACGATGTCGGTGCCGCGGCCGGCCATGTTGGTCGCTATGGTGACCGCGCCGGGGCGGCCGGCCTGCGCCACGATGCTCGCCTCGCGCTCGTGCTGCTTGGCGTTCAGCACCTCGTGGGCGATGTTCTGCTTGCCGAGCATCTCCGAGAGGTACTCGGAAGTCTCGATCGAGGTAGTGCCGACCAGGACCGGCTGCTTGCGCTCCACGCAGTCGCGAATGTCCTCGATGATCGCCTTGAACTTGTCGGCCTGGGTCAGGTAGACGAAGTCCGGCGCGTCCTTGCGGATCATCGGCCTGTGGGTCGGAATGACCGTCACCTCGAGCCCGTAGATCTGCAGGAACTCCGGCGCCTCGGTATCGGCGGTGCCGGTCATGCCGGAGAGTTTCTTGTACAGGCGGAAGTAGTTCTGGAAGGTGATCGAGGCGACCGTCTGGTTCTCCTCGCGCACCTGCACGCCCTCCTTGGCCTCCACCGCCTGATGCAGTCCGTCCGACCAGCGCCGCCCCGGCATGGTGCGGCCGGTGAACTCATCGACGATGATGACTTCGCCGCCCCGCACGATGTACTCCACGTCGCGCTTGTAGAGCGCGTGGGCGCGCAACGCCGCGTTGAGATGGTGCATGAGACGGATGTTGGTCGCGTCGTAGAGGCTCTCGCCCTCCTTCAGCAGCCCCGTCTCGAGCATCAGCTGCTCGACGTGCTCGTGACCCTCTTCGGTCAGGTGCACCTGCTTGTTCTTCTCCTCCACGGAGAAGTCGCCCGGGCCGTCCTCGACCTCCTGGCGCTTAAGGCGCGGCACCAGCTTGTTGATGCGCAGGTACAGCTCGGTGCTCTCCTCGGCGGGACCGGAGATGATGAGCGGGGTGCGCGCCTCGTCGATCAGGATCGAATCGACCTCATCGACGATGGCATAGGCGAGAGTGCGCTGGACGCGCTCCTCGAGGCTGAAGGCGAGATTATCGCGCAGGTAATCGAAGCCGAGCTCGTTGTTGGTGCCGTAGGTGATGTCGCAGGCGTAGGCGGCGCGCTTCTCCTCGGGGGTCTGGGAGTTCTTGATCACCCCGACGGTCAGGCCGAGGAAGCGGTACACCGGGCCCATCCAGTCTGCGTCGCGCTGCGCCAGGTACTCGTTGACGGTCACCACGTGCACGCCCTCGCCAGGCAGGGCGTTGAGGTAGGCCGGCAGCGTCGCCACCAGGGTCTTGCCCTCCCCGGTGCGCATCTCGGCGATCTTGCCTTGGTGCAGTGCGATGCCGCCGATCAGCTGTACGTCGAAGTGGCGCATCTTGAGGGTGCGCGAGGCCGCCTCGCGGACCACCGCGAAGGCCTCCGGCAGCAGATCGTCCAGGGTGGCGCCCTCGCGCAGACGGGCACGGAACTCCTCGGTCTTCGCCCGCAGCTGCTCGTCGCTGAGCTGCTTCAGCGCCGGCTCGAATCCCTTGGCGGCACGGACGTAGCGCGTATAGCCGCGCAGGAGCCGCTCATTGCGACTGCCGAAGATGCGTTTGAGGGTATTGAGCAACTTGAGGATCCTGATTCACTCATGCGATGCACCGGCGCCCCACGAGGGGCGCCGGTGCGGAACCGGTTATTCTACGCAAACGGGCCCTTGCCTCCTAATGGGTGGCCGGGGCGGCAAATCAAGCGTCGGCGGGGCCCGGGGCGGGCCGGGAGGGGGCAAGGCAGCGGGCCGCTAGCGGCCCTTGATGACCTGCGCCAGGGTCATGCTGCCCCGGCCGATGAAGCGGGCCGGGTTGATCGGGTGATCGTACTTGAGCACTTCGAAGTGCACGTGCGGGCCGGTCGACCAGCCGGTATCCCCCACCAGCGCGATCACGGCGCCGCGCTTGACGGTCTCGCCCACGTGCACCAGGAGCTTCTCGGCGTGCGCGTAGAGCGTCGAGTAGCCCTCGCCGTCCTTGATCTGCACCATATTGCCGAACCCCTCCATCGGACCGGCCCAGGTCACCACCCCCGCGGCGACCGCGTGAATCGGCGTGCCGATCGGGGCGGCGAAATCAATTCCCTCGTGGAACCCCGGCTTGCCGGTGAAGGGGTCAATCCGGGGCCCGAATGGCGAGGAGATCCACCCGACCTCGACCGGGCGGCCCTCGGGGTAGATTTCCTGGTGCAGCTTGCGCGAGAGGATCAGGTTCTCGAGCGCCGAGAGCTGCGAGGCGCGCAGCGTGACCTCACCCTGCAGGTGGCCGATCATCTTCGCCAGGCTGGGCATGCCCGCCCCGCCGCCGGACAGGGCAGCTTCCGGCCCGCCGATCGGCGGATCGTGACGAAAGTCAAACGCATCGCCGGTGAGGCCGGCCATCTTGGTCAGGCGCTGCCCGAGGGCATCCAGGCGGATCATGTGCGCCTGCAGGTCCCCGACCTGGATGGCCAGGGCCTCGGCGCGTGCCTGCATCTGCGCGCGCAGATCGGCAATCTGCTCGCGCTGCGCGGCGAGGACATCCATCCAGTGGGCGGTCTGCACCAGCGCCACATCGCCGCTGCTGCCCCGGCCGAGCGAGAGGCCCACGGCGAACGCCCCGCCGAGCACGGCGAGCAGCGCTGCCGCCGCCGCACCGACGATCAGCGGATGACGCAAATTCAAATCGAGCACGCGGGAGCGGCCGTCCCGCGTAAATACCACGACGCTGATACCGGGGCTGCCCGAGCGCAGCGTCAGGCCGCGCAGCGGATTGATGCGCCCGAACCACGCGCGAGTGCGCGCCAGAGCGGAGCGGACCGGCCGCCCGTGTTCAGCCGCATCGTTCATTGCTCGTCCCCGCTATCATACCGTCACTTGTAAAATCGCCTGTCAGCCGGGCTTTCATCGTGACCCGGCGCGCGACTATGCCGAAAATCCCCCAGACGCACAAGCGAGGCGGACGCACCGCCGTCACAAAACGGGGCGCGCCGCGTGCCATCGGCGAGCTGCTCGCGCGCGGCGCGCCTGTTTTGTCGCAGATCCGCGACCAGTCGGCCCGCCAGACATTCTGGCGAAGTTGGTTGTCAGAACATCTGGGCGAGGAGCTCGACGCCCACGTGACCGGTGCCATCGAGCGCGACGGCACGCTGACGCTGTTCGCCGCCTCGGCCGCGTGGGCGGCGCGTCTGCGCTATGCGCTGAGCGATCTGCAGCCGCTCGTGCAGAAGGCCGAGCCGCGCGTGCATGCGCTCGTCGTACGTGTCCTGCCGCGGCGCTGAGTGTGCTCAGCCGCCGCCGAGCGCCGGCGCCTCGGTGTAGGAAATCGGCGCCTGATCGTACGACTCGAAGGCGACCTCTTCCCACGCCGTGCGGTCCGCGAGCAGCGCCCGCAGCAGCTTGTTGTTGAGCGCGTGGCCGGACTTGTAGCCGCTGAACTCGCCGATCAATCCGTGTCCGAGCAGATACAGATCGCCGATCGCATCGAGAATCTTGTGTTTGACGAACTCGTCCTCGTAGCGCAGACCGTCTTCATTCAGCACGCGGAAATCATCGAGCACGATCGCGTTGTCGAGATTGCCCCCGAGGGCGAGGTTGTGTTCGCGCAGCGTCTCGAGGTCGCGCAGAAAGCCGAAGGTGCGTGCGCGGCTGACTTCCTTCAGGAAGGAAGTCGTGGAGAAGTCCATCGAGGCCCGCTGCGCACGCCGCTTGAACAGCGGATGATTGAATTCGATCTCGAAGTTGACCTTGAAGCCGTCGAACGGGCTGAACTCCGCCCATTTGTCCCCGTCGTTCACGCGCAGCCGCTTGTTGATGCGGATGAAGCGCTTTGCCTCGGAGAGCTCCTCGATGCCCGCGGACTGCAGCAGGAACACGAACGGGCCCGCGCTGCCGTCCATGATCGGCACCTCTGGCGCCGACAGCTCCACCACCGCATTGTCGATGCCGAGCCCGGCGAACGCCGACAGCAGGTGCTCGACGGTCGACACGCGCGCTGCGCCCTTGCACAGCGTCGTGCCGAGCATGGTGTCGCCCACGTTCTCGGCCTGGGCGCGCACTTCAGCGGGGACCGGCAGATCGGTGCGCCGGAAGACGATTCCGGAATTGGCCGGCCCCGGACGCAGAGTCATCAGCACCTTCTTGCCGGTGTGCAGACCCACGCCGGTAGCGCGAATCGAGTTCTTCAGCGTCCGTTGTCCAAGCATGGGTCTTTTTCTGTGGTTCGCGCAGATCCAGTCCACCCCAATAGGGGCCGTCCCCGGGCGGGTAATGGCGCGCTACCGTACCATAGCCACACCATTTACTCCATGTCGCGCAACGGCGCCAGCGGCCCATCCCCCGGGGCGCCATCAGACCCCGGGGGATGGACTTTGCCGCGGCTCAGTCGGCCTGCCGGCGCAGGAACGCCGGGATGTCGAGCAGGTCATCCGATGGGACGTCCTGCCGCAGCCCGTCGCCCACCGCGCGCTGGCGCTGCACGGTCGGCCGGTCGAGCTTGGCGTAGTCGCTGCTCGAGGGCGCGTTGCGCCGCACCACCCGCATCGGCGGCTCGGCGCGCGTATCGCGCGGCGCAACCGCCTCGCGCAGGCCGGCCCCGATCGTCGGCCGGGCGCCGGCCGCGGCGGCCGGGCGGCCCAGCCCGGTCGCGACCACCGTCACGCGCACCTGGTTGGTGAGCTCCGGGTCGATCACCGTGCCGACCACAACCGTCGCGTCCTCGGAGGCGAACTCCTTGACGATCTGACCGACCTCCTGGAATTCCCCGATGGACAGGTCCATGCCCGCGGTAACGTTGACCAGGATGCCGTGCGCGCCGGCGAGGTTGATGTCCTCGAGCAGCGGGGAAGACACCGCCGCCTCGGCCGCTGCGCGGGCGCGCCCCTCACCGCTTGCCGTGCCGGTTCCCATCATGGCCATGCCGGTCTCCGACATCACGGTGCGCACGTCGGCGAAGTCGACGTTGATCAGGCCCGGGCGGGTGATCAGCTCGGCGATGCCCTGCACCGCGCCCTGCAGCACCTGATTGGCCGCCTTGAACGCATCGAGGAGCGTGGTCTGCGCCCCGAGCACGGTGAGCAGCTTCTGGTTGGGAATGGTGATGAGCGAGTCGCAGTACTTGCCGAGCTCGCCGATGCCGTGATCGGCGACGTGCGAGCGCTTGCCGCCCTCCATCTCGAAGGGGCGCGTGACCACCGCGACGGTGAGGATACCGAGCTCCTTGGCGATCTGGGCCACCACCGGCGCGCCGCCCGTGCCGGTGCCCCCGCCCATGCCCGCGGTGATGAACAGCATGTCGCAGCCTTTGATGAGCTCGACGATGCGGTCGCGGTCCTCCATGGCCGCCTGGCGGCCGACCTCCGGATCGGCGCCGGCGCCGAGGCCCTTGGTGATATTGCTGCCGATCTGCAGCGCGGTCTTGACCTTCGCGTGCTTCAACGCCTGGGCGTCGGTGTTGACGCACATGAACTCCACGCCGTCGATCCCGGTCGTCAGCATATGGGCCACGGCGTTGCCGCCTCCACCGCCGACGCCGATGACCTTGATCACGGCGCTCTGGTTGTAGGCATCCATTAATTCAAACATTGCGCGCTCCTCGATGATGGCTAAGTTGGATGAAACGAGTCACGATCAGAAATTCCCCTGGAACCACGCCCGCATGCGATCGAGCGTGTTCTTGGCATTGCTGCCGCGCGATCGCCCGCGGCGCGCGGGCAGAATGTTGTCGCGGGCGTACTGCAGCAGGCCGACGCCGGTGGCGAACACCGGGTTGCGCACCACGTCGGCGAGCCCCTGGACCTGCTGCGGCAGGCCGAGCCGCACCGGCACGTGGAAGACTTCCTCGGCGAGCTCGATGACCCCCTCCATGCGTGCGCTGCCGCCGGTGAGCACCACGCCCGCGACGATGATTTCCTCGAAGCCGCTCCTGCGCAGCTCCTCGCGCACCAGGCCGAACAGCTCCTCGTAGCGCGGTTCGACGATCTCGGCGAGCGTCTGGCGGGCGAGCCGCCGCGCCGGCCGGTCCCCGACGCTCGGCACCTCGATGCTCTCGTCGGGATTGGCGAGCTGCGAGAGCGCGCACGCGTAGCGGATCTTGATGTCCTCGGCGTGCTGCGTCGGGGTGCGCATGGAGACGGCGATGTCGTTGGTCACCTGGTCACCGGCGATGGGAATGACCGCGGTGTGCCGGATCGCCCCCTGGGCGAACACGGCGATGTCGGTGGTGCCGCCGCCGATGTCCACCATGCACACGCCGAGCTCCTTCTCATCGTCGGTGAGCACCGCGAAGCTCGAGGCCAGCTGCTCGAGCACCACATCCTCGACCTCGAGCCCGCAGCGCTTGATGCACTTCTCGATGTTCTGCGCCGCGCTGTCGGCACCGGTGACGATGTGCACCTTCGCTTCGAGCCGCACGCCCGACATGCCGATCGGATCGCGGATGCCTTCCTGACCATCGACCACGAACTCCTGCGGCAACACGTGCAGGATCTTCTGGTCGGCCGGTATGGCGAGCGCGCGCGCCGCGTCGATCACGTGCTCGACGTCCCCGTGCGTGACCTCCCGGTCGCGGATGGCCACGACGCCGTGGGAGTTGAGGCTGCGCACGTGGCTGCCGGCGATGCCGGCGAACACCGAGTGGATCTCGCAGCCGGCCATGAGTTCCGCTTCCTCCACCGCGCGCTGGATCGACTGCACGGTCGATTCGATGTTGACCACCACGCCTTTCTTCAGGCCGCGCGAAGGCTGCGTGCCGATGCCCAGCACCTCGATGGCTCCGTCCGCGCCGACCTCCCCCACCAGGGCGAGGACCTTGGACGTGCCGATGTCGAGACCGACGATGAGGTCCCGTTCGGATCGCTTACGCATCGCGGCCTCCTGCGCCGGTGAGCCGAGCGGGCGCGAGGTCCCGCGGCGCGCCCGTGCGCCAACCAATTGCAAAACCGTTCATGTAACGCATGTCGATGTAGGAAATGTCCCCGGCGCGGCGCTTGACGATCGCGAGCGCCACATTGACGAACTTCTCGAACCGCGCGGCGAGCTGTGATCGTCCGAGCCGCACGGTGATCCCGTCGTTGAGCGTGAACTGCCACGTGCCGCGCGCATCGAGTGTCAGGGAGGCGATCGAGAAGCCCTCCGGCTCGAGCTGTCCGCTCATGCGCAGGTAGCGGCGCGTCACCTGCTGCGAAGTGCCACGTGGCCCCGCGAGGCTCGGCAGTCCCGGCGGGACGCTGGCCGGGCCCCTGAGGAACACCTTCCCGGCGCGATTGACCAGCCCGTGCCCGTTCCAGCCGGCAAGCGCGACCTGCTCGTGCACGCGCACGGCGAGCTCGTCAGGCCAGATCCGGCTGACGCTCGAGCGCGCCACCCAGGGCAGCGCATCCACGGCCGCGCGCACCCGCGCTAGGTTCACCGTCAGAATCCCCGAGCCTTCGGCCTGGGCGGCCACCGCCCGCTCGACGGCGGGCGGGGTGACGTGCTCGAAGCTTCCGCTCACGCGTACGTCGCGGATGGGTCGGTTGAGAGCCCACAGCGCCAGCCACAGGACCGCGAGGACACCGGCTGCCGCGAGCAGCCGGCGCAGCAGCCCGGGTCGGCGCGCTGCGGGCTGCCCGGCTGAACGTCCTCTGGTGCGGCGTTTGAACATGGTCAGCTCACCCCGCCTCGGCCGCTCTCGGCCGCCCGTCGCACGAAACTCGTCTCGAGCACCCGCCAGACGAGCTCGTCGAAATCGATGCCGGCGGCGCGCGCGGCCATCGGGACCAGCGAGTGCCCGGTCATGCCCGGCACGGTGTTGACTTCGAGCAGCAGCGGCCGGCCGGCGGCATCCATCATGAAGTCCGCCCGGCCCCAGCCGTGCGCGCCCACGGCCTCGAACGCGGCGCGCGCCAGGCTGCCGAGGTGACGCTCGGCCGGATCCGACAGACCCGAGGGGCACAGGTAGCGCGTATCGTCGCGGTTGTATTTCGCCTCGTAGTCGTAGAAGGTCCGCGGCGTCTCGATGCGGATCGAGGGCAGCGCCGCGCCCTGCAGCAGCGCCACGGTGTATTCGCCGCCGCTGATCCAGGTCTCGGCGAACACGCTGCGCTCGAGGGCGCGCGCGGCCGCGTAGGCGGCCGGCAGGTCTTCGGCGCGCTCCACTTTGCTGATGCCGACGCTCGAGCCCTGCGTGGCCGGCTTGACGATGAGCGGCAGACCGAGCCGCTCGAGCGCGAGTTCGAAATCCTGCGGACCGCCGAGCTCGAGCGAGGCCGGCGTCGGCACGCCGATCGCATGCGCGAGGCGCTTGGTGCGCAGCTTGTCCATGCCGATGGCCGAACCCATGACGCCGCTGCCGGTGTACGGCACCCCTAGGTACTCGAGCGCACCCTGCAGCGTGCCGTCCTCGCCGCCCGGGCCATGCAGAGCGATCCACACGCGATCGAATCGCCCCTGGAGAAGCTCAAGCAGCGGGCGCTCGCGTGGATCGAACGCCTCGGCCGCCACGCCTCGGCGCTTGAGCGCTGCAAGCACCGCGGCACCCGAGAGCAGCGAAACCTCCCGCTCGCTCGAGTCGCCGCCGGCGAGCACTGCGACGCGACCGAACTCCCGGCTCGAGCTCGCCCGATGCATCCAGGCCGGATCGTGCTGAAGCCGCATCAGTGCGCCTCCCCCACGATGCGCACCTCGGTCGTGAGCGTGACGCCGTGCTCACGCGCGACCGTCTCCTGCACCTTGCGGATCAGCGATTCGATATCGGCGGCGCTCGCAGCGCCGTTATTGAGGATGAAGTTGGCGTGCTTTTCCGACACCGAGGCTCCGCCGACGGCGAGCCCCTTCAGGCCGCTCGCCTCGATCAGGCGCGCGGCGTGATCGCCGGGCGGGTTGGTGAACACCGAGCCGCAGCTCCACGCGCCGATCGGCTGCGTCGCGCGGCGCCGCTCGAGCAGCTCGCGCACCTCGTTGGCGTGCGCTGCCGGACGCTTCTCGAAGCGCAGCGTCGCCCCGAGGAACCATTCCCCGGCCGCAGGCGGCTCGACGTGCCGATAGCCCACGCGGTATTCGTCGGCCGTGCGCCGGCGCTCGCGACCACGCCGGTCGATCGTGTCGAGCGTGAGGACGTGCTGCCAGGTCTCCCCGCCGAACGCGCCGGCGTTCATGGCGAGCGCCCCGCCGAGGGTGCCCGGGATGCCGGCGAAGAACTCCGCGGGACCGAGCCCCCAGCGGATGCACTGGCGCGCGATGCGCGCGCAGGCCACGCCGCTCTCGCCGTACACCGTAGTCTCGCTGATGCGCTCGAGCCGCTCGAACGCACCGTGCGTACACACCACCACCCCGCGCAGGCCGCCGTCGCGCACCAGCAGGTTGCTGCCGAGGCCCACCCAGAATACCGGCACCTCGAGCGGCAGATTGCGCAGGAAGGCGGCGAGGTCCGCGCGGTTCTCGGGAGTGAAGAAGATGTCCGCCGGGCCGCCGACGTGCCAGGAGGTATGCCGGCTCATCGGCTCATCGCGGCGGATGCGGGAGAGGAACTGCGGGGCAAGCGCGAGTGTCATGTGCCCCTCCGCGGCGGCAGCAATGCCGCAAGCCGCGCCGGCAGTCCGTGCGCGACCGCACTGATGTTGCCCGCGCCCATGGTGACGATCAGATCGCCGTCGCGGAGCACGTCGCGCAGCGACTCGGCCAGTTCTTCTACGCGCTCGACGAACAGCGGCTCGACCTGGCCGCGGCTGCGCACCGCGCGGCAGATGGCGCGCCCGTCGGCGCCGGCGATGGGCGCCTCGCCGGCGGCGTACACCTCCGTGACCAGCAGCACATCGACGCCCGCGAGCACCTTGCCGAAGTCATCGATGAGGTCGTGCGTGCGGCTGTAGCGGTGCGGCTGAAAGGCGAGCACGATGCGCCTGCCGGGGTAGCCCTGGCGCAGCGCCTCGAGGGTGGCGGCTACTTCGGTCGGATGATGGCCGTAGTCATCGACGACCGTGACCCGGCCGACCGCGGTGTCGAAATCGGCCACGTGCTGCAGCCGCCGGTCGATGCCCTGGAACTGCGCGAGCGCCCGGCCGATGGCCGCATCGGCGATGCCGAGGTCCGTGGCCACGGCGATCGCCGCCAACGCGTTCAACACGTTGTGCGTACCCGGTAGGTTGACGGTGACCTCGAGCGGTCCGCCCGCCGGGCGCGTCACGGTGAAGCGTGTCCGCAGCCCCTCGCGGCGCACGTTGCTGCCGCGCACGTCCGCATCGGCGCTGAGGCCGTAGGTGAGCACGTGGCGCCCGACACGCGGCAGTATGGCCCGCACGTTCTCGCAGTCCAAGCACAGCACCGCCAGGCCGTAGAATGGCAGGTTGTGCAAAAAGTCGACGAAGCTCTGCGCCAGGCGCGCGAAATCCCCGCCGTGGGTGGCCAGGTGATCGTTGTCGATGTTGGTCACCACCGCCACGAGCGGCTGCAGGTGCATGAACGAGGCGTCGCTCTCGTCCGCCTCGGCGACCAGATAGCGGCCCGAGCCCAGCCGGGCGTGGCTGCCGGCGCTCTTCAGACGCCCGCCGATCACGAAAGTCGGATCTTCCCCGCCCTCGGCGAGGATGCTGGCGATGAGACTGGTGGTGGTCGTCTTGCCGTGGGTGCCGGCGACCGCGATGGCGTAGCGGAAGCGCATCAGCTCCCCGAGCATCTCGGCGCGCGAGACCACCGGAATGCGCAGCTCCTGCGCGGCGGCCACTTCCGGATTGTCCTTGGCAATGGCGCCCGACACGACCAGCACATCGGCGCCGGCGATGTTGGCTGCGGCGTGCCCGAGGAAGATCTTTGCACCGAGCGCGGCCAGCCGCTGCGTCACCGCGCCGCCGCGCAGGTCAGAGCCCTGCACGCGGTAGCCGAGGTTGAGCAGCACCTCCGCGATGCCGCTCATGCCGCTGCCGCCTATCCCGACGAAATGGATGGTATCGATGCGGCGCATGCGGTCGATGCCGTGCGGTGCGCGCCGCTCGCCGGTCACCTCCGTCGGCCCGCTCATGCGACCCTCTCGAGGTACTTCAGGCAGCTCGCGGCGAGCTGCTCGGTGGCATCCGGCCGGGCAAGTTCGCGGGCGCGCTCCCCCATCTCGATCAGCCGGCCGCGCTCGGTGCACAGCCGCTCGAGCTCGGCGGCAAGCCGCTCGGCCGTGAGCTCGCGCTCGGACATGAGGACCGCGGCGCCCTGGCGAACCAGCAGGCGCGCGTTGTGTGTCTGGTGATCGTCGACCGCGGCGGGGAACGGCACCAGCACCGCGCCGATGCCGGCGGCGGCCAGCTCCGAGACCGTGAGTGCTCCGGCGCGGCAGATGGCGAGGTCCGCCCAGGCGTACGCGGCGGCCATGTCCGTGATGAACGGCTGCACGTCGGCCTGGATGCCGGCCTCGGCATAGCTCTGCCGGCATGCCGCGATCCAGCGCTCGCCAGCCTGGTGGCGCACCTCGAGCCGGCAGGTGGCGGCGGCGCGTGCCAGCGCGAACGGCACAACGGTGTTGAGCCGCACGGCTCCCTGGCTGCCGCCGATGACGAGCACGCGCACCGGCGCGGTGCGGCCCGCGAGGCGCTCGCGCGGCGGCGCGAGGGAGGCGATCTCGCGCCGCACGGGATTGCCGATGGCCCGGGCGCGCACGCCCGGACCGAAGCTGCCCGGAAACGCCTCGAACACCTCGCGCGCGAGCGGCGCCAACGCCCGGTTGGTGAATCCCGCGATCGCATTCTGCTCGTGGATCAGCAGCGGCCGGCGCGTGAGCCAGGCAGCCACCCCGCCCGGCCCGGTGACGAAGCCTCCCAGCCCCACCACCACGCGCGGACGGCGGCGGCGCATCACGCCGAGCGCCTGCCACAGCGCCACGGCGAGCCGCCACGGCGCGGCGAGCCGCGTCTTCCAGCCCTTGCCGCGCAGTCCGCCCACCGAGAGCCACTCGATGTCGATGCCCTCGGCCGGCACCAGCCGCGCTTCGATGCCGCGCCGCGTGCCGAGCCAGAGGACCTGCACCGAGTGCGCCCGCAGGCTGCGGGCGAGCGCGAGCGCCGGGAAGACGTGCCCGCCGGTGCCGCCTGCCATGATGAGAACGGGCCCCTTCACTGCCCATCCTCCGCGCGCACTCGCGCCGCGCCGCGGCTCTCGATCAGCGCCTCGTGATAGATGCGCAGCAGCAGCCCCACCCACACCAGCGTCATGATCATGCTCGAGCGTCCATAGCTCATCATCGGCAGCGTCAGTCCCTTGGTCGGCAGGATGCCCATGTTCACGCCGATGTTGATGAAGGTCTGCATGCCGAGCCACAGCCCGAAACCGGCGGCGAGCAGCCGCTGGAAGGTCAGGCCGGCGCGCGCGGCGAGCTCGGCGATCTGAAATGAGCGCCAGACGAGCGCGACGAACAGCCCGATCGTCAGCAGCACCCCGGCGAGGCCGAGCTCCTCGGCGAGCACCGCGAAGAGGAAGTCGGTGTGCGCCTCGGGCAGATAGAACAGCTTCTGCACGCTGTTGCCGAGGCCGACGCCGAACCACTTGCCGCGCCCGATCGCGATCAGCGACTGGGTGAGCTGAAAGCCCGCACCGTAGGCGGAAGCCCACGGATCGATGAAGTTGGTGATGCGCCGCAGGCGGTATGCCGAGGTCACCGCGAGCAGCACAAAGGCGATGACCGCCACCACCGTGAGCAGCACCACGTAGCGCAGGCGCGCGCCGGCGAGAAACAGAATGCCGAAGCCGGTGGCGAACAGCACCGCGGCGGAGCCGAAGTCCGGCTCCCCGAGCAGCAGCGCCGCAATGAGCGCGAGCAGCAGGAGCGGCTTGACCAGAGCGCCGAAGCTCTCCTCAAGCTCAGCCTGGCGGCGCGTCGCGTAGCTGGCGATGTAAACCATCACCAGCACGCTCGCGAGCTCGGAGACCTGGAAG
This sequence comes from Pseudomonadota bacterium, assembly GCA_021809525.1. Lineage (GTDB taxonomy): Bacteria > Pseudomonadota > Gammaproteobacteria > Steroidobacterales > Steroidobacteraceae > 13-2-20CM-66-19. The sequence goes on along the minus strand of JAKAYU010000008.1, from coordinate 10,875 downwards.
CTCAGGCCCGCCAGGTGCAGCCAGCGCCGCCCGCCGTTGACGCGCACGCCGAGGCCGGGCACGAGCACCGCGAGCAGCAGCACGATCGCCCCGATCATCAGCCAGGGAGAGAGCCGCTCCAGCCGCTCACATTTGAAGGAGAACACGAACACCCCGCCGGCCACCCCGAGGGCCACTGCGATCAGCTGCCGCTCGAGAAAATAGAACGGCTGGCCGGTATAGTGGCCGGCGATCGAGATCGACGCCGAGGTCATCATGATCAGCCCGAACAGCACGATCGCGAGCACGAGCGCCAGGGTCACGGTGTCGATGTAAATCACCCGCCCGCGGCCGCTCGAACGGGCGAACGACATCGGTGTGCGTTCGGCGGCGCTCATGCCGTCAGCTCCCGTACGGCCTCGGCGAACGTCTCGCCGCGGTGTCCATAGTCGCGGAACATGTCGAGGCTCGCGCACGCCGGCGAGAGCAGCACCGTGTCACCGGCATGCGCTGCGCGGGCCGCGGCTCGCACCGCCGCGCGCATCGAATCGCAGATCTCGAGCGCGCACACGCCCTCGAGCGCGCGCTCAAGCAGCGGCGCGTCCCGCCCGATCAGCACCACGTGACGCGTCTTGCCGCGCAGCGCCGCGGCGAGCGGCGCAAAGTCCTGCCCCTTGCCCTCGCCGCCGGCGATCAGCACCAGCGGCCCGTCCATGCCGCTCACCGCCGCGAGCGTCGCGCCGACGTTGGTGCCCTTCGAGTCGTTGATGTAGACGACGCCGGCGACCTCGGCCACCCACTGCGTGCGGTGCGGCAGTCCCGCGAAGTCACGCAGCTCCGCGAGCATGTCCGGCAGCGGCAGCGAGAGCGCCTCGCCGAGCGCGAGCGCCGCCAGCGCGTTGGCGGCGTTGTGCACTCCGCGCAGCCGCATGGAGGCCACCGGCATGAGCGGCTCGCCGCGGCGCGCCAGCCAGCGGCCGCCGCGCTCGAGCAGCGTATAGACCGCGCCACTGGCCCCGCTCACCGAGAAGCCGAGCGTGCGCTGCGCGGCGCGCGTCATCCGCGCCACCAGCGGATCGTCCAGGTTGACCACCGCCGTATCGCAGCGTTCGAAGATGCGCGCCTTGGAGAGCGCGTACTCCTCGATGGACCTATAACGGTCGAGGTGATCAGCGGTCACGTTGAGCACCGTGGCCGCCTTCAGATCGATCGACTGGGTGGTGTCGAGCTGGAAGCTCGACAGCTCGAGCACGTACAGCTCGGTGGGCCGCACTGCCCGCTCGGCCGCTGCCAGCAGTTCGAGGGCCGGCTCGCCGAGGTTGCCCCCGACTCGCACCTCGATGCCGGCGCGCGCGGCCATGCGCCCGAGCAGGCTCGTCACGGTGCTCTTGCCGTTTGTGCCGGTGATGCCCACCACCGGCGCGCTCACCGCTCGCGCGAACAGCTCGATGTCGCCGAAGATCTCGATCCCGCGGCGGCGCGCCTCGAGGAAGAACGGTAGATCGAGCGGCAGGCCCGGCGAGGCCACCACGCACACCGCCTCATCGAGCAGCGCCGGATCGAGCCCGCCGGCGCGCACCTCGATGCCCGGATCGAGGGCACGCAGCGTCTCGAGTTGCGGCGGATCGGCGCGCGTGTCGGTGACCGCGATCCGCCAGCCGTGCTCGCGCAGATACCGCGCGCACGAGAGCCCCGTGCGGCCGAGGCCGGCGATGACGGCGGTGGCGGGTTTGTGGCTGGCGGGGCTCATCTGAGTTTCAGCGTCGCGAGTCCCGCCAGCACCAGGATCAGCGAGATGATCCAGAAGCGCACGATGACCTTCGGCTCGGCCCAGCCCTTGAGCTCGAAGTGATGATGCAGCGGGGCCATGCGGAAGATGCGCCGTCCGGTGAGTTTGAAGGAGGCCACCTGCAGGATCACCGAGGCGGTCTCGAGCACGAACACCCCGCCCATCAGCAGCGCCACCAGCTCCTGGCGCACCATGACGGCGATCACACCGAGCGCCGCGCCGATCGCGAGCGCGCCCACATCGCCCATGAACACCTGCGCCGGATAGGCGTTGAACCAGAGAAAGCCGAGCCCCGCCCCGGAGAGCGCCGAGCAGAAGATGAGCAGCTCGCCCGCTCCCGGAATCATCGGGATCTCCAGGTAACGGGCGAACACGGCGTTGCCGCTGGCATAGGCGAAGATGCCGAGCGCCGCCGAGACCAGCGCCGCCGGCATGATGGCCAGGCCGTCGAGGCCATCGGTGAGATTGACCGCGTTGCTCATGCCGACGGTCATGAAATAGGCGATGGTGATGAAAGCCGCGGCCGGCAGCGGCTCGGCGAATGTCTTGATGAAGGGCAGATACAGCGTCCGCTCGGCCGGAACGGTCGCCGTGTAATAGAGGACGGCGGCGATGGCCAGGCCGAACACCGACTGAAAGAAGTACTTCCAGCGCGCTGGCAGCCCGCGCGCGTTGCGCACGACGAGCTTGAGGTAATCATCGAGGAAACCGATCAGACCGAACGCGAACGTGGCTGCGAGCACCAGCCAGACCTGCCGGCTGGTGAGCTTGGCCCACATGAGCGTGCTCACCAGGGTGGTCACCAGGATCAGCGTGCCACCCATGGTCGGGGTGCCGGCCTTGGGCAGGTGGGTCTGCGGTCCATCGTCGCGCACCACCTGGCCGATCTGGTAGCGCGAGAGGCGCTTGATCATCGGCGGACCGACGAGCAGCGAGATCACCAGCGAGGATCCCATGGCGAGGATCGCGCGGAACGTCAGATACGAGAAGACGTTGAATCCCGAGTACCAGACGAGCAGCCGGTGTGCGAGCCAGTAGAGCATTCAGTGCACCTCCGGCGGCGCGCCGTCGGCGGTGAGCGCCGCGACGACCCGCTCGAGCCTGTTGATCCGCGAACCCTTGACCAGTACCGACACCCCCGCGCCCGCCTCGGCGAGCGCCGCACGCAGTGCCTCGGTGAGCGAGGCGGCCTCGGGGAACCAGCGCGCACCGGCACCGAAGCGCTCGACGGCGAGCGCGGCGAGCGCGCCGGTGGCGTACAGCCGCTCGATGCCGTGCTCGCGCGCGAACTCGCCGATCTGCAGGTGTGCGCTTTCGGCGAACGCGCCGAGTTCGGCCATGTCGCCGAGCACGAGCCAGCGCCGGCCCGCGAGCGAGGCGAGCACCTCGATGCCGGAGTGCACCGAACTCGGGTTGGCGTTGTAGGAGTCGTCGATGATCCAGGCGCCGCTCGCGGCCTGTTTCAGCTGCAGCCGGCCGGGCACGGGCCGCACCGCCGCCAGGCCCGCGGCGATGTGCGCGAGACTCGCCCCGGCGCTCGCGGCCGCCGCCGCGGCGGCGAGCGCGTTGGCGACGTTGTGCCGGCCGCCCATGTGCAACTCGATCGGCGCGGTCCCGAGCGGACAGCTGAGCGTGAAGCGGGTGAGGAATCCATCGGCCGTCAGCCTCGCCTGCAGAGCACCCGCGCGGAAATCCGCACCGGCGGCAAATCCGAAACTGACGAGGCGCGCGGGCGTGATGCCGCGCCACAATCCAAAGAACGCATCGTCGGCGTTGAGCACCGCGGTCGCCTCGGCCGCGAGCCCCGCGACCATCTCGCCCTCGGCGCGCGCGACGCCCTCGAGGCTGCCGAACCCCTCGAGATGCTCGGCGCCGGCGTTGGTGATCAGCCCCACCGTCGGGCGGGCGATGCGCACCAGCTCGGCCACTTCGCCGGCGCGGTTCGCGCCCATCTCGATGACGGCAAAGCGGTGCTGCGCCTCGAGCCCGAGGAGCGTCAGCGGCACGCCGATGTGATTGTTCAGATTGCCGCGGGTCGCGAGGCAGGGACCGGCCTCGCTCAGGATGGCCGCGGTCATCTCCTTGGTCGTGGTCTTGCCGTTGCTGCCGGCGACACCCACCACCGGAATCGCGCGCGCCTCGCGCCAGGCGTGCCCGGCGCGCTGCAGCGCAAGCAGCGCGTCATCCACCACGATCTGCGCGAGCGGCAGCGGCTGTTGTTGCTCGAGCACGACGCCGGCGGCGCCGCGCTCGAGCGCCTCGGCCGCGAACTGCCCGCCGTCGAAGCGCGGCCCACGCAGCGCGATGAACAGCTCGCCGGCCGCCAGCGTGCGCGTATCGATCGATACGCCGCCGAACGGGCGGTCCTCGCCATGCAGCCGGCCGCCGCAGAGCGCGGCAAACTGCGCCAGGGTGCGCGGGGCGCTCATGCGCGCCCCGCTTGGAGGCCGAGCGCCTCACGCACCACGGCCTGGTCGCTGAACGGACGCCGCTCGGCGCCGTAGGTCTGATAGGTCTCGTGCCCTTTGCCCGCGACGAGCACGACGTCGCCGTCGGCGCTGCTCTCGAGGGCCTCGCGGATGGCCCGGGCCCGATCATGCTCGATGCGCGCAGTGCCCTGCGGAATGCCGGCCAGAATCTCCTCGGTGATTCGCCCGGGAGGCTCGCTGCGCGGGTTGTCGTCCGTCAGGATGATCTCATCGGCCCATTCCGCCGCGATGCGTCCCATGATCGGGCGCTTGCCGCTGTCCCGGTCGCCGCCGCAGCCGAACACCACGCGCAGCCGACCGCGGCAGTGGCGCCGGGCGTTCTCGAGCGCCTTGGCGAGCGCATCCGGCGTGTGCGCGTAATCGACGATGGCGAGCGGCCGCCCCGCATCGCCCCCGAAGGCCTCCATGCGCCCCGGCGCGGCGCGGCATTGTGCGAGCGCCGCGAGCGCCTCGGCGAACGGTACCTCGGCGCCGAGCAGCACGGCGAGCACCGTGAGCGCGTTGTCGGCATTGAACTGCCCGATCAGCGGGACGGCGAGCGAGCCGCTGCCCCAGCTCGACTCGACCGCGATGCGCAAGCCGATGCCCTGCGCGTGCAGGCCGGCTCCGCGCACCCAGCGCGAGCCCACGGGCGGCCCGGCGGCGCGACTCGTCACGATCAGCGCGCCGGGGTCGCTGCGCGCGGCGAGCTCGGCGCCGAACGCATCGTCGATGTTGATGACCCGGTTGACGAGCGTGCCGAGCTCGAACAGGCGCCTCTTGGCCCGGCCGTATGCCGCCATGGTGCCGTGATAATCGAGGTGATCGCGGGTGAGGTTGGTGAACGCGGCGGTGTGCACGCGCACGCCCGCGATGCGCTGCTGGTCGAGCGCGTGCGAGGACACCTCCATGGCGACCCAGCGTGCGCCGAGCTCGCGTACTCGCGCGAGCTGCCGGTGCACCGTCACCGCGTCGGCGGTCGTGTGCTCGACTTCGGCGAGCGCGCCGGGTCTGCCGTAGCCGAGCGTTCCGAGATAGGCAGCGCTGCGGCCGCAGCGCTCGAACGCCTGGGCGAGCAGCCACGCGCAGGTAGTCTTGCCGTTGGTGCCGGTGACGGCGGCGATCGTGAGCGCGCGCGAGGGCTCGCCGAAGAACCGGTCGGCGATCTGGCCGGCCCGCGCCCCGAGCTCGGGCACGGGCGCGACGAACGCCCGGGCCGCGAGCGCCTCGATCGCACCCGGCGAGTCGGCCGGCGGCTCGTACAGTACCGCCCGGGCCCCGCGCGCGAGCGCCTCGGCGGCAAACGCCAGACCGTGGTGCGAACGACCGCGGCACGCCAGGAACAGCGCGCCGGGCCGCACCGCTCGGCTGTCGAGCGTCACGTCGGTCACACGCAGGGCGGCGGGAACGGTCACTAGGCCGGCGAGCAGTTCCTGCAGCGGGCGGCCGGCGGCGCTGATGTGGGTCGCAGCGTTCATTGCAGCGAGGCCACCTGCAGAGTCTGCGCGGCCGGCAGCGGCTTGTCCGGCGCCACGCCCATCAGGCGCAGCGCCCGGCCGATCACTTTGGCGAACACCGGCGCGGAGACGTCACCACCGTAATACAGTCCGGCGCGCGGATCCCTCAGCACCACCACCGCGGCAAGACGCGGCGCGGTCGACGGCGCGACACCCGCGAACACCGCATTGAAATGGTGCTCACGGTAGCTGCCGTCGTCCTCTTCCCATGAGGTGCCGGTCTTGCCGGCCACGGTATATCCGGGGATGTTCCCCGAGGGCGCAGTGCCCCCCGGCCGGACCACCCCGCGCATCAGCTGCAACAGCTCGCGGCAGAGCTTGGCGGGCATGATGCGCCGTCCCGGCGGCGGCGCGTTGACGCGCAGGAACGACACGGGGCGCTCCACGCCGAGCGCCCCGAGCGTGGCGTAGGCGTGAGCGAGCTGCAGCGCCGTGACGGACAGTCCGTAACCGTGGGACATGGTGGCAATGCGGATGGGGTGCCAGCTCTTGTACGGCAGCAGCACCCCGGGTGACTCGCCCGGGTAGCCCGGGCTCGTGAACTGTCCGAAGCCGAAGCGGTGCAGCGTGCGCCAGATCAGTGCGGGCGGGAGCGACAGGGCGATGTGGGCCATGCCGACGTTCGAGCTCTTGGCGAGGACGGTGTAGATGCCGATCGGCCCGAGGTCGGTCTCGTCGCGGAAGATGTGCCCCTCGACCTTGATGTAGCCGGGCGAGGTGTTGATGATGCTGTGGCTGTCGTACTGGCCGCTCATGAGCGCGGCGGCGATGAAGAACGGTTTGATCGAGGAGCCCGGCTCGAAGGTGTCGGTGATGGCGCGGTTGCGGTACAGGTTTGGCAGCAGCTGCGAGCGATCGTTCGGATTGAACGCCGGCTGGTTGACCATGGCGAGCACCTCGCCGGTGTCGACATCGATCACCACCATGCTGCCCGAACTCGCCCGCTGCGCCTCGACCTGCGCCTTCAGCGCCCGGTAGGCGAGGTACTGGATGCGCATGTCGATCGAGAGCACCAGATCGCGTCCCGGACGCGCCGGGCGAATGCTGTCGACGTCCTGAACGATGCGCCCATAGCGGTCTTCGATGACGCGCTTCTCGCCGTCGAGGCCCGTCAGCCAGGAGTTGTACTCGAGCTCCAGGCCGTCCTGCCCCTGGTCGTTGATGTTGGTGAAGCCGATCAGCTGACCGGTCACCTCGCCGGCCGGGTAGTAGCGGCGGTACTCGCGTGCCAGGTAGACCCCGGGGATGCCGAGCGCCTTGACGGCGAGCGCCTGCGGGGGTGGCAGCTGGCGCGCAACGTACAGGAAATCGAGATTGAGGTTGCTGCCGATGTCGCGCAGCAGCGTCGGTGCGTTCAGGTGCAGCGCCTGGGCGAGGCGCGGGACCCGATCCTCGCCCTGCATGATCTGGCGGGGATTGACCCACACCGAATCGACGGGGGTGCTTACCGCGAGCGGTTCACCGTAACGATCCGTGATCACGCCGCGGTGCGCCGGGATGGTCACGATGCGGGTGAAGCGCGCGTCGCCCTGCTGGGAGAGAAACTGGTAGTCGACGAGCTGCAGGTCCACGGCGCGGGCGACGAGCCCCAGCCCGAGCACGGCGAGCACGCCGAGCAGGAAATAGGCCCGCCACCGGTAGGCGGGCGCGCGCTGGCGGACGCGGCGGGACTTCATGGGCGCACGACCACGATGTCCTTTGGCGGGGGCATCTTCATGTGCAGCTTGTTCTGCGCCACGCTCTCGATGAGCGCGTGCGTCGACCAGGCGCTCTCCTCGAGCTGCAGCTGCCCCCACTGGATGTCGAGATTGTCGCGCTGGCGGCTGAGCTGCTCGAGGTGGATGAACAGCTCGCGCGCGCGGTAGCGGCAGTAGACCGCGCCGACGCCGGAGGCGAGCACCGCCACCCACAGCACGCTGAAGGCGAGGGCGAATGTGGCGCGCCGGGCCCTCATGCGATCTTCTCGGCGATGCGCAGCAGGGCACTGCGGGCACGGGGGTTGCGCGCCGTCTCGGCCTTCTGCGGGCGGGTCTTGCTGCCGATGCGCCGCAGGCGCGGCGCGAGGTGAGCCGGCACCGAGGGCAGGTCGGCCAGCGCCGGATCGAGCCGAGAATGCCGCTCGATGAAGCGCTTGACCAGCCGGTCCTCGAGCGAGTGGAAGCTGATCACCGCGAGCCGGCCGCCGGGCGCGAGCACCTCGAGTGCCGCCGCGAGGCCCCGCTCGATCTCATCCAGCTCGTCATTGATATACATGCGCAGCGCCTGAAACGTGCGCGTCGCCGGATGCTTGCCCGGCTCGCGCGTGCGCACTGCGCGTGCGACGAGCTCCGCCAGCTGTCCCGTGCGCGTCAGCGGCGTCTGCTCGCGCGCCGTGACGATCGCCTGCGCGACACGCCGCGCAAACCGCTCTTCTCCGTAGGTGGCGATCACTTCCCGAATCTCGTCAACGCTCGCGCGCGAGAGCCACGCGGACACCGCTTCCCCGCGCGTCGGATCCATACGCATATCGAGAGGGCCGTCGGCGCGAAAGCTGAATCCGCGCGCCGGCTCGTCAAGCTGCGGCGAGGACACCCCGAGGTCGAACAGAATGCCGCGGCACGCGCGGTGGGCCGAATGAGCCGGCACGAGCGCCGCGAGGTCGGAGAACGGTGCGTGCACCAGCGTGAGGCGGCTTTCGCCGGCGAAGCGCGCCCGGCCCGCTTCGATGGCCGCAGGGTCACGATCGAGCGCGAGCACGCGGCCTTCTCGACCCAAGGCCTGGAGTAGGAGTGCCGTATGACCGCCTCGCCCGAACGTCGCATCGACATAGTAGCCGTCCGCCTCGGGGGCCAACGCCGCGATCGCCTCTGTGGCCAGCACCGGGATGTGCTCAACCACGATGGAAGCGGCCGCGAACGACCCCCCGCAGTGCTCTACTCATGGGCCGTGCCCAGCTCTCCAACCTCGAACACCCCACGCATCCGCGTCCCGTCGCGGCGCGCATTCCCGGCCATCCCGTCCATCTCGTCCGCCCGGCGGCCCTGCACCGCGCAAACTGAATTCCGCTCCGCCACACCATGGCGCACATGCTCCGCCTTCGTTGCCGCGCCGCGCTCGAGTGCGGCGGCCCGCCGCGCATCACAGCGCCAGCGAGTCGAGCTCCGAGGGCAGGTCGGTGGCGGCTTCCTCCGTCTTCAACCACTCGTCGAGCCGCTCGCCCCAGCGCGACTCGTTCCACAACTCGAACCGGTTGCCCTGACCGATCAACATCCCGTACCGCTCGAGGCCCGCGAACTCGCGCAGCTCCGGCGGCAGCAGAATCCGCCCGTGCCCGTCGAGCTCCAGATCGGTGGCGTGACCGACCATCAGCCGCTGCAGGCGGCGCGCCTGGGCGTGCAGCGTCGGCAGGCTCATCAGCTTCGACTCGATCAGGTCCCACTCGGGCAGGGGATAAATGAGCAGGCAGCGGTCCCGGTCCACGGTGACCACCAGTTTTCCCTGGGCGCGCTCGGTGATCTGCTCCCGATAACGGGTGGGCATGACCATCCGGCCTTTGTCGTCCAGGGTGATTTTGGTAGCGCCGCGAAACATGGACTCCGAGCGAGGACTTAACCCATCCTCTCCCACTCCATCCCACTTCGTACCACTATAGGAATCGCGGGTGCGCTATGTCAATTGAATTAGCAAGAAAACGTCATATTGGCGTTGAGTTATGTCGAATGCACGCGGCTCGCCAACAAGTGGATTTTCGCTATTACGCTTTGCAATCAGAAGGTTGTGGTAGGAAGTTTATCTACTGGATTAGCTGCGCATCGTCCGTCGGCACGCTGTCGCCGGACGCCAACGGATGTTTGATCCCTGCGCGCCGCCCGCGGCGGGCCGGATCCGACGGCCGGCAGGCTCATTGGCCCGGCAGGATCTTGATCTGACCGCCCTGCAGCCGCGCCCACAGCAGCGAACGATGCACCCGTCCGTCCCCATCGATGCGCAGCCGACCTGTCAATCCGTTCAGCTCGAGCGAGCCCGGTGCCACACCGCGCACGAACAGGGCCACCGCGAGGTGATACGCATCGAACCCGAATGCAAACAGCCGCCCCTGGTCCGGGCCACCAGCCGGCCAGGCTCGCTCGGTGACCGCATGCACCGCATTGGCGAGCGGATCACCCAGCATCCAGGGCATGTCGAGAAACCTCAGGCCGTCGAGATCCTGATTCGCGGTCGGATCGGGCGCGAAGGCGTCCGAGGTCGAATAGGTCGGTACACCGTTGGCGTAGTAGAAGCGCAGCTGCGGCTCGAGCATCCGCTCGATCCGCGCCGGCGCCGGCGCGAAGATGAACTGGAGGTCCGCGCGGCGGCGCGGGACGAACGCAAGCGGCATGCCGAGCAGCTGCTCCAGGCGCTGCAGCCGCTCCCGGCTCTGGCGGATCAGCAGCACTCGCTCGATCGGCCCGGAATAGTCCGTCGCCGACGGGTCGATGCGTGTGGTGGCGAGCAATCGCCCGCCGCCGGCCTGGAACTGCTGCGTGAACGCCTTCAGCACGCGCGTGCCGAACTGGTCCTCCGGCACGATCGCGACGCCCAGCCGGTGTCCGTCGGCAAGCACCCGCTTGGCCACCAGCCGCGCCTCGGCAGTCGGTGAGAGCGCGAACTGGAAGAACTGCGGCGGCCCCTGCGCGCCGCCTGGCAGGAAGTTGAGTGCAAGCATGGGCGGTCGAGGCGCGCGGTCAGCCGCCGCGGCCTCGACGTTCGGACGCAGCAGCGGCCCGATGATGAAATCAGCTCCGGCGCGCTGCGCGCGCGCGATGAGACTCGCGATCGAGGCCGGCCCGGCCGTGTCGTAGATGCGCACCTGCGGCCGCTCGAGGGGTGGCAGCTGATAGTACGCAGTCAGAAACCCGTCGCGGACGCTCTGCGCCGCGCCGCTAAGCGGCCCGGTCTGCGGCAGCAGCAAAGCGATGCTCGTGTGCCTCAGCGAGCGCACCGGCGGCGCCAGCTCCGCTGGCCGGCGCACGCCGCCGCGATGCGGCGGCACCGGCGCACCGGCCGTGCGGGGCGTCGGCGCGATCGCCGGCGGCGTGGTGGCGCAACCGGCGAACAGAGCGGCGGTCGCGCCCAGCACGGCAAGCAGGATCGTTCGCTGCAT
>JAKAYU010000135.1 GCA_021809525.1 Pseudomonadota bacterium | reverse complement strand
GTGATCCGCCCGCTCGCTTACGTCGCGGAGCGGGACATCGAGCGCTACGCCCGCGGCCGGCGCTTTCCCATCATTCCCTGCAGGCTGTGCGGCTCGCAGGACAATCTGCAGCGCGTGGCCGTCAAGCGCATGTTGGCGCAGTGGGAGCGGGCCTACCCGGGGCGCATCGAGAGCATCTTCACCGCGCTGCGGCACGTCGAGCCGGGCACGCTCGCCGACACGCGGCTGTTCGACTTCACGGGTCTCGAGGCGCGGCGCATCCGGCCGATGACGGCGGCCGAGGAGGCATGCCTCGCTGAGACCTGCGAGGTCGCCTGACGCATCGCCGCATGGACCTGCCTTCCGCGCCCCTGCCCCTCAACGCTTACTGGGTCTACCCTGGATGGCTGCTCGCCGGTGAGCATCCCGCGGGGGCGAGTTCACAGGCCACTCGCGAGCGGCTGACCTGGCTGCGCACCGCCGGCATCCGGGTCATCCTCGATGTGACCGAGCCGGGAGAGATCGGCGGCTACGACGATGCGCTGCCGCTCGCGATCGAGTATTACCGCAAGCCGATCCCGGATCACGGGCTGCCCGCGCGGCGCGAACACATGAGCGAGATCCTCGATTGCCTGCACGAGTCGCTCGCGGCGGGCAAGCCCTGTTACGTGCACTGCCGCGCCGGCATCGGCCGCAGCGCGACGGTGATCGGGTGCCTGCTGGTCGAGCGTGGGCTCACCGGCGAGCAGGCGCTCGAGGAGCTCGCGCGCCTGTGGCCTCAGTCGGAGCGATCCAGGGACTGGGCGCGCATCCCGGAGACGGCCGCGCAGAGCGAGTACGTGCGCACCTGGTCTGCCCGGCGGATTGCGCTGTCCGCGACGCCGCAGGATGCCGCAGGCCCGGACCCGCTGCTCGATCCGGCGGCGCTCGCCGCCGCGCGGGCGCTGCGTGAGCGTTTCCTCGGCGCGCTGCTCGGACTCGCGGTGGGCGATGCGGTGGCGGCGGCGACCCAGTACCGCCGTCCCGGCACCTTTGCGCCCGTTGCCGACCTGCTCGGCGGCGGGCCGTTCGCGCTGCCGCGGGGCGGCTGGAGTGACGATACGGCCATGGCGTTGTGCCTGGCCGAGAGTCTGCTCGAGCGCGACGGATTCGATCCGGCCGATCAGGTCGAGCGCTACCGGCGCTGGCAGCGCGAGGGGCATCTGTCAGCCACCGGCCAGTGCGTCGGGATCACCGCCAGCACCGCCCGCGCGCTCGCCACGGCCCACTGGCGGCAGCAGCCGTTTTCCGGCTCCCACGACCCGGCACAGCTCGATCCGGAGCCGCTCTCGCGCGTCGCGAGCGCGGTGCTGTTCGGGTTCGCCGCCCCCGGGGAGGCGGTACGCCTCGCGAGCGAGGCGGCGCGTACCACCTGCCAGGTCGGCGCCGTGCTCGCGGCGTGCGCCGATCTGGCGCGCGCGCTGCTTGCGGCGCTCGGTGGCGAGCCGAAGGAGCGCATTCTCGCCGAGCAGAGCGCCGCGCCCGCACAAAGTGCCGGCAAGGGCGTCGTGCAGGCCCTTGCGGGCGCGTTCGAGGCCTTTGCGGTGACCGGCAATTTCCGCCAGGCGGTGCTGCACGCGGCCAATCTCGGCGGCGACTCGGACGTCACCGCTGCGGCCTGCGGGCAGCTCGCCGGGGCGTTCTACGGGGCGAGCGGTATTCCCGCGCCCTGGCGCGCCGCGCTGCTGCGCGCCCCGCTGATCGAGTCCTTTGCCGACCGGCTGCTCGCCCATGCGCTGGTGCAGATGGGCTGAAGCGGCGCGCCCGTGCTGTTAAGCTCCCCGCACATGCAGTGCGCTTTCCCCGGGCAGGCGAGGTTGTGCCGATGAGCGCGCCGCGCGGCAGGCGGCGGGTCGCCGAGTGGGCTCGTCTGAGCGATGAGGAGTTGCTGCAGCTGCGCTTCCGCGATCTGCACCTGAGCGTGCAGAACTCGGCCATCGAGCGCGGCGTCGAGCGCCTGTACGAGGAGCTCGCGGCGCGCGGCCTGCGCTTCCGGCCGCACGTTTGGTTCTCCGAAGAGTGGTTCACGCCGGACGGCGTGCCGGGCATCGCCGTGCCGTTCTATCTGGCCCACCCGCGCCTGATGCGCCTGGAACGCAGCATCATGGGCGAGGCAGAAGGCGGTAATGCGCGCTGGTTCATGCGCATCCTGCGCCACGAGGCCGGACATGCCATCGACAACGCCTATCGGCTGCGCCGCCGCAAGCGCTGGCGCGAGACCTTCGGCCCGGCCTCGCGCCGCTACCCCGACCGCTACCGGGCTCGGCCCGGCAGCCGCCGTTACGTGCACCACCTCGGCGACTGGTATGCGCAGGCACATCCCACCGAGGATTTCGCCGAGACCTTCGCCGTCTGGCTGACGCCGCGTTCGGCATGGCGCACGCGTTACGCCGACTGGCCGGCCGTGCGCAAGCTGCACGTGGTCGATCAGCTGATGGACGAAGTGCGCAGCAAAGCCGCCCCGGTGCGCAACCGCGATCGCGTGGAGCCCGTCGATACCAACACGCGCACGCTCGAAGAACACTACCGACGCAAGGTGGCGCGTTACCGACAGTACCGCCGCAGCATGGTCGAGGGGCTGTTGGCGTGGTTGTTCAGCGAGGAGCGGCCGCGCAGGAACGCCGCGCGGGCCGCCACCGTGCTGCGCGCGCATCAGCGCTCGCTCATCAACGCCGTGTCGCGCGAGCTCGGACTGCCGAGCTATAGTGTGCGGGAGATCATGCTCATGATGATCGACCGGAGCGAGGCATTGCAACTGTACGTGCGCGGCAGCCGCCGCGATGCCGTGAATGTTTCCCGCTGGCTGCTGGAACGGCTGGCATCCCTGTATTCGCAGGGTGAAACGCCGCATATATTTCTATGAAGAAACTGCGCACGCTGGTCGTGATGCACTCGAGCCTGGTGCCCCCGAAGAGCCTCGCGGGACACACCGAGAAGGAAATCGACGAGTGGCGGACCGAGTACAATGTCACCACGACCTTGCGCCGCAGCGGCCACGACGTGCGCTGTCTCGGGGTGCTCGACAGCCTGACCGAGATGCGCGTGGCGATCGCCGAGTGGAAGCCGGACATCGTCTTCAACCTGCTGGAGGAATTCAACGGCATTGTCACCTACGATCAGCACGTGGTGGCGTACCTCGAGCTGCTGCGCCAGCCGTACACCGGGTGCAATCCGCGCGGGCTGCTGCTCTCGCGTGATAAGCCGCTCAGCAAGCAGCTGCTCGCCTACCATCGCATTCCGACGCCGCGCTTCGAGGTGTTCCGCCGCGGCACACCAGTGCGCACCGCGCGCAAGCTCACCTTCCCGCTGTTCGTCAAATCGGCTACCGAGGACGCCTCGCTCGGCATCGCCCAGTCCTCAGTGGTGGAGGATCTGCCGCGGCTGAGGGAGCGGGTGGAGTTCATGTACGAACAGATCGGCTCGGATGCGCTGGTGGAGGAGTACATACCGGGGCGGGAGCTGTACGTCGGGGTGCTCGGCAACGACCGTCTGTTGCGCCTGCCGGTGTGGGAGATGGTGTTCGGCTCGATGCCCGAATCGCTGCCGATGATCGCCACGCGCAAGGTCAAGTGGGACCACGAATACCGCGAGCGCTACGGGATCACCACCCACAAGGCGACGGATCTGCCGGGCGCCGTCGAAGCGCAGCTCGACAAGCTCTCGCGCCGCATCTACCGGGTGCTTGGCCTCTCAGGCTATGCGCGCATGGACTTCCGGCTGACCCCCGACGGGCGCGTGTATGCGCTCGAGGCCAACGCCAACCCCAACCTGCAGGAGGGGGAGGATTTCGCCGAGTCGGCGCTCGCCGTCGGCATCAAGTACCGCACTCTGCTTGAGCGGATCATGAAGCTTGGTCTGTCCTACCGCGCGCTCTGGCGGTGAGCGCACGCCGCCGCGCTATCAGCACTCTCGCTGCCTCGCTGCCAGCGGTGCCCGTGGCAACGCCGTGAAAATGCCCGCTAAAATGCGTACCGGTTCGCGGTTTTTCGCGCCGTGTGTGGTCAACTTGGAGTACGCCCGGCCGCTGTCACTGACAGAGTGCCGTGCGGGAGGTGACGCCATCCATGTCGAGCAAAGTCCAGCCGGTCGTGAGTCTGAAGGAATACTTCAAGGACGCGCTGCACGGCGTGCTCGCCAACCAGCGTCTCGCGCTCGAGGATCAGACCGAGCACTACGTGGTGAACCTGCTGACGCTGTTCGCCCGCTCCGAGGCGCTGTTCGAGCAGACCGCAGAGGGGCTGCGCGTCAAGCCGCTGGTGCTGATGCTCTCGGAGGCCCTCGAGGCGCACAGCCGGAGCGAGCGTGAGCGCGGCCTGCAGCGGCTCGGGGACGTGTCGCTGTTCATCGCCGGATTCTTCGCGCGTGGCTTTGCACGCAAGCTGGTCGACATCGACTATCACATTGCCATGGGCGGGTGCGCCTACGGCACGCTCGCGCGACGGCTCGCCGCGGCCGGCGCGAGCCGTCGCGCGAGCGTGCTCGGGCAGGTGTTTGCCGAGCTCGCCGAGAAGTTCCAGCCCATGGTCGATGCGCTCAACGAGCTCAGCGAGGCAGGCTACACGCACTCGCACGAGGACGTCCTGCGGCTCTACGAGTTGTGGCTGAAGACCGGCAGCCGGCGCAGCTACGCGCTGCTGAAGCGCCTGGGCGTCGAGCCGGCCGCTCATCCGGGAGCCGCGCGCGGCGCGCTGCACTGAGCCCCATGCTCCTGAGGCGTTTGCAGCAGCTGATCGGCGGCATCTACGATCTGGGCGTCGCCTACGACGTGTACGACTTCCTGGTCACCGACCGGGCGTGCCTGCCGCCGCAGGTGCGCGCGCGCCTCAGCGCGGAGGACCTCATCGTCGCGCAGAGCGGCGAGGAGATGGCGATGTCGCTGTACCTCGACCCGGCGCTGCTCGAGCGGCTCGGGCGCGAGGATCCGATGGTGCGTCTGCACGAGCGCAACGTCGCGGACTGGTGGACGGCGCTCGAGGGCGTGAGCCACTTCTTGTATCTCGCCTGGAACGCGAGCTTCGATCGCCCGGTGTCGCTGCTCGAGCTCGAGATGCAGGCGGAGGTCGACAAGTACGTGGCCAGCTACTGGCTGATGCGCCGGCAGAGCCCGGAGCACTTTCCCGCGGAGCTGCGCCGTCTGCTGTTCGATCGCTCGCGCATCGACCCGCGTCTCGCCGACGGCCGGGAGGAGCTGTACCGGCATGCAAGCGGCTATGCCGAGCGCTTCTGCCGGCGGCTCGAGCACCTGCTGCACGGCTCGCGCGGCCGGACCGAGGGTGAGGTGCTCGCCGAGCTGCGCCGGTTCTACCGCTACACGAACGCGCGCAAGCGGGCGCATATCGAGCGGCTGGCCTGACGTGCGCTGCCGTGGCCGGCAGACTTGCTGTGGATCAGCGTGGCCGGCCGCTCGCCCCATCGGCGGCAAGCGCGTAGCGCGCGCGCAGCAGTCCGAGCGCGGTTTTCCCGTCGCGGATCTCTCCGCGCTCGGCCCAGCCGCAGGCTTCCTCGAAGGCGATCCAGTGCACCTCGATCACCTCGGAGGGCTCGTGCGCGGCGCGTGCCGGCTCGAGATCCGTGGCGAGAAACAGGTGCAGCACTTCGCTGAACACCCCCGGGGAGCTCAGGTACGTGCCGAGGCTCCGCCAGTGTGCAGCGCGCACGCCGGCCTCCTCGGTGAGTTCCCGCTGCGCGGTGAGGAGCGGTGGCTCGGCCGGCTCGAGCTTGCCGGCCGGCAGCTCCCACAGCCAGCCGCCTGCCACGTAGCGGTACTGGCGCAGCAGGCACACGCGCTGCGCGGTATCGACCGCAACCGCTACGGCGCCGCCCGGGTGGTGCACGACCTCGAGAGTGGCCTCGTGACCGTTCGGCAGGCGCACCTCATCGGTGGTGACCGAGATGATGCGGCCGCGGTAATGCACCGTCTGCTTCGGGGATTGCATGGCCCGAGGGTAGCATCGTGAGCCGATGCGGGCGAGCGCTTACAGTTTGTCACAGCGGCTCATGCGATAATAGCCGCGTGAGCAAGTTCAGTGCGCCGTCCGCGGCCTTTGCCCCACAAAATGTCGTATTCCTGCACGCCGGCTGGCGGTGCGCCAGCACGTACGTCTGGAGCCGCTTCCGGGCGCTGCAGAGCACCACGTGCTTCTATGAGCCTTTCGCTGAGAACCTCTCGGCGCTGTCCTCCAGGCGCATCGACCGTGAAAGCAAGCGGGACTGGCGCTCCCGTCATCCGGCGCTCGGCGCGCCGTACCGGACGGAGTACCGGCCGCTGCTGCGGCCCGTGCTGCGCGGCGTGCCGGGGTATCACCAGTCCTTCGCGTTGGCGGGGTATTTCCCGCGTGGCGAGGCCTGTCGCGAGGCCGCGTATCTGCGCCGCCTGATCGAGCACGCCCACCGGCGCGAGACAGTGCCGGTGCTGGGCTTTTCCCGCTCGCTGGCGCGCGCCGCGCAGATGAAATCGGCGCTCGGGGGCTATCACATCGTGCTGCGGCGTGCGGCGCGCCAGCAATGGCTCTCCTGCCGCAGCTACCGCGGCGCGGAGCCGCTGTCGTATTTCGAGGTGTGTCACTTTCTGATCTTGGCGCTCGCCCCGGCGGATTCCCCCGCGGGGCGGTTCGCCGAGAGCCTCGGTGTGCCGCGGCCACCGTGGCGGGCGTGGGACGTGCGCCGGCAGATCGATGCGCTGCGCTCGAGGATGGGTGCGTGCGGCGATGCGCTGTCTTACCGGGTGTTCCTTGCCGTCCAGCTGCTCTCGCAGGCGGCGGCGGCGCAGGCGGCCGATCTGTCGCTCGATGTGGATCGGCTCTCGGCGTCCGCGGCGTATCGCGCCGGCGTGCATGCCCGGATCCTCGCGGCCACCGGACTGGCTGTGGACTTTGGCGACTGTCACCTGCCGCGCCACGAGACTACGGACGCTGAGGTGGATTTCGCTGCGGCGGAAGCGGACGTCCGCCAGCGCCTGCTCGACTGCGGCGTCGATTCCGTGGCGGCGCGCGCCGAGGCCTGAAGCGCGCGGATCCATCCAGCGCTCCTGGCCCCGCCGCGCTGTATGGCGCCGCAGCGCCGCCGCCGCGTGGCGGGGCTGCAGCCGATTCCGTATAGTCCCCGCCAGTGATGTCGAGTGTGTCCCATCTTGCCCGGCTCAACGAGCCGCAACGCCGGGCGGCGTCCTTCGGCGAGCCCGTGCCTGGCCGGGGCGTGCGCTCAGGTCCGCTGCTGATCGTGGCGGGGGCGGGCACCGGTAAAACCAACACGCTGGCGCACCGGGTGGCGCATCTGATCTTGAACGGCGTCGACCCGGCCCGCATCCTGATGCTGACGTTCACGCGGCGCGCCGCGGCCGAGATGCGCCGCCGCGCCGCCGACATCGTGCGCGCCGCCTCGGGCGGGGCCGTTCTCGAGCGGCTCAGCTGGAGCGGTACGTTCCATTCGGTCGGCAACCGGCTGCTGCGTCATTACGCGGCCGCGCTGCGGCTCGATCCGCAGTTCACCGTGCTCGATCGCGGCGATGCGGCCGACCTGCTCGATGCGCTGCGCCAGGAGCTCGGCTTCGCGCACAAGGAGCAGCGCTTCCCGCGCAAGGATACCTGTCTGCAGATCTATTCCCATCGGGTCAACACCCGGCGGCCGCTGCGCGCGACGCTCGAGGAGCAGTTTCCCTGGTGCGCCCGCTGGGAAGAGGAGTTGACGCGGCTGTATCGCGCCTACCTCGAGCGCAAGCAGCGCGACGGCCTCCTCGATTACGACGATCTGCTGCTCTACTGGCACGTCATGATGAGCGATGCGCGCCTCGCCACGCTCGTCGGCGGGCAGTTCGACCACGTGCTGGTCGATGAATACCAGGATACCAACACGCTGCAGGCCGACATTCTGCAGGCGCTCAAGCCCGACGGCGCGGGCGTTGCGGTGGTGGGGGATGATGCGCAGGCGATTTACTCGTTCCGCGCCGCCTCGGTGGAGAACATCCTGGCGTTCCCGCAGCGCTTCACGCCGCACGCGCAGGTGATCACGCTCGAGCGCAATTACCGCTCCACCCAGCCGATCCTCGATCTGGCCAACGCCGTGATGGCCGAGGCGCCGCGCCAGTTCCGCAAGGACCTCAGGGCCGAGCGCGGCGCAGGCGCACGCCCCGAGCTCATCACCGTGGCCGATCTGCGTCAGCAGGCCGAGTGCGTGTGCGCCGAGGTGCTCAAGCGCCGCGAGGCGAACGTGCCCTTGAAGCGCCAGGGGGTGCTGTTCCGCTCCTCCAGCCACAGCGATGTGCTTGAGATCGAGTTGAGCCGGCGGGGCATCCCGTTCGTCAAATACGGCGGTCTGCGCTTTCTCGAGGCGGGCCACGTGAAGGATCTGCTCGCTCTGCTGCGCTGGGCCGACAATCCCCGCAACGCGCTCGCGGGGTTTCGCACGCTGCAGCTGCTTGCGGGCATGGGCCCTGTCAACGCCCGCCGTGCGCTCGATCACCTCGAGCGCGCCGGCGGCGCGCTTGGGGCGCTTGCGGATTTCACGCCGCCTGCGGGCGCAGCCGAGCACTGGCCGGGGCTGCTCGAGGTGCTGCTCGAGCTCGCCGATCCGCGCCGGCCGTGGACGGGGCAGGTGCAGCGGGCGCGCCAGTGGTACCAGCCGCACCTCGAGCGGCTCTACGAGCAGGTGCACACCCGCAGCGGCGATCTGGAGCAGCTCGAGATCCTCTCGGCGCAGTACGCCTCGCGCGAGCGGTTCCTCACCGAGTTGGCGCTCGACCCGCCGTCGGCCGCCTCGGACCTGGCCGGTCCGCCGACGCTCGACGAGGACTACCTGGTGCTCTCGACCGTGCATTCCGCCAAGGGCATGGAGTGGGACACGGTGTATCTGCTGAACGTCGTCGACGGCAGCTTCCCCTCGGAGTTCGCCGCCGGCAGCACCGCGCTCCTCGAGGAAGAGCGGCGGCTCTTCTACGTCGCCCTGACACGGGCGCGCAACGACCTGCTGCTGTTCGCACCGCTGAAGTTCTACGTGACGGGTCAGCATCGCCACGGCGACGCGCACGTCTATGGGGGACGCAGCCGGTTTCTCACGAGGTCGGTGCTCGAGCACCTCGCGACCGGCACGCCCGCGGTGGGTGCGCCGGAGGGCGGCGCGGCGGCAGCGGCGCTCGAACCGACGCTCGACGCGGGCGCGCGGCTGCGCGAGATGTGGTAACGGCGGCGCGCGCGCCGCTCAGGGGCCGTCCTGCTTGACGAACTTCAGCGTGAAGCGGTCCGGCTCGCCGATCGCCGCATAGTGCTTGCGGTGCAGTTTGCCGAGCCGATACG
>JAKAYU010000134.1 GCA_021809525.1 Pseudomonadota bacterium | reverse complement strand
CAGCGAGACGGCGAGCGCCACGTTGCTGTGCTCGGCGAGTTTGTAGATCTGCGGCACCAGCCCCGAGGTCGACAGCGTCACTCGCCGCCGCGACAGGTCGAACCCGAAGTCATCGAGCAATATATCGAGCGCCGGAACGACGTTGCGGAAGTTGGCGAGCGGCTCGCCCATGCCCATCAGCACCACGTTGGTGACGGCTCGCTCGCGGGCGAGGTCGGCGACGGTGCCGGCGAGTTCGCGGTTCGCCAGCCACACCTGACCGACGATTTCGGCGGTGGTCAGATTGCGGTTGAAGCCCTGCTGGGCAGTCGAGCAGAACGCACAGTCGAGTGCGCAGCCGACCTGCGAGGAGATGCACAGCGTTGCCCGATCGGGCTCGGGGATGTAGACCATCTCGAACGCCTGGCTGCCGTCGGCCCGCAGCAGCCACTTGCGCGTACCGTCCGCGGAGCGCTGCTCGGTAATGATCTCCGGCGCGCGCACGCAGGCGCGCGCCGCGAGCTCGGCGCGGAACGACTTGGCGAGGTCGGTCATGCGCTCGAACGACGGCTCGGCGCGCTTGTACACCCACTGCATCAGCTGGCGCGCCCGGAATGGCTTGCTGCCGAGCTGCGCCACGAACTGCTCGAGCTCGCTGCGGGGCAGTCCCAGCAGATTCGTGGTCGTGGCGAGCTCGCTCATGGGCTTCGGGGCAGCCTCAGCCGCGGGGCTGCAGCTCCGTGACGCTGAAGAAATAGGCGATCTCGCGCGCGGCGGTCTCGGCGGCGTCCGACCCGTGCACTACGTTGCGCTCGATGCTCTCGGCAAGGTCGGCGCGGATGGTTCCGGGCGCAGCCTTCTTCGGATCGGTGGCGCCCATGATTTCACGGTGGCGCGCGATCGCATTGTTGCCCTCGAGCACCTGGACCATGACCGGTCCGGAGGTCATGTAGCGCACCAGATCCTTGAAGAAGGGCCGCTCGCGGTGCACGGCGTAGAAGCCTTCCGCCTCGCGCTCGGACAGCCGCATCATGCGGGCGGCGATGATGGCGAGGCCCGCCGATTCGAACCGGCGATACACCTCTCCAATGAGATTGCGGGCGACGCCGTCGGGTTTGACGATAGACAAAGTGCGCTCGAGCGCCATTCGGATTGACCTTTCGGGAGCTGAATGCTGAATGGAATATGCCGCTGCCGCCCGCCCCCGCAGGAACGGCCGGCCGACCGGCATCAAGCGTTACAGTCTACCCGGTGATCCCGCCGGGAGGCAATTTAGCGAGCCACGCCGAAGTGGCGGATTGGACACGCCTTTTTACGGAATTCCGCCCCCGGGACGCACGGCCGGTCAAACGGAGAAGCTCTCGCCGCAGCCGCATTCGCCCTTGATGTTCGGGTTGCGGAAGCGGAACGCCTCGTTCAGCCCCTGCTTGACGAAATCTACGGTCGTCCCGTCGATCAGCGGCAGACTCTCGGGGTCGACGAAGACTTTGACCCCGCGGTCCTCGAAGACCACGTCGTTCGGGTGCTGCTCGTCGGCGTAGTTGACGACATAGGCGAAACCGGAACAGCCGGTCTTGCGCACCCCGAGGCGCAGCCCGAGGCCGTGCCCGCGGGCGGCGAGGAAGTTCTGGACCCGGTGTGCGGCGGATTCGGTGAGCGAGATGGCCATGGCGGTAGCGAAGGAGGACCCGACCGGATAATTCTACACCCTCGGCCAGTGCCGCTGGCAGTCGCGAAGCGCATCCTCGAGCGTGAGCAGGCGTCCGAGCTTCTCCGCGGGCACCCCGAGCGTCTCGGCCCACTGTGCCGGGGTGCCGGGAATGAGCGCGGCCTGCGGGCGGCCGGGCAGGCGCGCGGCGAGCCACGCCGCTGCCGCCATGGTATGCGGGCATCCATACACCCGATGCGTCACGCCGCTGACCCGTCCGGCACGGACCTGCAGCCGGAAGCGGATCCACACCTCGCGACCCGGACCGCCGGCTTCACCGACCACTTCGTCGGCGGCCGAAGCCGCGCAGGGTTCCGCTGCCGGCGACGATGCGCGCAGACGCTCGACCTCGCGCCGTACGGCGCGCGCGGCTGCATCGATATCGTCCGCCGCCGTGAAACGGCCGAAGCTGAAGCGCAGCGAACTCTGCGCCAGTTCCGTGTCGCGCCCGAGCGCGCGCAGTACGTAGGACGGCTCGCCGGAGGCGGAGTTGCAGGCTGATCCGGTCGAGAGGGCGAGTTCCCCGAGTGCGCCAACCAGGCTCTCTCCTTCGACGCCTTCGAAGGACACGTTGAGAATGCCGGGCACGCGCGGTGCGCCCTCGCCGTTCAGGTGTACGCCGCCGATCGCACGCAGCTGCTCCCAAAGACGCTCACGCAATGCCGTGAGGCGCGGCCCTTCGCTCCCGAGCGCCGCTCGGGCGAGCGCACAGGCCGCCCCGAAGCCGACGACCTGGTGGGTCGGCAGCGTCCCGGGTCGCAGACCCCGTTCCTGCCCGCCGCCGAACAGCAGCGGCAGCAGCCGCGCACGCACCCCGGCGCGAACGTACAGCGCCCCGATGCCCTTCGGGCCGTAGAGCTTGTGCGCGGTGAAGGACAGCAGGTCGACCGGCAGATCGTGCACGGCGATCGGAAGCTTCCCGGCCGCCTGCGCCGCGTCAGTGTGATAGAGGATGCCGCGCTCGCGGCACAGCGCGCCGATCGCCTCGACGTCCTGGATGACGCCGATTTCGTTGTTCACCCACATGACCGACACCAGCACGGTGTCGGGGCGCAGCGCCTCGGCCACCGCGCGCGGGTCGATCCGTCCGGTCCGCTCCGGCCCCACGAGCGTGACGGCAAAGCCTTCCTTCTCCAGGCGCTTGCACGGATCGAGCCCCGCCTTGTGCTCGATGCGCGAGCTCACCAGGTGCCGCCCCCGATCGGCCTGGGCGCGCGCGGCCCCAAGGACGGCGAGGTTGTCGGACTCGGTGGCACCGGAGGTGAATACGATCTCCTCGCCGGCCGCGCCGATCAGCGCGGCCACCTCAGTCCGCGCCGCCTCGATGCGCTCGGCGGCGCGGCGTCCGAAGGGGTGCAGCGAGGACGGGTTGCCGCAGCCGGCCTCCTCCGCCAGGGAGCGCGTCATTGCGCCAATTACGGATGGGTCCACCGGGGTGGTGGCAGCATAGTCGAGGTAGACGAAGTCCTTTGCGCTCATCGGTAGTGAAGCCCACACCGGGCCGGCGAGGCGACCGACCGGGGCCGCCTGAGGGAGGGCATTGTGGGGCCGGCGCACGTTCCTCTCCAGCCCGGATTCAGGCGCTGGGCCGCAACTGAATGCTTTTTATGTATAGCTATAACGCAAAATATGCAATTGCTTTATATTAGAAACTGCTGAATCATGGCGGCCTGCACCGATCCTCTCATTCACACAGGACGCGAACATGAAGATTAGAACCGCATTGCTCTCGACACTGGCGCTCGGGCTCACCGCGGTGGGCGCCGCCTTCGCCGCCACCCCGACGAGCAGTTTCTGGCATTACCCGGTGATCAAGCATTATGGGCCGGAGCACACCTGGCCGGGTGTTGTCGTGCGGCCCTCGGCCGGCGCGACTTACAAGGCGCTGTTCGATCTGACCCAGGGCAAGCCGCAGGCCACCAAGGTCAACCCGGGTCTCGATCACATCGCGCGCACGATCAACATCTTTGCCGCCGCCGGCGTGCCCCTGAAGCACATGCGATTCGCCGTGATCATCCACGGACCGGCCACGCCGATCGTGCTCAGCGCCGCGGCCTACCAGGCGAAATTCGGCCATCCCAACCCGAATCTCGCGCTCATCGCCACGCTGCGCAAAGCCGGCGTCGATCTGCTGGTCTGCGGCAACGCGCTCGGCGACATGCACTTCACTCCGGCCGAGGTGAACCCTGACATCCACGTTGCGCTCTCGGCGCTATCCACGGTGATCATCATGCAGAACCGCGGCTACGCCCTGGTGCGCATGTAACTACCCGGCCGCCGCGGCGAGGCTCCGGCCGCGCCGCGGCGGCAGAGGAGAACTTCGATGCATCCGCTGCGCATGACTTGGCTGGCGGGCTGCGTGCTCGCCGCGACCCTCTGCGGGTCTGCCCGGGCCGCCGACCTCGGCAAGCCGGCAACACCCCCGCGTTACGCAGAGCGGCTCTACCCGCCCTGGTCGCACGGGCAGAACAACCCGGCGCTCAAACAGGGCCTTCAATTCACCGTGCCTGAAGTGGACGTCATGGCGGACTTCCACGGCAGCCTCAACCATCCGGCGCTCGTGATCTACGTCGGCGGCAACTACTACTTCGCGATGGCGCCGCTCGTGAAGGCGTTCGAGGCGCAGCACCCGCGGCTGCGCGGCCGGATCTTCTACGTGACACTGCCGCCGGGGTTGCTGATTCGCGCGATGCAGCTCGGCAACACGTTCACTTCGGGCAACCTCACCTTCACCATCGCACCCGACGTGTACGCGGCGGGACTGAAGAAGGTGCAGGCCCAGATCGCCTCCGGTCGGCTCGTCTCGCCCGCCGTGCCCTACGTCACCAACGACCTGACCATCATGGTGCCGGCCGGCAATCCGGCGCATATCGCAGGACTGGCCGACCTCGGCAAGCCCGACGTGCGTCTGGTGATGCCCAATCCGGCCTGGGAAGGCGTGGCGCGGCAGATCAGGCTGGCCTTGATCAAGGCGGGCGGACCGGCGCTGGCGCATACCGTGTACGTGAGCAAGGTTGCCGATGGCCGGACGATCCTGACCCACATCCATCACCGCCAGACTCCGCTCTTCCTGATGCAGGGACTGGCCGATGCCGGTGTGACCTGGAAGTCCGAGGCGATCTTCCAGGAGCAGATCGGACATCCGATCAGCCATGTGGACATTCCTGCCGCCCAGAATGTCACGGCGGTGTACGCCGCTGCACTGGTGCGTGGTGCGCCGCACCCGCGGGCGGGCCGCGCTTGGATCGGATTCCTGCGCTCACCCACGGCACAACGCATCTTCGCCCGCTACGGGTTCAAACCGGCCGCCGGCGTTCACTAGGCACCCCAGCGCATCGGCAACTTCCCGCGGAGAACACCATGACCTCACCGACCCTCCAGCACGAACCGGCCGCGGACACTTCCGGGCTGTGGCGCCAGCTCGGGCTGGCGCTGCTCGCGGTGCGCTTCGTGCAGGGCTGGATCTACTGGGGCGGCGGCAGCCGCCGTTTCATCTACGCCCCCGCGAAACTTGATCCGCACGCGCACAGCTGGATGGCCAACAAATTCCAGACGGCCATGCCGGGGGCGATCCTCGGCATGGGCCACGTGGTCGACTACCTGCTGCACCACTTCGCCCTGCTGTACGCCGGGGTGATCGTGTTCAGCGCCGCTGAGCTGATCTTCGGACTGTTCCTGCTGGTCGGCTTCATGACCCGACTCTCGGCGCTGGTCACGGTCGGGCTGAGCTTCGTGCTGATGCTACTGTTCGGCTGGCAGGGCGCGACGTGCATCGACGAGTGGACCATGGCGTCGGCCAACTTCGGCATGGGCGTGGCGCTGTTCCTGGCCGGCGCCGGTGCGTACTCGATCGACGCCTGGCTGCTCGGCCGGCATCCGCAGCTCGCGAGCGCGCGATGGTTCCAGTGGTTGGGCAGCGGCCATTGGCCCGCACCCCGGTTCAGGCGCTGGAGCCTGATCAGCGGCGCGGCCACGGTGCTGTTCGTCGTGCTGACCTACAACTACTACCGCGGCTCGGTGCTGACGCCGTTTCACGGCGGTCCGGTCAGCCCCGCCGCGCATCACATCAGTCTCTCGGCCGGCCGGTTGAATTCCGACGGCAGTGTGCGCTTCACCGCCTATCTGGACGCCGGCACGCCTGCGGCGCCGGAGAACGTGGTGCGTGCAGACCTGTACGGGCCGGCGAACGTCGCGGTGGAGCACTGGGATGGGGCCGCCCTGGCCGCGCTGCCGCCGAGCGCGTTCGTCAATGACTATCAATACAACCAATTCGGACCAGGCTATGCGGGCATCACCGCGAAAGTCGGGGCGCGGGCGAGCATCACGCTGCCGCCGGCGCAGCCCGGCCTGCATCTGCCCGCCGGCGGCTATCGCCTGGTGCTGCACTCCGTGAATGGACGTCCGTACGCGATCGCGCTGAGGTTGGCCTCGGGAAACTGAGCCCCGGCTCCTCGATCCGGTCAGAACCGCACGGCGATCCCGAGGTCGACCACCGGATACCAGCCGACGACCTCGAGCTTGTGCTGCAGCCGCTGCCGCTCGGCCAGCAAGTCGCTCTGCGCCGCTGAGCACAAGGGGCTTGCCGGCGGGGCGGCCGGGCCGCACTGTGCCGTGAGTGTCACCTGCGGTGTACCGCCGTAAATCGCGCCGATGTCGAACAGGAAATGCACCCGGCCGCTGCGCCCGGCCGGATCGCCCCAGCCGAAGCCCACATAAGGCCCGACGGCATGTGCGAACTTCGCCTCTCCCGTGAGCGACCCGATCTGCTGCGTGGTGTAGGTGTTGCCGTTTAGCGTGTACGCGCCCCGAGCCGGCTGGCCGACGACCTGAAGCTTGGTGCCGTCATACGCGAGGCCGGCGGTGAGGTGAAAGACACCTTTGAACGGGTACCAGTCGAGCAATGCGCTGGCGATGCCGAGCTTGAGCCGGCCGTGGTAGTCGACGTCGCTCGTGCTCAGGGAATGATTGATATCGAATCCGCTGTAGCCCAGGCGCAACCCCCACTGTCGCGAGAAGCCCCAGTCCAGGTCCAATCCGACCCCCGGGGTGCCCGCGCGCAGCGCCATGGCGAAGCGCGGAGCGGCCGCCGCGACGCCCGACAGAAGGGGCGCGGCGAGGGCGAACAGAGCCACGAGGACAGCCGCGGGCCAGCGCCGGGCGGCGGGGGAAAGGTGGGATGGACGAGACACGAGACCTCCACGGTGCGCACAGCAGCGGCCGGTCCGGCCGCCGCGGACTCGCTTCGCGCGTGCGCAGGCCGCATCACCCTAGCGAAACTGCCCGCCGGCGAACCGAGAAGCGCATCACGTTCGGCACTCGCAGAGCGCGGCCGAACCGTACGGTCGAGGTCTGCCGCGGGAGCCGCTCTCAGAGCTCCTCGCGCTCCCCGGCGCGCCGCCGGCGCCGCTGAACGGCGGTGAGGAAGCCGCGCAGGATATTGACCTCGTTGCGATCCAGCTCGGCACGCTGCAGGAAGCGGCGGATGCGCGCCATCAGGTGGGTGCCGCTTTGGGTGCGATCGCGGAAATCGACTTCCTCGAGTACCTGCGCGAAGTGCACGTACAGGCGCTCGAGCTCACCCGGATCGGCGAGCGGACCGGCGGCGGGAGCCGGATCGATGCGCACGCCGCCGGCGCGGAACAGCTCATAGGCGACGATCTGCACCGCCATGGCGAGGTTGAGCGAGGGGTAGTTCTCGCTGGCCGGGATGCGCACCAGCAGATGCGCCGCCTCGAGCTGCTCGTTGGTCAGCCCCGCGCGCTCGGAGCCGAACAGCATCGCCACGCAGCCGCGAGTGCTTTCCTGCAACAGCCGCCCGGCCGCCGCGCGCACGTCCGCAACCCGGAAATGCTGATCGCGCTCGCGCGAGGTCGTGGCCGCGATGAATCCGCAGCCCTCAAGCGCGGCGGACAGCGAGTCGACCACGCGCGCATGGGCGAGAATGTCATCGGCGCCTGAGGCACGGGCCGTGGCCTCCGGGTCCGGGAACTGGCGCGGGCTGACCAACACGAGCTGCTCGAGGCCCATGTTCTTCATGGCGCGTGCCACGGCGCCGATGTTGCCCGGATGCGAAGGCTCGACCAATACGATGCGGATCTGCGCTCTGTCCATCGTCAATGCCCTGGCGTGCCGTGACGCCTGCCGGCGCGCCGGGAGCCCGCTGCGCGGGCACTCCGGCGCCGCCTCCGGCTCAGCGTACGGGCTCGGCGACCCTGGTGCGCAGCTTGCTGTGCCGATAGCCGTAAAAACCGTACACCAGCACGCCGATGGCCGTCCACACGATCAGACGCACCCAGGTGGTGCCGGGCAGCTTGTAGATCATGAACCCGCACACCGCAGCCCCGAGGGTACATGTGAGCCACGGCACCGGCACGCGGAACGGCCGCTCGAGATCCGGGCGCGTATAGCGCAGGACCAGCACGCCAATGCAGACCGTGACGAAGGCCATGAGGGTGCCGATCGAGACCAACTCGCCGAGCAGATCGACCGGAAACAGGCCGCCGATCACCGCCGCAGTCACGCCGGTCACGATCGTCCCGACGGACGGCGTACGGAACTTGGCGTGGATGCGTCCGAACACCGGTGGCAGAAGCCCGTCCTGCGCCATGGAGAAGAAGATTCGCGCCTGCGCGATGGTCATCACCAGCATGACCGAAGTCATGCCGAGAATCGCGCCGAGGTCGACTGGAACGCTGAACCAGCGCAGCTGCGGATAGGTATCGAGCGCCAGCGCGATCGGCGCCGCGACGTTCAGGTTCTTGTAGTTCACCATCCCGGTGAGCACCGCCGAGACCGCCACATAGAGCAACGTGCAGATGACGAGGCTCGAGAGAATGCCGATCGGCATGTCGCGCTGCGGATTCTTCGCTTCCTGCGCCGTGGTCGAGATCGCATCGAAGCCGATGTACGCGAAGAAGATCACCCCGGAGGCCGTGAACACCCCGCTCCAGCCGTACTGGTCTGGCAGACCGGTCGGCGCCGGAATGAACGGATGCCAGTTGGCATGCTGGATGAAGCCCATGCCGAGCACGATGAACAGCACCACCACCGCGACCTTGAGAGTGACGATGACGGTATTGAACTCGGCGGACTGCTTGATCCCGATATAACACACCGTCGCCAGCCCGAGCACGATCAGCACCGCCGGCACGTTGAGAATGGCGCCCGAGGTCATTACGGAGAAGCTGTTGGGCGCAGCCTGCATGAACGGCGCATGCGAAAGCGCGTAGGGAAGGTGCAACCCAAAGGTCCCCAACAGGCGCGCGACGTAACCCGACCAGCCCACCGACACCGTCGCCACCGCAAACAGATACTCGAGCACCAGGTTCCAGCCGATGAACCAAGCGACGCCCTCCCCGAGCGTGGCGTAGGTGTACGAGTAGGCGCTGCCGGATACCGGAATCATCGCCGCGAATTCGGCGTAACACAGCCCAGCGAACGCACAGCCGATGCCGGCGATGATGAACGAGAGCACCAGCGCCGGCCCCGCATATTGCGCCGCCGCCACGCCGGTGAGTACGAAGATCCCGGTACCGATGATCCCCCCGATACCGAGCATGGTGAGCGCCGTGGCCGAGAGCGTGCGCTTGAGCTGATGCCCCTCAGCGTCCGATGCGTCCGCTGCCTCGATTTCGGCGACCGAT
>JAKAYU010000133.1 GCA_021809525.1 Pseudomonadota bacterium | reverse complement strand
ATCTCTACACGCTGCCGAATGGCCTGAGACTGGTGGTGCAGCCGGAGTCCGTCAGTGACACCGTGCAGGTGGTGGGTCTGGTGCGGACCAACTCCGACCTCGAATCCCCGCACGGGCAGAAGGGCGTGAGCGACGTGCTCGATGGCATGTTTCAGTTCGGCACGGCGCACTTGAACCGGCTGCAGTTCCAGGCCGCACTGGATGCGATCACCGCCGAGGAGAGCGCAGGGCCGCAGTTCTCCCTCGACGTGCCGGCGAAATACTTCGCCCGCGGCATGCAGCTGCTCGCCGCCAACGAGCTGCATCCGGCGCTGACGAGGCAGGCGTTCACGATCATGCAGCGCCAGCAGGCCGGCAATTGGCGCGGGGAGATCGCCTCGCCGGGCTTTCTCAACGACATCGGCCTGCAGCGGCTGCTCGTGCCGCCGGGCGATCCGTCGCTGCGCTACCCGAAGCCCGAGAACATCATGGCCCTCACCCTCGCCAAGGTGAAAGCCTACTACAAGCGGGTCTACCGCCCCGACATGACGACGATCGTCGTGGTGGGGAACGTCACGCCGGCCGAAGCGATGCAGGTGGTGTCGAGCACCTTCGGCGGCTGGCTGGCCGAGGGCCCGAAGCCGCCCGTGCACTACGGGGCCGTGCCGCTCAACAAGCCCGGCAGCCTGCACACGCCCGACAGGAGCGCGGTGCAGGACGGCGTGCAGCTCGCCGAGATGGTTCCGGTGACGCGCGAGAGCCCCGAGCGTTATGCGCTCAGGCTCGGCAACCAGGTCCTCGGCGGTGGCTTCTATGCCTCGTGGCTCTACCGCGATCTGCGTGAGAAGTCAGGTCTCGTGTACTACGTCAGCACGGGCTTCTCACTCGGCAAGCGCCGCGGCGAGTACACGGTGAGCTATGGCTGTGATCCGGACCACGTGTACGCCGCGCGCACACTGATCCTGAAGGACCTCGAGCGCATGCAGGATGGCGTGCTGTCGCGGACCGACCTCGATCGCGCCAAGGGCATCCTGCTGCGCGGCATTCCGCTGAGCGAATCGAGCTTCGATGCCATCGGCGGGCAGCTGCTCGCCTACGCCTCGCGCGGCGAGCCGCTCGATCAAAGCGTGATTGCCGGGCGACACTATCGAGCCCTCACGGCCGCCCAGGTGCAGGCGGCCTACCGCAAGGTGATCCGTCTGAACGGGTTCGCCATGGCCGTGAAGGGCCCGGCGCCCACCCGTTAGGCGGGCGCCGCAGGGACGTACGGGAGCGGAAACTCCGGTTTCCGCTCCCCTGCCGCGCGGCGGCTCAGGCGCCGCGTTCGGCCGCCTGCTCCACCCACACCTCCACGCGCGGGCAGGCCTGAACCGCCTGCACCGCGACCACGGCCGGGTCGTCCCGCTCCAGTCCGGCGATCGCAGCCTCCTTGCCGGTGCCGGCGATGACGAACAGCGGCGCGGGGATGTGCGCAATGAAATCCGGCGTCACGCTGACGCCCGAGAGGCCGTCCGGCCGGCTCACCGCCAGGGCGAGCCTGCCACGGGCGCGGGCGAGATCCTCGCTCCTGAAGAGCGAGGCGGTGTGCCCGTCCGCGCCGAGCCCCAGCATGCCGAGCGTGACCGCCACGCCCCGATCCAACAGCGCACGCAGCCTGCGTTCGTAATCGCGCGCAGCCTCTTCCAGGGGCAGCTCGGTGCGCACACGCAGCACCTGCTCCTCGGGCAGGGCGAGCGCATCGAGCAGCGGCCGCGAGGCGTGGTAGTTGCTCGCTTCGGAATCCCGCGGCACGTAACGGTCGTCGGAGAAGAGCACGTGCAGCTTCTCGCGCCGCACCGCGCCGGTGCGCTTCAGGCGCGCGGCGAGTTGCCGGTACGCCGGCAGCGGCGTGTGCCCGCCGGAGAGCATGATGGCCGCGCCGCCGGAGGCGGCCGCGGCCGTGATCGCCTGCTCGAGCCGCGCGGCGAGTGCCGCGTCGAGCTCGGCCCGGGTCGCAAATCTGCGGGTCTGGACTTTTTGCATGAGCCGTCCTGTGTGCGTGGAGTGCTCGGGGATGGTACCGCAGGCCCCGCGGCGCTCAGATCGGGCGCTGCTTCACCGGCAGCGTCAGGTTCAGCTTGCTCGTGCCGCGCAGCACCTGCACCTTCAATGTCGAGCCCGGCTTGCGGGCGGCGATCTCGACGCGCGCCTGCTCGGCGGACTGCACCGGCTTGCCGTCGAGTTCGAGCAGCAGATCCCCGGGCTTCAGTCCGACCTGCTCGGCCGGGCTGCCCTCGTACACATAGGCGATGACCACACCTCCGTGGGCAAGCCCGACCTGGCGCGCCTGCTGCTCGGAGATGTCCTCCGGCACGATGCCGATCCAGCCGCGGATCACCTTGCCGTACTTGATTATGTCGTGCAGCACCCCGCGCACCATGTCGACCGGGATCGCAAAGCCGATGCCTTCCACCCCGAGGTTCTTCGCGACGATCGCTGTGTTGATGCCGATCAGCTGACCGTTGGAGTTCACGAGCGCGCCGCCGGAATTGCCGAAATTGATCGGCGCGTCCGTCTGGATGAAATCATCGAAGGCGGAAATGCCGAGATCCTCGCGCCCGGTGGCGCTGACGATGCCGTTGGTCACGGTCTGGGAGAGCCCGAGCGGGTTGCCAATCGCGAGCACGACGTCCCCGACGCGCACTTGGCTCGACTGCCCGAAGGCGATGACCGGCAGATGGGGCAGATTGATCTGCAGCACCGCCAGATCGGTGTCCGGGTCGACCCCGACGATGCGCGGCACGGCGACGCGCCCGTCGGCGAGCTGCACCCGGATGGCAGCGGCATTGGCGATGACGTGGTAATTCGTGACGATGTGGCCCTGCTTGTCGACGATCACCCCGGAGCCGAGAGTGCGCTCGATGCGCTGGCGGTACATGGGCAGGACATTGCCGAACAGCTCCCCGAAGTTCCCGAAGGGGAAGGGATTGACCTGCTCGGTCACCACTCGGGCGGTATAGATGTTCACGACGGCCGGCGCGGCCCGCTCGACCGCACTCGCATAGCTGAGCACCGGCGGCTCGCGCCGCTGCGGGGGTGCCTCCGGCGCGCTCGGGCGGCTCGGAGCGCTGGACGGGCGCGGCGCGCGGATCAGGCTCGGATGCAGGGCCACGATCACGAACGCAAGCGCCAGTCCGCCCACCACCGACCCGGCGATGAACGTCAAACCCCGGCCAAATCGCTGCAGCATGTCTGTAAAGTCTCCGGCTCGATGCTCTGTGCCCGCCCCGGCGCCCGCCCGGGGCCTGCCGTGGGGGAGAGCCCAATAGGTACAAGCCCCTGGCGGCGGCAGGCAGTGAGGTTTGTGTATAATGCACCCACCCCCGATGAGCCGGAAACTGCACGACTCGCTCGTCGTGGTGCAAGAATAAAGCGGGCGCAGCGCAGCGCCGGGTGAAACCGAGCGGAAATTGGGAGGTTCTTCCGATGACCGAATGCGTTATGGCTGCCGGCGGGCCGTCCCGCCCGCTGGGGGGTGCCTGATGAGCGCGAACAGTTCCGACCCGAGAAGCGCCACCGCCGCGGCGAGCGCCAAAGGCGGCTTGTGGGCCTGGATCAACAAGCGTCTGCCGGTCGATTCGTTCATTTCGCATGAACTGACCGGCTACATGGCGCCGAAGAACTTCAATTTCTGGTACTTCTTCGGCTCGCTGGCGATGCTGGTGCTGGTGATGCAGATCGGTACCGGCATTTTCCTGACCATGTACTACCGGCCGGGCGATGCCTTCTCCTCGGTGCAGTTCATCATGCGCGAGGTGCAGTGGGGCTGGCTCATCCGCTACATGCACTCCACCGGCGCCTCGTTCTTCTTCATCGTCGTCTATCTGCACATGTTCCGCGGCATGCTGTACGGTTCGTACCGCCAGCCGCGCGAGCTGCTGTGGTTGATCGGCATGCTGGTGTACCTGGCGCTGATGGCCGAGGCGTTCATGGGCTACGTGCTGCCCTGGGGCAACATGTCCTTCTGGGGCGCGCAGGTCATCATCAACCTGTTCGGCACCATTCCGTGGGTCGGGCCGGCGCTGACCCAGTGGGTGCGCGGCGATTACGGCATCTCGCGCTTCACCCTCAACCGGCTGTTCGCGCTGCACGTGGCGGCCGTGCCGATCGTGCTGCTGCTGCTGGTGGTGCTGCACCTGGTGGCGCTGCACCAGGTCGGCTCGAACAATCCCGACGGCATCGAGATCCGCGAGCATCCGGGGCCGGACGGCAAGCCGCTCGACGGCATCCCGTTCCATCCCTATTACACGGTCAAGGACATCTTCGGGGTCGGGGTGTTCTTCATCCTGTTCGCGCTGGTGGTGTTCTTCGTGCCGACCTTTCACGGCCTGTTCCTCGAAAAGGCGAACTTCACGCCTCACGATCCCCTCTCGACGCCCGCCGAGATCCATCCGGTGTGGTACTTCACGCCCTTCTACGCCATCCTGCGCGCAGTGCCGAGCAAGAGCGGGGGCGCGTTCCTGCTGCTGATGGCGCTGGTCTCGCTCATCCTGCTGCCCTGGCTCGACCGCTCCCCGGTGAAGTCGATCCGCTACAAGGGGTGGATGTCGCGCCTTGCGCTCGCGGTGTTCGTGGTGTCCTTCGTCGGCCTGGGGTACCTGGGCATGCAGCCGGTGGAGCCGCTGTACGTCATCCTGGCCCGCGTCTTCGCGATCGGCTATTTCGCTTTCTTCTGGCTGATGCCGTTCTACACGCGCTGGGAGCGGGTCAAGCCCGTGCCCGAAAGGGTGGTCTACCATGCGCACTAACCGTTGCCGCTGGATGACGGCGCTGCTCGCAGCGCTCGCGGGCGCGATGGCTCACGGTGCCCGGGCCGCCGATGCGGGCGCGACCTACGGGGCGCACTGGAAGCGCTGGCAGGTGCAGGTCAACGTGGCGGATCTGGCGTCGCTGCAGCGCGGCGCGCGCGACTTCGTCGGCTACTGCCTCGGCTGTCACTCGCTGCGCTACGAGCGCTGGTCGCGCCTCGGCAAGGATCTGAAGATCCCGCCGGCGGTGCTGCAGAAGGATCTGATCCCGCCGGGGCAGAAGCCGCAGGACTACATCATCTCGCCGATGACGGCGGATGCGGCGAAATGGTTCGGCAAGCAGCCGCCGGATCTGTCGCTGATCGCTCGCTACCGGGGCCCCAACTACCTGTACCGCTACCTGAAGACCTTCTACGTGGACTCGGCGCGCCCGACCGGGGTGAACAACCTCGTCTACCCGTCGGTGGCCATGCCCGATGTGCTCTCCTCGCTCGAGGGGCTGAAGGTGGCGGTGTACCGTACGGTCGAGGTGCCCGGGCCGCACGGCACGACCCTCAAGCGCCAGGTGTTCGCGCATTTCCGCCAGATCGCCCCGGGCAGCATGACCCGCGCGCAGTTCGACCAGTTCGTGCACGACACGGTCAATTTCCTCTACTACGTGAGCGATCCGCAGCGGGCCGAGCGGCACCGGCTCGGGGTATGGGTGATCCTGTTCCTCATCGCCTTCACCTGGCTTGCCTGGCTGCTGTACCGCGAGTACTGGAAAGACGTGCGCTAGGAGGTGGCCGCGTCCCTCGCGCGGCGCCAGCAACGGGCGCACCCCGGTGCGGTAAGATCACCGGGATACCCTCTGGCCCCCGGGAGCGGTTTGGTGTCGAGCAGACGATCCATCATGACGCTGTTCTCCGCGCCGGCTGATCCCTGGAGCCATCGCACACGGATCGTGCTGGCCGAAAAGGGCATCGACATCGAGGTCGTCAGCGTCACCCCCGGCAGCCTGCCGGAGGACCTGCTCGACCTGAACCCATATCATTCGCTGCCGACCCTGGTCGACCGGGATCTGGTGCTGTACGACTCGCGGGTGATCATCGAATACCTCGATGAGCGCTTCCCGCATCCGCCGCTGATGCCGGTCGATCCGGTCACGCGCGCGCAGTTTCGCTTGGCGCTTTATCGCATAGAGCGCGACTGGTACAGTCTGCTCGAGCAGATCGAGCGCGAGGAGGACCGCAAACAGCTGCCGAAGCTGCGCAAGATCCTCCTCGATACGATCGTCCAGGGTGTCGAGCTGTTTCAATTGAAGCCTTTTTTCCTCTCCGACGAGTTCTCGCTGGTCGATGCGACGCTCGCTCCGGTGCTGTGGCGGCTGCCGTACTATCAGATCGAGCTGCCGTCGAAGGCCCAGCCCATCATCAAGTACCAGAACCGCATCTTCGCGCGGCCGGCTTTCGCACGCGCGCTGTCGGATGTGGAGCGGGCCATGCGGCGGCGCTAGGGGAGTCTTCAGGATGCTCAAAGCTCCCCCCAAGCGGCCCTATCTGCTGCGCGCGATGCACCAGTGGATCACCGACAGCGGGCTCACGCCGCACGTGATCGTCGATGCCGCTCGCGCCGGCGAGGATGTTCCGCACGCTTACGTGCAGGACGGCAAGCTCGTACTGAACCTCAGCTATACGGCCACGCAGCGGCTGAAGATCGACAACGACCTCGTCGAGTTCGACGCCCGTTTCGCCGGAGTGATTCAGCACGTGCGCTTCCCCGTGAACGCTGTGATGGGCGTGTATGCGCGCGAGACGGGCGAGGGCATGATGTTTCCCGATCAGGACACAAGCCCCGCCCCGCCCGAGCCGCACGGTCCCCGTCCGGGGCCGAGTGAGGACGGCGGCGGCGCGAAGCGTCCGCAGCTGCGCGTGGTGAAGTGATTTGTGGCAGTGCGCGCCGCTCGTACGTCGATGAGATCAACTCCGGCCTGCCTCGACGTTATTCGAACACAATCAGCGGGTTGGCTGGTTGCGGGCCAGCCGGCGGCTCGCCGCGTCGTGAACGCAGCGGGTCCAGCGGGGCTTTCGCGAGCTGGTTGAGGCTCAAGATCCATAGGATTTCGGAGAGGCCGCGCGAAAGGTTGAGCCGCTTTCGCACGCTGGCCACCGGGAAGTAAACCGAAGCGGCGATCCGGATCTGGAACTTCACGCCGTGGGAATGTGGTTGCGAAAAAAAAGAGGGCATTCACCCGTAAGTGCTCTTTCTGTGCTTCGTACAAAGTACGAAGCACAGATGCTCAGCGCCGGCAGAGCGGTGTCGTTCGTGCTGAACGGTGGCCGCTTGCCGGTCGCGGGGTCCACGCCCCGGATGAGGAATTGACGAAGGCGGTTCGTACGGCGGCACTCCTTCGCGATGGGGAAAGAAACAGGGCCGCCGATGCCAGAACGCCGAATCTAGACTCCAATCAATCCAATGGCATGAGGGATGCGCTCAATCACTCTGAGTTCCTCAGTGTCGGGGGGATCGCGGAAAGGATCCAGGGCAAGGAAATCTTCAAGACAAGCCGGCCACACGACGGTTACAAATCCCTGTCACTCTCTTTCAGCGCACGCGCCCGCATATCTTTGTAAGAAAGGCAGGCGTGCATGCAACTTGGCAGAAATTCGAGTGCATGGCGTGCCTGCAGGTGGCTCGCTTCTGCGCTCGGACACAAGCCAGCGCGGTCGATGCCTGAGAAGCGAACGATGCGAAACTGGCTGGCAAAGCATCTCGTGGGCAAGTCATTAAGCCAGATGGTGTCCACGTCCTCGCAGCGACCATCGCTGCGATAGCGTAGCCGTGGCAATGGCGTCCGTGATCCCCGTGAGCAAGCCCGCCGCGACCCAGGTGATCGCCCCCTTTGCAGGCGGCGGCACATTCTGCTATTCAGGTTGACGGGGAGCCGGCCGGGCAATCGCTGCTTCGGCCCGTCATCGGGCCGGGGGGGAGGAAAGTCCGGGCTCCGGCGGATCAGGGTGCCAGGTAACGCCTGGGGGGCCGCGTCAGGCGGGAGCGCAAGCTCCACTCGGCGCGCGCTCACGGAAAGTGCAACAGAGAGTAGACCGCCCAAGCCCTCGCTCAGGCTCCCGACGGGAGCCTGGACGCAGGGACGGCAAGGGTGAAACGGTGCGGTAAGAGCGCACCGCGGCCTTGGCAACAAGGCCGGCACGGCAAACCCCACCTGGAGCAAGGCCAAATAGGGGAGTAGCGGGTCCTGGAAACAGAACTCGCGGCGCTGATCCGCGCGCGCTCCCGGGTAGGCCGCTAGAGGTCCACGGCGACGTGGATCGTAGAGGAATGATTGCCGCGTGGGGCCGGCCTTCTCAACGGAGGCGGGATCCCGCGACAGAACCCGGCTTACAGGCCGGCTCCCCGTTCTTCTCAGTCCTCGGGCCCCTGCGGCGCGCGCCGTCTCGCCAGCGCGTAGGCCTCGCTACGGCTCGCGCCGGTCAGTTGGGCCGCGATGGCGGCCGCGCGCCCAGGGGGCAGTTCCTGGATCAGTAGGTCCACCGCACGGCGCAGCAGCGCCTCGTCGAGCGGCTGTTCCCGGGGCGCAGCGCCCTGTACGACGATGGTCAGTTCGCCGCGGCGGATGTTCTCCTCCTCGGCAGCCCGCCGCGCCAGTTCGCCGAGCGTGCCGCGGTAGAGCGTCTCATGCGCCTTGGTCAGTTCGCGCGCGACGGTGGCGCGGCGGTCTGCGCCGAAGGCGGCGGCCAGATCCGCGAGCGTCGCGGCGATGCGGTGCGGGGCTTCGAAGAACAC
The DNA here is from genome assembly GCA_021809525.1 of Pseudomonadota bacterium. Lineage (GTDB taxonomy): Bacteria > Pseudomonadota > Gammaproteobacteria > Steroidobacterales > Steroidobacteraceae > 13-2-20CM-66-19. The sequence continues at coordinate 827 of JAKAYU010000133.1, read as the reverse complement.
CAGCGTGCGCGGCTCGCCGGCCAGACTCTCCAGATGCACGCGCCGTTCACGCTCGCGCGCCGGCAGGAAGCCCTCGAAGCAGAAGCGGCTGACCGGCAGCGCCGCGCACGCCAGCGCAGTGGTGATCGCGCTCGGTCCGGGTATGGCCTCGATCACAACGCCCGCGTCCGCTGCCGCGCGCACCAGTTCGTAACCCGGATCCGACAGCAGCGGCGTACCGGCATCGCTCACCAGCGCGAGTGTCTCGCCGGCGAGGAGGCGCGCGAGCAGCTGCGGCACGCGTTGGGTCTCGTTGTGCGTGTGCAGCGAGGTGAGCGGCCGGGAAATCCCCAGGGCGCGCAGCAGCGCCAGCGTGTGCCGCGTGTCCTCCGCCACGATGCCATCGGCGCTCTCGAGCGCCTCTCGGGTGCGTGCGCTGAGGTCACCCAGGTTGCCGATCGGCGTCGCCACGACCCGCAACCGCCCTTGTACCTTGGACACTATAATCTCCGCTCAGCACCGGATCGGCGGGCGTAATCTTGGCTCTAAACGGAATGACTTTGAAAGGTTTATCCACCATGCAGCGAACGATCCTGCTTGCCGTGCTGGGCGCGACCGCCGCTCTGTTCGCCGGTTGCGCCACCACGCCGCCGGCGGTCGCGCCGACGCCCCGCACGGCCGGTGCGCCGGTGCCGCCGCATCGCGGCGGCGTGCGCCGGCCGGCGGAGCTGGCGCCGCCGGTGCGCTCGCTGAGGCACACGAGCATCGCTTTGCTGCTGCCGCAGACCGGGCCGCTTAGCGGCGCGGCGCAGAGCGTCCGCGACGGGTTTCTGACTGCGTACTATCAG
>JAKAYU010000007.1 GCA_021809525.1 Pseudomonadota bacterium | reverse complement strand
TTATCCGCTGCCAGTCGGGCTCGGCAAGTGGCGCCGGATCGCGCCCAGCGAGCGCCGTGGGAGAGGCTGAGACCGCCATGGGATCGCTCCGGATCTGAAAGCGTAATTGGCGAAGCCTATGCTCCCACACCGGAAATAGGCTTGCTTTTATTGCTTATTTACCGGCATTTCTGGCAATATTCTTTCTATCTGGAGCCCATTTGGAGCCTGCCGTGGCACGCCCTCTCGATCGACTCGACCGGCGGATTCTCGAGACGCTGCAGCTCGAAGCCCGCATCACCAACCAGGAGCTGGCCAAGCGCGTGGGCCTCTCACCCGCCCCGTGCTGGCGACGGCTGAAGCGGCTGGAGAGTGAAGGGGTGATCGCCGGCTACGCGACGCTGCTCTCGGCGCCCGCGATCGGTCTGCCCGTGCAGGCGTACGCGCTGGTGTCGCTGGAGAATCACCACGCCGACACCGTGGCCGCCTTCGATCGGCTCGTGCGCGAGCGCAGGGAGGTGCTCGAGTGCCATTCCATGAGCGGCACGAACGATTACCTATTGCGCATCGTGGCGGCGAGCATGGAGGCGTACGAGCACTTCCTCTCCACTCACCTGCTGGCGCTCGCCTCGGTCCGCTCGGTCAATACCAGCTTCGTGCTGCGCACCAAGAAGTTCACCACGCAGTTGCCGCTCGGCTGAGCGGCGCCGCTCACGAGCCGCTCACCCGAGCGCTCGTGCCGGACAGGCGCCGGCCGAAACGAAACAACGGCCATCCGGTGAGGAGGAGCGCGCCGCCGCCGAGCGCAAGTGCCGGCTGCAGCACCGCCACCTGCACCGCCACGGTGAGCAGACACAAAATGTACAGCGCCGGCAGCAGCGGATAGCTGCGCATCGCAAGGCCGCCCTCGCCTTGCGCGCCGCGGCGCAGCACGAACAGACTCGAGGCGACCACGGCAAGCCTCACCGTATCGACCAGAATCACGTAATCGAGCAGCTTGGCGAACGAGCCGAGCACAAGCGCCGGCACCAGCATCGTCGCACCGAAGAACAGCAGGCCCGCCTCCTGCGCCTGGGTGCGGGCATTGACCTTGCCAAGGGTCGGCGGCAGCGCCCCGTCCTCGGCCAGCGCATAAAAGGTGCGCGGCATGTGCACGATGGTCGCGTTGACGAAGCCGGCGGCCGAGAAGAACACCACGACTGAAACCACCGCCTTGCCCGCCGCTTCGAACAGCGCGCCGGTGAGCGCCGCAGCGACCAGGGGCGAGTCCGCCGCGCCGCCGGCCCCGAGCGCGTGCTGGTAGGCAAGATTCAGCAGCAGATACAACGCCACCACGGTCAGCACACCGGCGCCAATCGCGAGCGGAAAGCGCCGGCGCGCGTCCTTCAAATCCGCCCCGAGATTCATCGTCAGGTGATAGCCGCCGTAAGCGTAAAAGCACGGCACCAGCGCCGTGGCAAGGCGCAGCGGCCACGGCCCATGCGCCCCGCCGAGCGCACCGGCGGCGGGCGGCGCCCGCCGAACCAGGGCGAACGCGGCCATCACCAGGGCGGCCATGAGCGCGATCTTGAGCAGCGAGAGCACGTTCTGCGCGCGCCCCCAGGCTCACGCCACGGTAATTGAACGCCAGCAGCACCAGCATGGTCGCGCAGGCGAGCGCGAGCGTCGCGTGCGCATTCACGTAGCGGGCCGGCAGCAGCAGCGGGCCGAGGTAATCGGCGCCGATGAACGCCACCCCCGCCGCGCCCGCGCCCGCGCCCGCGCCCTGCATGATGGTCTGCGACCAATTGAGCATGAAGGCGAGCGTGGGGTGATAGCAATCCGCGACCACGCGGTAGTAGCCACCCGCACCCGGATGGCGCGCGCCGATCTCGGCGAACACGAACGCACCGACCAGATTGACGGCCCCGGCGAGGATCCAGGCGGTGAAGAACAGCATCGCGCTGCCCGCAGCCCGCGCCACGATGGCCGGCGTGCGGAAGATCCCGATGCCCACCACCAGGCTGAAGACCACCATGGCAGTGTCGAAGGTCGAGAGCCGCGGCTCGATGCGGGCCGCCTCACCCATCGCCGCAGCACTCGCGCAGCGCCGCGGCGAGACGCCGAAACTGGCCGAGGTCGTTGTACAGCTGCGCCGAGATGCGCAGCAGCAGCGCCGGCTTGGGAAACAGCCACGTCTCGATGCCGCGCGCGCAACCAGCCGTGCAGCTGCCTGCAATCGAGTCCTTCGGCCGGGGCGCCCGCCCGTGGGGCGGGCAGCAGGATCGAGGCCATCGAGCCGATCATGCTCTCGGGACACGGCGGCGCGACGCCGAGCGCATCGAGCAGCACCGCGCGCGCCGCGAGCGCGAGCGCGCGATTGCGCGCCATCAGCTGCGGCCAGCCGCCGGGAAGCGCCGCGCCGAGGTGCTCCAGGGCGGCCGGGATACACAGCCACGGCGTGGGGTCACAGGTGCCGGTCCAGTCGAACTCAGCGCGCAGGCCGCCCCCGTAGCCATGGCTGATGACCGTCGGATGGACACGTGCGTGGCGGTCAGCGCGCACGTGCAGAAACGCCGCGCCCTTCGGCGCGCAAAGCCACTTGTGGGCATTGCCCGTATAGTAGGCCGCTGCGATGCGGCGCAGATCGAGCGGCACCATGCCGGGGGCATGCGCGCCGTCGATGAGCGTATCGACGCGGCGGGCACTGAGTTCGCTCACCAGGCGCTCGACCGGCAGGACGAGCGCCGTCGGACTGGTGACGTGATCCACAAGCGCGAGGCGTGTCCGCGGCGAGACGGCCGCAAGCACTGCCGCGAGCACCTCGCCCTCGGTTCGCAGCGGAAACGGCACGCGGGCCGTCACCACCTGCGCGCCGGCCCGCGCCGCCACGAACTGCGCGCTCTTGCGGCACGCGCCGTAGGTCTGACTGGTCAGCAGCAGCTCATCACCCGGCTCGAGCGTGAGCGAGCGCAACACCGCGTTCACCGCGGTCGTGGCGTTCGGGACGAACACCACATCGGCGGCATCCGCACCGATGAGGCGCGCGAGCGTCGCGCGCGCTGCATCGAGCCGCCCAGCGAGCGCTCCGTCGAGGAAATCCACCGGCTCGCGCTCCATCTCGGCGCGCAGGCGCGCCTGCGCGCGCAGCACCGCCGCCGGGCAGGCGCCGAAGGAGCCGTGGTTGAGGTACAAGACCTTCGGGTCGAGCTTCCAGAGCGAGGCGAAGCGATCGGACGGGGCGGGACGGTCCACGCGATGCTCCACGGCCGGACTGACTGCGCGCAGTGTCGCAGGGCGTTGCGCGGGCGCACAAGTCGATTTCGCCGCACCACCGGCACACCTCACCTTGCGGCTCCCGCGGCGCTACAATCGGCACCGTCGCCGCCTCGCCGTCTTCGAACCGAGGAACCGATGTGTGCCCGTGACCGGATCATCCGCGTGCCACCTGCCCGGCCGGCCGAGTGCGAATGAATCATTGGTCGCTGATCTGGGCAAACCTTACTCGGCGCAGGGCGCGCTTCATCTTCACGCTCCTCTCGGTCATTTTCGCGTTCGCGCTGTTCGGTGTCCTGCTCGCATTGCGCCAAGCCTTCAATGCCGGCCCGCGCTTCGAGCGCGTCGCGCGGCTGCTGACTTTCAACGCAGTGTCGCTCACCGTGCAGTTGCCGCTCGCCGATGCGCGCCAGATCGGCGCACTGCCGGGCGTGCGCGCCGTCGATGCGCAGGCTTGGTTCGGCGGCTACTTCCGCGAATCCAGCAACGCGATTTACGCGCTCGCCGTGCAGGCGCGGCCGTATCTGCAGGTCTACCCGCGATTGCAGCTGCCGCCCGGCGCGCGGCGTGCCTGGCTTGCCGACCGCCGCGGAGTGCTGATCGGCACGGCGTCTCGCCAGACGCTACGGGTGGCGGATCGGCGAGCAGATTCCCTTGCGCTCGAGCATCTGGCGCAACCGCGACGGGACGAACACCTGGCAGGTGATCGTCGCGGGGATCGTGAGCAGCCCCGGCGGCAGGCAGAATAACCTGCTGCTATTGCACTACCGATACCTGGATGATGTGCGCACGTTCGCCAACGGCACGGCGAGCTTCTTCGTGCTGCGCATCGCCCATCCCGGGGAAGCGGACCGCATCGGCCGCTCGATCGATGCGCTGTTCGCGAACTCCCCGGAGCAGACCCGCACCGCGCCCGAGGCGGCCTTCGTGCGCGACTTCACCAGTCAGTTCGGCGACATAGCCGCCATCGTATCGGCAGTGGTGAGCGCAGTATTCTTCACGATGCTGCTCGTCACGGGCAACACCATGATGCAGTCGGTACGCGAGCGGCTGCGGGAATTCGCGCTGCTGCGCTCGCTCGGCTTCGGCACGCGGCGGCTCTGCGTGCTCATCCTGTTGGAATCCCTGACCGTAACCGCACTCGGCGGTGCGCTTGGCCTCGCGGGGGCGTATGCGCTCGTGGCAAGCTTCAGCGACTTCGCCGCTGCGCTGCTGGAGTTCCTGCCCGGATTGCGCGTACCGTCTGCGGCCCTGCCCTTGGGCGGAGCGTTCATGCTGCTGCTCGGCGCGCTGGCGGCAATGCTGCCCATCGTCACGCTGCTCACTGCGCCGGCAGCGGCCGGACTGCGCGAGGGCTGAGGTGCGTTGGCTGCGGCAAACCCTGCTCACGAGCGCGCACAGCCTCGGCACTCTCGGGCGGCGGCTCGAGTCCTCCCTCGCCGCGGTATTCGGTTTCGCCGGAGTGGTGCTCGTGATGCTGGCAGTGCTCTCGATCCGCAGCGGGTTCCGCGCCACGCTGGCGGCAAGCGGCTCCCCGGACATCGCGATCGTGCTGCACGGCGGGGCCGGCACCGAGGTCAACAGCGTGCTCGGCGCGCAGCTGATCCCGGTGATCGCCCAGGCACCCGGGATCGCGCGCTCTGGCGGGGTGCGGCTCATCTCCCCGCAGCTGCTCACCCAGGTGAGCCTCACCAAGCGCCTCACCGGCACCATGGCGGAGGTCTCCTTCCGCGGCGTGACGGCGCAGGCGCTGCAGATCGATCCGCGCCTGCGGATCGTGCGCGGGCGGATGTTCACCCCGGGGCTCGATGAGATCATCGTCGGGGCCGACGCGCAGCGCGACTTCCGCGGCCTGCGCGTGGGCAGCGTGCTGCATGCCGGGCCGTACCGCTGGCGCGTGGTCGGAGTATTCGACGATGGCGGCGGGCTACACGACTCGGAGCTCTGGACGAGCCTGCCGGTCCTGCAGGGCGCGTACCACCGAGGCAGCTCGTTCAGCTCCCTCTACGTGCGGCTGCGCTCGAGCGCAGCTTTCGAGCGCTTCAAGCGCTTTCTCACCGCCAACCCTCGGCTCGACGTCAGCGTGCAGCGCGAGAGCGCCTACTTCGCCGCTCAGGCGCGCAACCTTGCATTGTTCATCGACATTGTCGGCGGCGCCATCGCACTGCTCATGGGCGGCGGAGCGGTGTTCGGCGCCATCAACACGATGTACACGGCCGTGACGGTGCGCACCCGCGAGCTCGCCACGCTGCGCGCGCTCGGGTTCGCCCGCTCGGCGGTGCTGTGCTCGGTACTGCTCGAGTCCGCAGTCCTCGCCGCCCTCGGCGGGCTCGGCGGCGCGGCGCTCGCGTACGCGCTGTTCAACGGCTTTCGCGCGACGACCTACAACCAGTTCAGCGTCGTCGCCTTCCGCTTCGCCGTCACGCCACACCTGATCGCCCTCGGCATCCTGTACGCGCTCGCGCTCGGGATCGCCGGCGGGGCGCTGCCGGCGGTGCGCGCCGCGCGATTGTCGATCGCCGCGGGGCTGCGGCCGGAGTAGGTGCAGGCACGGCCCTTCAGAACACCTCGAAGATCCCCGCCGCCCCCATGCCCGTGCCGATGCACATGGTGACCATGCCGTAGCCCTTCTCGCCCCTGTGGCGCATGCCGTGCACCAGCGTGGCCGTGCGGATCGCGCCGGTCGCCCCGAGCGGATGGCCGAGCGCGATGGCCCCGCCGTGCGGATTGACACGCGCCGGATCGAGCTCAAGATCGCGGATCACCGCGAGGGACTGCGCGGCGAAGGCCTCGTTGAGCTCGATCCACTTGAGCCGATCCTGCTTCAGTCCCGCACGCGACAGCGCGGCCGGCACGGCCTCCTTCGGGCCGATGCCCATGATCGCCGGCGGAACGCCCTTGACCGCGAAGGTCACGTAGCGCGCGAGCGGAGTCAGATTGTAGCGCCTGAGCACCGCCTCGGACACGAGCACGACCGCGCCTGCGCCGTCCGAGGTCTGCGAGCTGTTGCCGGCGGTGACACTGCCCTTGGCGTCGAAGACGGGCTTGAGCTTCGCGAGCGCCTCGAGCGAGGTGTCCGCGCGCGGCCCTTCGTCTTCGCTCAGCCGCTTAACGGTGGTGCGCACCTCGCCGGCGGCCAGATCTGCCGTCCGGTAGGTGACCTCGAGCGGGGAGATCTCCGCGCTGAAGCCGCCAGCGGCCCGCGCCGCGAGCGCGCGGCGGTGCGACTCGAGCGCAAACGCGTCCTGGTCCTCCCGCGACACGCGCCATTGGAGCGCAACCTTCTCAGCCGTGATGCCCATGCCATAGGCGATCGCGTAGTTCTCCTCACGCTCGAAGACCCGCGGGTTGACCGCGACCTTGTTGCCCATCATCGGCACCATCGACATCGACTCCGCGCCGCCGGCGAGCACCACGTCGGCCTCGCCGAGGCGGATGCGGTCGGCCGCGATCTGCACCGCATTCAGCCCCGAGGAGCAGTAGCGGTTGACTGTGACGCCGGGCACCGTGTCGGGCAGCCCGGCGAGCAGCGCCGCGACGCGGGCCATGTTCAACCCCTGCTCGGCTTCGGGAAAGGCGCAGCCGACCACCACGTCCTCGACCAGAGCCGGCTCGATCGCCGGCGTCTGCGCGAGCGCGCTCACCAGCGCGTGAACGAGCAGGTCATCCGGGCGCACCTGGCGCAGCATGCCGCGCGGCGCCTTGCCGACCGGCGTGCGGGTCGCGGCCACGATGTAGGCGTCTTGAATCTGTTTCGTCATGACGGTTATCTCCCGTGCCGCTCAATTGCGCAGCGGCTTGCCGGTCTTGAGCGTATGCACGATGCGCTCCTGGGTCTTGGGGTTTTTCAGCAGCTCGACGAAGTGCCGCCGCTCGAGGGCGAGGATCCACGACTCATCGACCTCGGTGCCCGCCTCGAGCTCACCGCCGGTCATCACCTCGGCGATGCGCGAGCCGATTTCAAAGTCGTACGGACTGATGAAATGCCCCTCGAGCAGATTCACCAGCTGCGCTTTGATCGAAGCCGCGCCGGTGCGGCCGGCGACCGGGAAGCGCGCGCCGGCAAGCGGGGGGCGGTAGCCGCTCTCGGCCAGGGCGAGCGCCTGCTGTTTGGCGACGTAGAGCAGTTCATCGGCGTTGAACACCACCACGTCGCTCTCGCGCAGATAACCGATCTGGCGCGCCTCGATGCCGCTGCCGGCGACCTTCGCAGTGGCGACCGCCATGTAGTAATCCTTCAGCGCCGCAAGCAGATCGCCGCGGCTCTCGCGTGCGGCGCGGCGCGCGAGCTCCTTGCAGCCACCGCCGCCCGGCAGCAGTCCGACACCGACCTCCACCAGGCCGACGTACGACTCGAGCGCCGCCACGACCCGGTCGCAGTGCATGACGAACTCGCAGCCGCCGCCGAACACATAGCCCTCGGTGGCCGCGACCGTTGGAATGAGACTGTAGCGCAGACGCATCGAGGTGCTCTGAAACCGGGCGATGACCGACCCGATGGTGGCCCAGTCACCGGCGGCGAGCGCCGGACGCAGCGCCTCGAGATTCGCCCCGACCGAGAACGGCGGCTCGCTCTGCCAGATGACCAGCGCCCGGAAGCGCTGCTCGGCCAGATCGATGGCCTGGTTCAGCCCCTCGAGCGCCTCCGGACTGATCGAGTGCGCCTTGGTCTTGAAGGAGGCGACCAGCACACCATCGCCGCTCGTGAAGGCCCGCACGGCCGGGTTCTCGTAGACCGTCTCGCCGAGGTCGCGCCGCTCGCCGATGAGCGCAGCAGGCGCGAGCTGCCGTCGGTACACCGGCAGCTGCGAGCGGCGCACCAGGCGCTTGCCGCCCGCATCGTACGAGCCGTCCGGGCAGTGCACGCCGGTGCGTCCGGCCTCGCGCACCCACTGCGGCAGCGCAGCCTGCGAGAGCGTCTCACCGGCGCGCATGTCCGCCTCGATCCACTCGGCCACGCGCGACCAGCCGGCGGCCTGCCACAGCTCAAACGGCCCGCGTTGCCAGCCAAAGCCCCAGCGCATGGCGAGATCGATGTCGCGCGCCGAATGGGCGATGTCCGAGAGGTGATAGGCCACGTAATGGAAGGTGTCGCGCAAGGAGGCCCAGAGGAACTTCGCCTGCGGATGCGCGCTCGCGCGCAGCGCTGAGAACCGCTCGGCCACGTCCGCTATCTTCAGAATCTCAAGCACCGAGGCATCGGCCTGCTCGCCGGCCGGCACGTGCCTGCCGCTCGCCGGATCGAGCACGAGCAGATCGCGGCCCTTCTTCTGATAGATGCCGCTCTTGCTCTTCGCCCCGAGCGCGCCGGCGGCGATCAGCTTCTCGAGCCACGGCGGCGCGGCATACAACCCGTGCCAGGGATCCTTCGGCAGACCCTCGCGCATGGTGCGCACGACGTGCGCGAAGGTGTCTAGGCCGACCACATCCGCGGTGCGGAACGTGGCGGACTTCGGCCGGCCAAGCTTCGGGCCGGTCAGATCGTCGACCACATCGAAGCGCAGGTTGTACTTGGCCGCATTGGCCAGCGTGGCCAGCATCGAGAACACCCCGACGCGGTTGGCGATGAAGTTCGGCGTGTCCTTGGCGCGGATCACGCCCTTGCCGAGCGTGGTGACGAGGAAGGTCTCGAGCTGATCGAGCAGCTGCGCCTCGCAGGCGCGGCATGGAATGAGCTCGGCAAGGTGCATGTAGCGCGGCGGATTGAAGAAATGCACCCCGCAGAAGCGCGCCCGCAATGCCGCCGGGCAGGCCTCGGCGAGCGCCTCGATCGACAGTCCCGAGGTATTGGTGGCGAAGATCGCCCCGGCGCCGAGCGCGGGGGCGACCTTGTGGTACAGCTCGCGCTTCCAGTCGAGCCGCTCGGCGATGGCCTCGATCACCAGATCGCACTCGGCGAGCCGACCAAGATCCTGCGTATAGTTGGCCGGCTCGATGAATGCCTCCAGGCCGCCCGCGGCGAGCGGCGCGGGCTGCTGCTTACGCAGCGCCGCGATGGCTCTGGTGACGATGCCGCTGCCGCCCTCGGGGTCCGGCAGATCGAAAAGAACGGTCGGCACCCCGGCATTGACCAGATGGGCGGCGATCTGCGCGCCCATCACGCCTGCCCCGAGCACGGCCACCTTGCGGATGATGAAATTCGTCTCAGACATGACTTCCCCTGCTGTCGCGGCCCGAACCCGGCGGACCGCTCACGATGCCTGCCGCGCGCTCAGCCTGCGGCAGGCTTGCCGTTCGCTGCGGCGCTCATGCCCGCCACGACGAACGGAACCATATGCTTGACGATCAAGTCCGGGTCGCGCGCCGACACGGCCGAGCGACCGAAGAGTTTGAGGATGTCGTTGCCGGCAAACGCATGAAACATTACGCTGAAGCCGAGGTGCAGCCGCCAGGCCACCTCCTCGCTCGAGAGCCGCGGCAATGCGCGGCCGAGCGCGGCGCTGTAGCGCGTGACCAGGTGTCCCCACTCGCGTGAGAGCGTCTCGCGCAGCTGGCGGTGATTCTCCACCAACACTCGCGAGAACAGCCGCACGAACACCGCCCCGCCGCGGGAGGGATCCTTCGAGAGCGCGAGCGCCGGGCGCACGTAGCACATCACCACCGCCTCGACATCGAGAGCCGCCTTGCCACTGGCAACGTTGGCCTCGAGCGCATCGAGCTCGCACAGACACTCCCGGGCCCACGGCGCGAAGCGGCGCGCGAACACCGCTTCGAACAGCGCATCCTTGGAGCGGAAGTGATAGTTCACCGCCGCCAGGTTGACCCCGGCCTGCTGCGTGATCTGGCGCAGCGAGGTCGCCTCCAGGCCGAGCTCGACGAACAACCCTTCGGCCGCATCGAGGATCCGCGTGGCGGTCTCGGAGTACTTCGGCTCAGGGTGGGCGTCGCTGGACACGGAGGAGGACTTCACGGGTTCCACAACTCAAACACTCGTTTTAAACGTACATTTATTTTATTTCGCGGTCAAGCCGTGTCTCCCCTTCAGCTCCAGCGGCCCCGCCTGGCCGCCTCGATCAGCCGCGGCGCGGGCTGCCACCGCATCCCGTGGCTCGGGGCAAGCCGCTCCATCGTCGCGATGACCTTCTCGAGCCCGTCCTGTTCCGCCCAGAACATCGGACCGCCCTTGTAGGGCGGAAATCCGTACCCGTGGATGTACACGACATCGATGTCCCCGGAGCGGCTGGCGATGCCCTCGGCGAGGATCTTCGCCCCTTCGTTGACGAGCGGATGCAGCAGCCGCGCGAGAATCTCCTCCTCCCCGATGGGGCGCCGCTCGATGCGCAGCTCGCGCGAAACCGCCTCGATCAGCGCCAGCGCCTCGGGATTGTGGCGCCGCTTGCCGCCCTCGTAACGATAGAAGCCCTGCCCGCTCTTGCGGCCGAGGCGGCCCTGCTCGGCCATGCGCTGCAGGATCGGCGACCAGCGCTCATCGGGCGGCAGTGTGCGGTTGCGGCGGATCGCCCAGCCGACATCGTTGCCGGCCAGATCGCGCATCGCGAGCGGCCCCATGGCGAAGCCGAATGCCTCGATGGCGCCGTCGACCTGCTCGGGTGTCGCGCCCTCCTCGAGCAGCCGCTCGGCCTCCGCCCCGTAGTACTGCAGCATGCGATTGCCGATGAATCCGTCGCAGTTGCCGGCGAGCACCGGAATCTTCCCCAGTCGCCGCGCGAGCGCCATCACGGTGAGCAGCGTCTGCGGCGAACTCGCCGCCCCGCGCACGTTCTCCATCAGCTTCATGACGTGCGCCGGACTGAAGAAGTGCGTGCCGACCACCTGCTGCGGCCGGCCGGTCGCCGCCGCGAGTCGATCGATGTCGAGCGTCGAGGTGTTGCTGGCGAGGATGGCGTGCGGCGGGGTGCTGCGGTCGAGCTGCTCGAACACCTCGCGCTTGAGCGCCGGATCCTCGAACACCGCCTCGATCGCGATGTCCACTTCCCCGAGCGCCTCATAGCGACTCGCCGTGCTGATACGCTCAAATGCGGCATCGGCCTGCTCGGCCGTGAGCTTGCCGCGCTCGACGCTCTGGCCGTAGAGCTCACGGATGCGCGCACGCGCGCTCTCGAGCGCCGCCGGGGACACATCAAGCAGCGTCACCGGGATGCCGGCGCTGGCGAAGCAGATCGCGATGCCCGCGCCCATGGTCCCGGCGCCGACCACCCCGGCGCGCCGGATCGGCAGCGGCTCGACCTCCGCGCTCACGTCGGGAATCCTGCGCGCGGCGCGCTCGGCATGAAACACGTGCATCAGCGCCTTGCGCTGCGGACTCTCGCGGCACTGCAGATAGTACTGGCGCTCGAGTTGGAAAGCCTCCTCGCGCCCGCGCGTGCAAGCCGCCTCGATCGCATCGACGATGCGCCAAGGCGCGAGCTGCCCGCGAAACTTCCACTCGTGCGCGGCGCGCCAGCGCATAAAGAGCTGCGGGTCGACGCCGGTGATCTTCTGCATGCGCTCGCTCGCAGGCGGCGGGGCACCCTCGGCGGCGAGCCGCCGGGCACACTCGATGGCAGCGCTCGGCACCTCGGCGGCGAGCGCATCAATCAGCCCGAGCCTCAGGGCGCGCGAGGCGCTCAGCTGCTCCCCCGAGGTGATCGCCTCGAGCGCCGCTTCCGGTCCCGCGAGGCGCGTGAAGCGCTGAGTGCCCCCAGAGCCAGGGATCAGCCCGAGTTTGACTTCCGGCAGCCCGACCCGCGCGGCCGGTGCGCCGATGCGCGCGTGGCAGGCAAGCGCGAGCTCGAAGCCCCCGCCGAGCGCGAGCCCTTCGATCGCCGCGACCGTCGGTTTGCCGAGGGACTCCAGACGAGCGATCACATCGAGCAGGATGGGTGGTTGGAATGCCACGCCGGAGGCGATCTCGTTGATGTCGGCGCCGGCGGGAAAACTGCCGCCGGCGCCGGCGATCACCACCGCCTTGACGGCCGCATCGCCCGCCGCCCGCTCCAGGCCCGCGATGAGTCCGGTGCGCACCTCGAGGCTGAGCGCGTTGACCGGCGGATTGTCGATTTCGAGCACGGCGACATCGCGCTCGCGCAGATAATGGGTCGGCACAACATCTCCCAACGCACCGGGTCGCGCGATGGTAACGCGGCGAGCGAGGCTAATCGAGCCTCGCTCGCCCGGGGAAGCGCTCAGCCGATGATCTGCCGCGCCTTGAGCGCCTCGAGCACCCGCCGCGCTTCCTCCTCGGGAGCGAGCGGGCTCCTGCCGAGCACGATCTCCGGCTCCTCCGGCGGCTCGTACGGCGAGTCGATGCCGGTGAAGTTCTTGATCTTGCCCTCGAGCGCGCGCGCGTACAGCCCCTTCGGATCGCGCCGCTTGCACTCCTCGAGCGACGTGTCGACGAAGACCTCGATGAACTCCTGCGCCGCAACCAGCTCGCGCACCATGCGCCGCTCGGCGCGAAACGGCGAGATGAACGAGCACAGCACGATCGCCCCGGCGTCGACGAAGAGCTTGGCCACCTCCCCGACCCGGCGGATGTTCTCGACTCGGTCGGCGTCGGTGAAGCCCAGATCGCGGTTCAGCCCGTGGCGGACGTTGTCACCATCGAGCATGTAGGTATGCGCGCCGAGCGCGTGCAGCTCGCGCTCGACGATGTTGGCGATGGTGCTCTTGCCGGAGCCGGACAGGCCCGTGAACCACAGAATCGCCGGCCGGTGCCCGTTCAAGCGCACCCGCGCGGATTTATCGACGAGCAGCGCCTGCCTGTGGATGTTGGTGGCGCGGCGCAGCCCGAAACTGATCATGCCGGCGCCAGCGGTGGCGTTGGTGAAGCGGTCGATGAGCACGAATGCGCCCGTCGCCCGGTTCTCGGCATACGGATCGAAGGCGACGGGCGTCGCGGTGGAGAGGTTGCACGAGCCAATCTCGTTCAGGCCGAGCGTCTTGGCCGCAATGTGCTCGAGGGTATTGACGTCCGTCTTGTGCTTCAGGCTCGTGATGCGCGCCGGCACGTAGCGCGTGCCGATGCGCATCAGATAGGAGCGTCCCGGCAGCATCGGCTCCTCGCTCATCCACAGCACATCGGCGGCGAACTGATCGACCACTTCCGGGCGGGCATCCGCATGCGCGAGCACGTCTCCTCTCGCCACGTCCACTTCGTCCGTGAGCGTCAGAGTGACCGCATCGCCGGCTCGGGCCTCGGACAAATCCCCGTCGGCCGTGACGATGCGTTCCACCCGGCTCTCGCGCCCGGACTCGGCCACCACGACCCTGTCGCCCGGGCGCACCACGCCCGAGGCGACCGTGCCGGCGAAGCCGCGGAAGTCGAGGTCCGGCCGGTTCACCCACTGCACCGGGAAGCGCAGCGGCTTACCGGCGAGTTCCTCGCTGACATCGAGCGCCTCGAGGTGCTCGATCAGCGTCGGCCCCTCGTACCAGCCGGTGCGCTCGGAGCGGCGGATCACGTTGTCGCCGAAGCGCGCCGAGAGTGGAATGCTGGTGATGGAGCGCAACTTCAGCGGCTCGGCGAATCCGAGGTAATCGGCGACGATGCGGTGGAAGCGCTCGCCGGAGAAATCCACCAGGTCGATCTTGTTGACCGCGAGCACCACGTGCTTGATGCCGAGCAGCGCGCAGATGTAGCTGTGCCGGCGCGTCTGGGTGAGCACGCCCTTGCGCGCATCGATCAGGATCACCGCCGCCTGGCTGTTCGAGGCCCCGGTGGCCATGTTGCGCGTGTACTGCTCGTGGCCCGGGGTGTCGGCCACGATAAACGAGCGGCGCGGCGTGGCGAAGAACCGGTAGGCGACGTCGATGGTGATGCCCTGCTCGCGCTCGGCCTGCAGTCCGTCGACGAGCAGCGCCAGATCGAGATCCTCGCCCGTCGTGCCGTGCTTGCGGCTGTCGCGCTCGAGCGCCGCGAGCTGATCGTCCAGCACGAGCTGCGTGTCATAGAGCAGCCGGCCGATCAGCGTCGATTTGCCGTCATCGACCGAGCCGCAGGTGAGAAAGCGCAGCAGCTCCTTGCGCTCGGCCGCGCCCGCGGCCGCGCTGTCAGAAGTATCCGTCACGTTTCTTCTTCTCCATCGAGGCCGCCTCGTCGGTATCGATCAGCCGTCCGGAGCGCTCGGACGTGCGCGTGGCGAGCATCTCGGCGATGACCTCATCGATCGTCGCGGCCTGGCTCTCGATCGCGGCCGACAGCGGATAGCAGCCGAGGGAGCGGAAGCGCACCATGCGCACCTGCTCGCGCTCCCCGGGCTTCAGCGCCATGCGCTCATCGTCCCGCATGATGAGCTGCCCGTCGCGCTCGATGACCGGCCGGGCCGCTGCGAAGTAAAGCGGCACCACCGGAATGTTCTGCGCGCGCGTGTACTGCCAGATGTCGAGCTCGGTCCAGTTCGAGAGCGGAAAGACCCGGATGGTCTCGCCCTGGCTGATGCGGGTGTTGTAGAGATTCCACAGCTCGGGGCGCTGATTGCGCGGATCCCACACGTGCCCGGCGGAGCGGAACGAGAAGATGCGCTCCTTGGCGCGGCTTTTCTCCTCGTCGCGCCGTGCACCGCCGAAGGCGGCGTCGAACTGCCATTTGTCGAGCGCCTGCTTCAGCGCCTCGGTCTTCATCACCTGGGTGTGCAGCTGCGAGCCGCAGGTGATCGGATTTATTCCGCGCGCCAGACCATCGGGGTTGGTGTGCACGAGGAGCTTCACGCCGTAGCGCGCGCAGATCTGATCGCGGTGCTCGATCATGGCGCGGAATTTCCAGCCGGTGTCGATGTGCAGCAGCGGAAACGGCGGCTTCGCGGGGTGGAACGCCTTCAGCGCCAGGTGCAGCATGACGCCGGAGTCCTTGCCGATCGAGTAGAGCATCACCGGATTGTGGAACTCGGCAACCACCTCGCGCAGGATGCCGATCGACTCGGACTCGAGCTGGCGCAGGTGCGGGGAGAGGCGCGTGCCGGAGGGGCTCGGTGTGCTCGTGCTCATAGGCTCACGCGGCCAGCGGCACGAGGGGGAACGCCCCCCCCGCCACGAAGAACGTGTTGCGGAACTGCGGCTTGCCGTAACGCAGGGGCCCTCCGCCCGGGGCGAGCACCTGGCCGCCGGCGGCAACGAGCACCGCGTGGCCGGCGGCGGTGTCCCACTCCATGGTCGGCCCGAGACGCGGATACAGATCCGCCTGCCCCGAGGCGACCAGACAGAACTTCAGCGACGAGCCGACCGAGACCCGCTCGTGCAGCGTGTAGGCGCGCAGGTACTGCTCGGTCTCGGGGGTGGCGTGCGAGCGGGACACCACCGCCGTCAGACCGGCTGCGGGCACGGCTCGCACGTGCAGCGACTCGCGTGGACCGGCCGGGCCGCCCGCGGCCGGCTGCGCGTAGCGGAAGGCGCGGGCGGCGGCCACCTCGCCCGCATAGACCATGCCCGTGACGGGCGCGTACACGACGCCGAGCACCGGCTCTCCGGCGCGAATCAGCGCGATGTTGACCGTGAAATCACCGCGTCGGGCGATGAACTCCTTGGTGCCGTCAAGCGGATCGACCAGGAAGAACATCTCGCCCACCTTCGGCACGCCTCCGGCCGCACAGGACTCCTCGGCCACCACGGGGATGTGCGGGGAGAGCTGCGCCAGGTGCGCAAGAATGATCGCCTCGGCGGCGCGGTCGGCCTCGGTCACCGGTGTGCGGTCGGCCTTTTCCTCGACCGGGCAGCCGCGCAGATACACGGCATGGGCCTCGCGGCCGGCGGCCACGGCCACCGGAAGCAGCGCTTCGAGCAGGGCTGAGTCTGCGGTCAGGGGCACAGGATCGTTCCGTTGAAAATCCAGCGCCCAAGTCTACACAAAGCAACGCCCGGCGCGCCCGCCGGGCGCGCTCGGCCGCTCAGACTTTCGAGCTATGTGATTAGGTTCTCAGGTCCCCGCGCCGCTCATCCCTGACGGACGGCCTCGACCTGGATGTGCAGGCGCACCCACATCTGAAAGCCGATCGCGCGGCCATAAGTGATGCCGTATTTGGCGCGGTTGAACTCGGCGAACGCATCCGCCCCGCAGCGGTACTGGTGGAAGAAGACGATTTCCTTGCATTCGAAGTGCCGGATGGTGAGCGTCAGCGGCCGCGTCACCCCGTGCAGCGTGAACTTGCCGATCACGCGGGTCGGTGCGCCGTGCTTGAAGTCCGCCAGACGCCCCACGTAGGTGGCCGTCGGGTACTTGGCCACATCGAGCAGCTGCGGCCCGCGGGCATCCTTGTCGAGCTGCGACTCGCCGAAATCGTCCGAGGCGGTATCGACCGTCACGTGCACCGTGCCGGTCTGCGCGGCGCGGTCGAGCACGATGGTGCAGCTCGTCTTGGTGAAGATGCCGCGCCACACCGACAGCCCGCCGAAATGATCGGTCGAGAAGCTCGGATGCGTGTGGGTCGGGTCGCACACGTAGGTCACGGGCTTGGCGAACGCCGTGCCGCACGAGACCGCAAGCAGAGCCAGCGGCACAATGAGTTTGCTGAGACGCATCGAGAACCTCCTGAATGGGTGAACGCCTGCGCCGGCGGAGCCGCTCGGCACCGTCGCACGCGGGGCGAGCCGCTAGCCTACCGGCCAGCGGCCCCGCTGCGCCAGACGTTACATGCGTTTAACCGGCCTGTATGGGCGAAGGGGCAAGCTCGATACCGAGCGAGTGCGCCACCGCCGCATGGGTGATGGCGCCGGCGTGTACGTTCAGGCCGGCCGCGAACCCCGCGTCCTGGCGCAGCGCCTCCTGCCAGCCGAGATCGGCGAGCTGACGCACGTACGGCAGGGTCGCGTTCGTCAGGGCGAACGTGGAGGTGCGTGCCACTGCGCCCGGCATGTTGGCGACGCAGTAGTGCACGATGCCATCGACGAGGAAGGTCGGTTCGGCGTGCGTCGTGGGCTTGCTCGTCTCGAAGCAGCCGCCCTGGTCGATCGCAATGTCGACCAGCACCGATCCAGGCTGCATGCTCTTCAGCATCGCACGCGTGAGCAGCTTCGGCGCGGCCGCGCCGGTGATCAATACCGCGCCGATGACCAGATCGGCGTCCTTCACCAGCCGTTCGATGGCTGCCGCAGTGGAATGGGCGGTGCGCAGCGAGGAGCCGAACATGTCGGACAGCTCGCGCAGCCGCTCGATGGAGCGATCCACCACCGTCACGTCGGCATGCATGCCCACGGCCATCTGCGCCGCGTGAGTCCCGGCGACTCCGCCGCCGAGGATCACGACCTTTGCCGGCAGCACGCCCGGCACGCCGCCGAGCAGCACGCCGCGCCCGCCGTTGGCCTTCTGCAGGCAGGTCGCGCCGACCTGCACGGACATGCGCCCGGCCACCTCGCTCATCGGCGTAAGCAGCGGCAGCGCGCCGCGGCGCGTGACGGTCTCGTAGGCGATCGCCGTGGCGCCGGACTTCATCAGCGCGCGGGCCTGCTGTGGATCCGGCGCCAGATGCAGGTAGGTGAAGAGCACCTGCCCGCGGCGCAGCATCGCGCACTCGGCCGGCTGCGGCTCCTTGACCTTCACGACCAGATCGGCGCTGCCGAACACATCGGCCGCGCCCGGCACGATCTTCGCCCCGACGGCCTGATAGTCCGCGTCGGGGATGCCGATGCCGGCGCCCGCACCGGTCTCGATCAGCACCTCGTGCCCCGCGCCGGTGAGCTCACGCACCCCGGCCGGAACCAGACCCACTCGATACTCGTGCACCTTGATTTCGCGCGGAACGCCGATACGCATTGAGAATCTCCCCCGAAGTGGAATGGGGTCAGCAGCTTACGGAGGGGCGCCGGCAGCAGCTTGCGAAATGGCCCATTGCACCGCCCGTCTCGGTGAAATCTGCGACTTTCGGCCTACTTTGTGGCAGAATATTTCGCCGATGGACCTCGACCGCTACGATCACGCCATCCTACGCCGCCTGCAACAGGATGCCCGCATCACCAACGCGCGCCTCGCGAGCGAGGTGAGCCTGTCCGAATCGGCCTGCCTGCGCCGGGTCAAGGCGCTCGAGGAATCCGGCGTGATCGAGGGCTACACCGCCCTCATCGATCAGCACCAGGCGGGCTATCCAGTCAACGTGTTCGTCAACATCACCCTCGACCGGCAGAGCCAGTCCGGGCTCGAGGCCTTCGAGGCGGCGGTACGCAAGATCCCGCAGGTCATGGAGTGCTATCTGATGACCGGCGAGCACGATTATCTGCTGCGCCTGGTCGTGGCGGACCTGGATGATTTCGAGCGCATCCACAGCCAGCATCTGACCCGGCTGCCAAGCGTGGTGCGGGTACAGTCGAGCTTCGCGATGCGCACCGTGACGCGCTCGCCGGTGCTGCCGGTGCGCTCGAGTGCTCAGCGCCAGGCGTGATGCTAGAGCACCAGCACGATCTTGCCGATGTGTCCGCCGGATTCCATCAGGGCATGTGCCTGCGCGGCCTCGGCCAGGGCGAAGCGCGCGTGAATCGGCGGGCGCAGTGATTTCGATTCGATGAGCGGCCAGACCGTCCGGCGCAGCGCCGCGGCGATCTCGCCCTTGCGCTCGACCGTCTGAGGCCTGAGCGTCGAGCCGCCGATCATGAGCCGCTTGCCCATCACCTGCGCCAGATCGATCTCGGCCTTGCGTCCGCCCTGGGTGGCGATCACCGCGATGCGTCCTTCCGGTGCGGCCGAGGCGATGTCGCGCGCGAGGTAATCGCCGCCCACCATGTCGAGAATGACGTCCGCCCCGCGCCCCCCGGTGGCCGCAACCGTGGCCGGGACGAAGTCCTCGCGCCTGTAGTTGATCGCCGCATCCGCGCCCAGGCGCAGGCAGGCGGCACACTTCTCATCGCTGCCCGCAGTGACCACCACGTGGGCACCGAACGCCTTGGCGAGCAGGATGGCGGTGGTGCCGATGCCGCTCGAGCCGCCGTGCACCAGCAGCCACTCGCCCGGCTGCAGGCGCGAGCGCTCCCAGACATTGTAGTAGACGGTGAAGACGGTCTCCGGCAGCGCGGCGGCCTCCTCGACGGTGAGCCCCTTGGGGATCGGCAGGCACTGCACCGCCGGCGCGAGCGCGTACTCGGCATAGCCACCGCCGGCCACCAGCGCGCAGACCCGATCCCCTGCCGCCCACTGCCTGACCTCATCGCCCACCAGCACCACCTCGCCGGCGAGCTCCAGACCAGGGATGTCGCTCGCGCCTGCCGGGGGCGGATACGCCCCGCGGCGCTGCAGGACATCGGGACGATTGACGCCCGCGGCGCGCACGCGGATCAACACCTCGCGTGCGCCGGGCTGCGGCACCGGCCGGCGTACGAGCCGCAGCACCTCCGGCCCCCCGGGCGCTGCGATCTCGACGGCATGCATCGTCGTGGGCAGTTCGTTCATGCGTGCGCCCGGCCTTGCACGGCGAGCGTACCGGAGCGTCCCGGGACGCTGCCACTCTCGATCGCACAGCGCGGCAGGCGCGCCGGATCGAGCGTCGCGGCATAGGTCGCCATATCCGTCAGCCTCGCGCCCCGTTCGCGCCACGCGTGCAGCAGCCGCTCGAAGCCCTCGAGGTAGGCGCCACCTTCGAGCTCAGCGTGCAGGGTAAACACGTGATCGCCCCCGCCGTCGCTCAAGCGCAGCAGGTGCTCGATCGGATCGGCTCCGGGCAGATCCTCCCGGCCAATCAACTCATCGAGCGTCGGCAGCGTGGTCGGCAGCTGCGGCACCGGAATGTCGTGACCGTCGAGGAACGGGATGAACGGGGAGGTTCCGCGGGTATCCGAGGCGTAGCGGAAACCGGCCTCGGCCTGCAGCTGCGGCACGTAGCGGTTGACCTGCCAGCCGGCCGCGCCGTGCGCCACGGGCTCTCGCCCGAACACGCGCGTGAACTCCGCGCGCGCCAGCTCCAGCTGGCGGCGGGTCCACTCGCCGCTCGCGTGCGCAACCCCATCCTGCCATTTAACGTGATCCCAGGTATGCACGCCGACTTCGAAACCGCGTGCATCGATGCTCCTCAGCAGCGCCTCACAGCGCCGCCCGATGCGCGGACCGGGCAACAGCACGCCATACAGCAGCGTGCGCACGCCGTAGTGGCTCACGACGGAGGTGCGGCGCACCTTGCCGAGAAATCCGCGTCGGAACACCCGCTTGATCGCGCGCCCCGTGTGATCCGGACCCAGCGTAAAGAGAAAGGTTGCCCGTGCTCCGCAGCGCTCGAGTGCCGCCGCAAGCCTCGGCACCCCGTCCAGGGTGCCACGGTACGTATCGACGTCGATCTTCAGCGCAATCGTGGTCACTGTATGCCCGACTCCCTCGGCGGCCGGCTCCTCAACCGAGCGTCACCGGACGGCGTTCGAGATCATGGGCGAGGCCTCTGAGGTCGATCGGGCCGGCCGCATTGGCTGCCCGCAATATCCGCAGCACCGACCCATCCGCGCAGGCGACCTGGCACTCGCCCTCTACGCCGATCAGCCGCGCCGGCCCGGGCGTCATCGTGCGCGTGGCGAGACGCGTTCGGTGCAGCCACCACCGCTGCCCGCCAACCTCCCCAAACGCCCCCGGAAACGGCGGCGCGACCGCGCGCACCAGATCGTGGATGCGCTGGGCGGGCCAGTTCCAGTCGATCCGCCCGTCCTCGGGGCGCCGCCGGCCGAAGTACTGGCCGGGGATCAGCGGCTGTGGACGATGCGGCGCCGTGCCGTCGAGCAGGCCCGCAAGCGAGCGGGCCAGAACGATCTCCGCCGCCGCGGTCACCTTGGCGTAGACCTCACGCGCCTCGTCATCGGCCAGGATGGGCACTGCCTGCTGATCGACGATATCCCCGGCATCGGCCCGCGCGACCATGTAGTGCAGCGTCGCACCGATCTCGCGCTCCCCGTTGAGGATCGCCCAGTTGACCGGCGCGCGCCCGCGATACTTCGGCAGCAGCGAGCCGTGCATGTTGAGCGCTCCGCGGCGCGCGCACGCGAGCAACGGAGCGCCCAGCATGGAGCGGTAGTAGAAGGAGAAGAGAAAATCCACACCGAGCGCCGCGAGCCGCGCCGCGAATTCCGGGGTGTTGGGATCCTCGGGCATGACGACGGGCAGCCCGTAATCGCGCGCGGTTTCCGCCACGCTCGCGAACCACTGCTGCTCGCGCGGGTCGTCCGCCACCGTGACCACCAGCGGCACCTCGACACCGCCGGACAGCAGCGTCTTCAGGCAGCGTACGCCGACGTCGTGGTACGCAAATACGACTGCGCGCGCCGCGCCGGTCACGGTGAGGGGCCCGGGTCGTGTTCGGCGCGCAGCATCTCACTGTGATCCATCTGCGGATGCGGCTTGGGCACCGGCAGCACCGCCGGCCGCACCCCGGTCTCCCCGGTATCGATGCCGGAGCCGTCCTCGAGGATCGCCGAAATCGTATAGCGCGGCCGCTGGCGCACCTGCTCGTAGATGCGCCCAACGTACTCGCCCACCACTCCGACGCTGACCAGCAGCACGCCGATGAAGAAGAACGCAAGCCCGAATAGAGTGAATACGCCCTGCACTTCCGGTCCGATGAACAGCCTGCGGATCGCCAGGTCCACCACGAACGCGAGCGACAGCAGCGATACCAGGATGCCGAACATCGTGAAGAACTGCAGCGGCGCGACCGAGAAGCCGGTCATCAGATCGAAGTTCAGCCGGATCAGCCGGTAGAAGGAGTACTTCGATTGGCCGGCGGCGCGCCCGGCGTGCGCCACTTCGATCTCGACCGGATGGCGCGCGAAGGTGTAGCCGAGGGCCGGCACGAAGGTGCTCACTTCGACGCAACGATTGATCGCATCGACGACGGTGCGGTGGTAGCCGCGCAGCATGCAGCCCTGATCGGTGATGCGGATCTGCGTGGTACGTTCGCGGATGCGGTTCATCAGGCGTGAGGCCGCCTTGCGCCAGAACACGTCATGGCGGCGCGCACGCACCGTGCCCACATAGTCCGCGCCCTGATCCATGGCCGCGATCAGCTTGCCGATCTCCTCCGGCGGGTTCTGCAGATCGGCATCGAGGGTGATGATGTAGTCCCCGCGCGCGTGCGCAAAGCCGGCCAGGATCGCCATGTGCTGACCGGCATTGCGCGTCAGCAGCACCACCCGGGTGCACTGCGGGCGACGCTCGAACTGCTGGCGCAGCGCCGCCGCGGAGCGGTCGCGGCTGCCGTCGTCGACGAAGATCACCTCATAGTCGCGGCCGAGCGCATCGAGCGCCGGATACAGCCGCTCGAACAGCGCCGCGAGACCCGCCTCTTCATTGTAGACGGGAATGACGACCGATACCGTGGCACTCACCGTTTCGCCTCACGCAGCACTTCGTTGGTGGCGTGCACCACCCGCCCGACATCCTCGAAGCTCATCGCCGGAAACAACGGCAGCGTCACCGTCTCGCGGCCGATCCGCTCGGCGTTGGGGAACTGTCCCTCGCGGTAGCCGAGCGCCCGATAGGCGCTGAAGAGGTGAATCGCCGGGTAGTGCACACCGATGCCGATGCCGCGCGCGGCCATCGCCTCGATGAATTCGAGCCGGCTGATGCGCAGCCGCTCGAGCGGCAGCCGCGCTGCGAACATGTGCCAGTTGTGTCCGGCGTCCCCGCGCGCCGGCAGCGCAAGCGGCGCATCCTCTCCCCATAGCTCGAAGTAGCGCGCCGCGAGGTCGCGGCGCCGGGCGTTGAACTCCTCCAGCCGGCGCAGCTGCCCGAGGCCGACACAGGCGGCCACGTCCGTGAGATTCGCCTTGCCGCCCGCGAAGTAGGTCTCGAATGCATCGGCGGCGGACTTCTCCTGTCCGTGGAAGCGGTGCAGCTCGAGCTCGTGCACCTCCTCGGGAGATCCGCCGACCACCGCACCGCCCTCGATGGAGGTGATGTTCTTGTTGGGATGGAAGCTGAAGCAGACCAGATCGCCGAAGCTGCCGATGCGCCTGCCGCGGTAGCTCGAGCCCATCGCCTGCGCGGCGTCCTCGATCACGCGCAGCTGATGGCGCTCGGCGAGCGCGTACACGCGGTCGCAGTCCACCGGCATGCCGCACAGGTGCACGGGCATGATGGCGCGGGTCCGCGCGCTCACCGCCGCCTCGGCCTGGTCGAGATCGATGTTGCGTGTATCGAGATTCACGTCGACGAACACCGGGCGCGCGCCGGTGCGTACCACCACGTTGGCGCTCGCGACGAAGCTCATCGCCGGCACGATCACCTCATCGCCCGCACCGATGCCGCAGGCGAGCAGCGCATGCTCGAGGCTCGCGGTGGCCGAAGTCTGGGTGCGTACCGGACGGCCGCCGCAGTACTGCGACAGCGCCGCTTCGAACGCCTTGACCTTCGGGCCGCTCGCAAGCCAGCCGGAACGCAGCACCTGCGCGACCTCGGCAATGGTCTGCTCGTCGATAGTTGGACGCGTAAAGGGCAGGAAGGAGTTCATGACTTATGAGCGAGCCACCAGTATCACACCAAATATGATCACGAAAATGCCGGCCACGCGCTCGAGGTTCAGCGCCTCCCCGAGTAGCCACCAGGCGAAGCCCGCGTTGATGACGTAGCCGAGCGAGAGCAGCGGGTAGGCCTGGCTCACCGGCACCCGGGACAACCCGACCACCCACACGATCAGCGAGACGCCGTAGCAGCCCACGGCGAGCCACATCCACGGCACGGCGGCCAGCTCGAGCAGCCGCGCGATGACGGGCACCCCGGTGCCGAACAGCGGCCCGGTATCGTCGGTTGCCGCCTTCAGCGCGAGCTGCGCGAACGCATTCAGCAGCACGCCGCCGAAGAGAAACGCGAACACGGACCACTTCATTGCCGGCTCACCGCGACCGTGAAACTGTCCCGCCCGATCACGCGCCCGGGCAGGCCCTCCTGACGATACCGCCGCCAGACCGACGGCGGGAAGAATGCGACCGCATCCCGGCTCGCCTTCCATTGCCGGACGAACTGCGCCGGCGTCGCGCTCATCAGCCCCGGCTGCCAGCGCTCGCCGGCGCCGAGTTCGCCCTTGTAGTCCACGAGGGTGAGCAGCCGACCCAGATACGGCGGGATGGTCTGGCGGTATTGCTGCACGCTGTAGAGGGCCGTGTCCGGATGCACGTCATGCTTGATCTGCTGGACCAGCTGATAGGCCGAGCGCGACGGGGGAATGACCGCATACTGGCACAGCAGCGCCTGCCAGACGAAGATGAACGCCGCGGTCACGGCCAACGGCACCGCGACACTGCCGCCGCCCGCCTCGGCTGGGCGGACCTCGCGGCGCTCGCCGCGAGCGCTCACCACCACCGCCACGAGCGCTGCAGCGACGGCCGCGGCCCCCCAGCCGATCGCATGCGGCGGGATGAAGCCGTTGCGATGATGCGAATAAACGAGTAGTCCGACGGCCACGAAGGTCGCAAGCCCCGCGGCCACCCACGCCGTGCGCGCGAGCGCGCCGGGGCGGCGCGTCAGGTACACGCCGGTGAGCGCCGCGATCGGCGGGAATATCGGCAGGATATAGGTGGCCAGCTTCGAGTCCGAGATGGAAAAGAAGATGACCGTGAGCAGCGAGTACAGCAGCAGGAACTTCAGCGGCTTGAAGTGCGGCACCGGTCCCGGATCGCGCCACGCCGCACGCGCTGCGCGCGCAAGCGGCACGAGCCAGGCGAACGCTCCGATCACCAGCAGCGCGATGAAATACCACCACGGCTCGACCCGCCGCGCCCGGTCGGTCAGGAAGCGCTCGAAGTGCTGGTCGATGAAGAAGTAGTGCGCGAACGCCGGGTTGCGCAGCGAGACGACGACGAACCACGGCGCCCCGATGAGCACCATCAGCGGGATGCCGGTGAGCAGGTGCAGGCGGCGCCAGGGCCGCGCATCGCGCTCGAGCGCGCTATAGCTGATCAGCGCCAGTCCGGCGAGCACGTAGACCTCGAGTCCCTTGGTCAACAGCGCCAGCGCCGCCATGGCCCAGGACACCAGCATCCAGTTGCGCTCCGCGCCCGAGCCCGGCGTGGCGCACTGCGCGCGCGTGAACGCGAGCACCATGGCGGTGAGCCAGAAGCACAAACCGGCGTCGAGCAGATCCAGATGGCCGATGATGCCGAAGTACGGGCTCATCGCGAGCAGCGCGACCGCCGCAATCGCCGCGCGCCGGTCGTAGAGACGAGCGAGCCACGCGTAGATCAGCGCCAGACACCCGAACCCCAGGCCCACCGTCCAGAGCCGCGAGGACCAGTTGCTGACGCCGAATACGCTGTACACGCTGGCCGTCGCCCAGTACTGCAGCGCCGGCTTCTCGAAGTACTTCAGCCCATCGAGCCGGGGGGTCACCCAGTTGCCCGTGACCAGCATCTCCCGCGGGATCTCCGCGTAGCGGCCCTCGTCCGGGTCGAACATGGGGCGGATCTGCAGCGTTGCGAACCAGATCGCCGCCAGCAGCACCCACGCCCACCATCTCAGCCGCTCGGCGCGCGCCTGCGCTGCGCTCATAGGTCACACTCCCCGTCAGGCCCCTCGGGCGCCGCTCAAAGCCCCGTCGCCATGCTGTTGAGCGCGTTGAAGCTGCCGAGCCTCACGTAGAAGTCGATCGTCCGGCGGATGGCCGTGTCGAGATCGGTGCTCGGCCGCCAGCCGAGATCGCGCTTGGCCGCCTCGATCGCCGGCACGCGCACCTGGATGTCCTGGTAGTACTTGCCGTAGTACTCCCCGGCAGACACCTCGACGATCTCAGTGCTCTTGGCCGCATCGCGCAGCTCAGGAAACTCCTGCGCGATGCGAATGGTGCGGTCGGCGAGCTCACGGATCGACACGCAATTGTCGGGGTTGCCGATGTTGAAGATGCGCCGCGTCGCCCGGCCGTCCTTGTTCTCCAGGATCGTCAGCAGCGCCTCGATCGCATCATCGATGTAGGTGAAGGAGCGCTTCTGCCGCCCGCCGTCGACGAGCTTGATCGCTCGGCGGTAGAGCACGTTGGAGAGGAACTGCGTGAACACGCGCGAACTGCCCTCTTTCGGCTCCTCGATGTTATCGAGGTTCGGCCCGATGAAGTTGAACGGGCGGAACAGAGTGTAATCGAGGCTGTCGCGCACGCCGTAGGCGTAGATCACCCGGTCGAGCAGCTGCTTGGAGGCGGCGTAGATCCAGCGCTGCTTGTTGATCGGCCCGTACACCAGCGGGCTCGTCTCCTCATCGAGCACCGCGTCCGGGGACATGCCGTAGAGCTCGGAGGTCGAGGGAAACACCAGCCGTTTGCCGTACTTGACGCAGTGTCGCACCACGGAGAGATTCGCCTCGAAGTCGAGCTCGAAGACCTTCAGCGGATGCGTCACGTACTGCGCCGGGTTGGCGATCGCCACCAGCGGCACCACCACATCGCACTTCTTGACGTGATACTCGACCCACTCCTTGTTGATGGTGATGTCACCCTCGACGAAGTGGAAGCGATCATCCTTCGGCAGATCGCCGAGCTTGTTGTCCGAGAGGTCAATGCCGTACACCTCCCAGTCGCGCTGGCGCAGAATCGCGCTGGTGAGCGCGCTGCCGATGAAGCCGTTCGCCCCGAGAATCATGATCTTCAGTGCCATGGAAACCCTTCGTGCCCGGGACACACCCGACGCATAATAAAAAGAAGAATTTTAGCAGCTTCGGACCGGCGCGCGCGCCCCTGCCGGGCGAACATGTGCCCGGCAAGGCGGCTGCGGTCGGCTCAGAAGCGCAGTCCCACCGTGATCGGGATGAATTCGGTGGGCTGGGTGGTCTGGATGCGCTGGTAGCGCGCCTCGACGAAGAAGGTCTGGCCGTTGCGCATCAGGAAATCCACACCCACCCCGGCGTTCCAGGAAAAGCGCGTACTGCTGCCGCTCGCCACGACGATGTCCCCGGGCACCAGCCCGTAGCTGCAGAACCCGAACCAGGGGTCGCACAGGTAGCTGCCGAACGCCACGGTCTGGGTGAGCGCGACCCGCATGTGATCCACCCCGACGCCGGCGAGCGCGAAGCCGCTCACCGTGGGCGTGAAGTGCACTTTGTACTGACCGTCCACGTTCAGTCCGACCACCTCGCCATAGCCGGAATCAATCTCAATCTGATTGGCCAGCTCATTGATCGCGATCAGGTTGCGGGTGGCAGAGAAGCGGCTGTACTCGAGGTCTGCGCGCAGCCCGAACGGCTCGTCCGTCCGCGGCCGCCAGGTCAAGCCACCGCCAAAGGTAAAGCCGCCATCGAAGTACTCCGAGGTCGACCCGACCGTCGGGCTGTAGCCGATCTGCAGGTGCCAGTGCACGGGCTGCGCCGGCGCGAAGGTCTGCTCGTAATACGTGGTCTGAGCCAGGGCCGGCCCCGACAGGCCGAGCAGCACCGCAGCACCCAGAGGCAAGAGGTAACGGTTCACGCGATGGACTCCTTCGGCGCCACCTGGCGCCCCATCCGGCCGCTCGCGCGCCCTGCGGCGCCTACGCGGCATGCAGCTTGCGTTGGACAACCCGAACGATGTCGCGCATCTCCTCGATGCCGAGCAGCATCGCACAACCGAAGAACGCGCCAGCGGCCGTGACGATGACCAGCATCAGCGCGAGGAGTTTCGGCCAAAACGGCTCACTCTGCCAGTGGGCGAGCAGCCAGTGCGCGCCGCCCCAGGACAGCGCGGCAAGGACCGCGCAGGCAAGGCCGAGCCTGAGCAGCATCGCGAGCATGGCGCGCGACTCGAGCCGTCCCAGATGGCGGCGCATGAGCGCATAGAGCACCAGGAAATTCGTCGTGGCCACGCACGCGGTGGAGAACGCCAGGCCCTGCGCCCCCCAGTGAAACCTTTGGGTCATCAGCCAGCACAGCAGCAGGTTCAGCCCCATGGCGCACAGACTCACCACCATCGGGGTCTTGCGCCGGTCGACCGCATAGAACGCGTTGACGAGAACCTTCAGCGCTGCATACCCGCACAGCCCGATGGCGTAGAAACGCAGCGCCGCGGCAGTCTCGGCCGCATCGGCCGCCGAAAACCGCCCGTGCTGGTAGAGCACCGAGACGATCGGCTGGGCGAGGACGATCAGGCCGACGGCCGACGGCACGGTCATGAGCAGAACCATGCGCAGACCGCGGGCGAGCTCGCTGCGAAACCCCTCGTGATTGCCGGCGGCGGCCATCCGCGAGAGCATCGGCAGGGCCACCGTGCCCAGGGCGACCCCGAACATCCCGAGCGGGAACTGCATCAGCCGAAACGCGTACTGCAGCCAGGTGATCGGCCCATTGCCGAGCAGCGAGGCGAAGGCGGAATTCACCACCACGTTGACCTGCACCGAACTCGCGGCGATCACCGAGGGCCCCATGATCAGCAGGACGGCCTTGACCCTCGAGTCGCGCCAGCGAAAGTCCGGGCGGAACCGGTAGCCGAACCGCCGCAGCCGCGGGATCTGCACCCCGAGCTGCAGCAGGCCGCCGACGAGGGTGCCGAGCGCGAGCCCCACGGTGGCCTTCGGACCGAAGTGCGGGTCGAACCACCAGCCGAGTCCCGCCCCGGCGATGATGGTGCCGAGATTGAAGAACGCGGAGGCGAGCGCCGGTATGC
The DNA here is from genome assembly GCA_021809525.1 of Pseudomonadota bacterium. GTDB lineage: Bacteria > Pseudomonadota > Gammaproteobacteria > Steroidobacterales > Steroidobacteraceae > 13-2-20CM-66-19. The sequence continues at coordinate 11,329 of JAKAYU010000007.1, read as the reverse complement.
CGAACACGTTGCGCGCGTTCAGCATGCCCATGACCAGCGCCGCGAGCGACACGATCAGGATGAACGGATAGAGGATCCGCGTCAGCTCGACGGTGAGTGCCGCCTTGGCCGGACTGAACCCCCAGCCGAGCAGGGCCACCAGCCAGGGCGCGATCACGATGCCGAGCAATACCAGGATGCTGAGCACGATGACCGCCAGCGTGAGCACCTTGTTGGCCAGCTGCCACGCGGACTGCTCGCCCTCGCGCACCAGGGTCTTACTGAAGGTCGTCACGAAGGCGGTCGACAACGCCCCCTCGCCCACCAGGTCGCGCAGCAGGTTGGGAATGCGAAAGGCGGTGATGTAGGCGTCCATCAGTCGCCCGCCGCCGAACAGCGCGCCGAACACGATCAGGCGCACCAGGCCGAGCACCCGGCTGGAGAGCACCGCGAGGGAGATCACCAGCGCGGCTCGGGTATTGAGCTTCTCCCCGGGGGCGCGCCCGGGTGCGACCTGCTCGCTGGCGCTCATCGGTCGCAGCCCGCGATCGCCCGCACGCCCGAGGCTCCCGCCTGCGCCGCACAACCTGCTGCCCGCCCCGCCGGCGCCAGGCCGCCCCATGCCCTGCTCGCTCGCTCCACTGGATTCACCGCCGCTCGCGCCCGCAAGCGGCAAGCATAGCGAGCGGCAAGGCCGCACGCGAGCGGGGCGCGCGGCAGGCTCAGACCTGCCGCTCGGTCAACTCGACCCAGATGCCGCGCTCGCACTTCAGGCGCGTATCGCCGCTCAACACTTCAGCGCCGTCCGCATAGCGCACGTCGTTGAAGTAGCACCAGCCGGCCTCGTCCCCGACCTGCTCGCGCAGCAGCCCGAAGGATTCCTGCGGATCGCTCTGCCAGGGAGAGTTGCGCCGCTCCGGATCGGCGGCGCCGACCTGCGGCAATGCGCGCCCGGCGGCGCCCGTACCCGCTTCTCGCTTCATGAGTCGCTCCCCGGTGCGCCATCGCACCTTGGTCACAAATCCCCCGCCAGCCGCACGACGTAGCGGCCCCTGGCCTGCCCCGCGACCAACTCGCGCGCCGCCTGCGGCACCTGCTCCAGGCCGATGACCGCGCGCACGATGCGCTGCTCGAGCCGCTGCGGGCGCCAGGGGCCGGCCAGCTGCTCCCACAGCGCCAGGCGCCAGGGGCGCGGCACCTGCACGGAGTGGATGCCGAGCAGACTCACTCCGCGCAGGATCAGCGGCATGACGGTGGTCGCGAGCGTCGCGGACTGTGCGAGGCCGATGCACGCGATGTTGCCCCAGGGCTTGACGGTGCGCGTCAGATACGTCAGCACCTCGCCGCCGAGATTGTCCACCGCGCCGCCCCAGATGGCCTTCTCGAGCGGCTTGGCGCCGAGATCGAGCTGCCCGCGGTCGATGACCTCATCGGCGCCGAGCTCCTGCAGCTGCGGGGCGGCCTCCGGCTTGCCGGTGATGGCCGCGGTCTGAAAGCCCGCCTGCTTCAGCAGCAGCAGCGCGATGCCGCCGACGCCCCCCGAGGCGCCGCTCACCGCGATCGGGCCCTGGGCCGGATCCTGGTGATTCTCGAGCATGCGCCGTAGCGCGAGCGCCGCGGTAAAGCCCGCCGTGCCGAGCGCCATCGCCTCCAAAAGAGTCAGTCCCGCCGGCAGCGGCACGAGCGCCTCGGCCGGCAGCCGCGCGTACTCGGCAAGTCCCCCGTCGAGCCACTCGCCCAAACCGGCGCCGGTGGCGAGCACCCGCTCGCCGGGTCGCCACGCCGGATCCTCGCTCGACTCGATCACCCCGGACAGATCGATGCCGGCGACCCGCGGATAGCTGCGCATGATCGCGCCGCGGCCGGTGATCGCGAGCGCATCCTTGTAGTTCAGCCCGGAATACGCCACGCGCACCCGCACCGCCCCGGGGCTCAGCTGCTCAGTTGAGATCGACTCCACGGCGGCGCTCGGGCCGCTCGGGCTGTGATGAACTCGCAGGGCTTTGAAGGTCGACATGCGCGCCACGGGGTCAGGACACCGGTGGATATTGTATCGGCGCGGGCCGCGGCCCGATGCGTGGAAAACCCGCAGGCAGCTCCATGGATAAACGCCGTCCGATGCAGTAGTGTGCCGACCTTGCTTTTCAACCACTTGGATGACAGTGATGTCTGATGCGCTCATCTGCGAGGCGATCCGCACGCCCTTTGGCCGCTACGGCGGGGCGCTGGCCGGGGTCCGCACCGACGACCTCGCCGCCCTCCCGCTGCGCGCGCTCATGGCGCGCCATCCCCAGCTCGACTGGGCACGGCTCGATGATGTGTACCTCGGCTGCGCCAACCAGGCCGGCGAGGACAACCGCAACGTCGCGCGCATGGCCGTGCTGCTTTCCGGGCTGCCCGAGAGCGTGCCGGCCTCGACCGTGAACCGGCTGTGCGGCTCGAGCCTCGATGCCATCGCCATCGCCGCGCGCGCGATCGCCGCCGGCGAGACGCACCTGATGATCGCCGGCGGGGTCGAGAGCATGACCCGCGCGCCGTTCGTGCTGGGCAAGGCCGAGCAAGCCTTCGACCGCAGCAGCACGCTCGAGGACACCACCCTCGGCTGGCGCTTCGTCAATCCGCTGATCCAAAGCCGCTTCGGCATCGACTCCATGGCGCAGACCGCCGAGAACCTGGTGGCCGAGCGCGGCATCTCGCGCGCCGACCAGGATGCCTTCGCGCTGCGCAGCCAGCAGCGCTACGCGCGCGCCCTGGCGAGGGGATTCTTTGCGAAGGAGATCGTGCCGGTCACCGTGACGCGCCGTAAGCAGCCGCCGCTGAGCGTCGAGGCGGACGAGCACCCGCGTGCGGACAGCACGCTCGAGGCGCTCGGGAAACTCAAGGGTGTCGTGCGTCCGGACGGCTCGGTCACCGCAGGCAACGCCTCGGGCATCAACGACGGGGCGGCCGCGGTACTGCTCGCCAGCGAATCGGCCGCAGCGCGCTATGGCCTGACGCCCCGCGCGCGAGTGATCGGCAGCGCCGTCGCCGGCGTGCCGCCGCGCATCATGGGCATCGGGCCCGCACCGGCCACGCGCAAGCTCCTCGAACGCACCGGCGTGTCGCTCGGCGCGCTCGATGTCATCGAATTGAACGAGGCGTTCGCGGCCCAGTCCCTCGCGGTGCTGCGCGAGCTCGGACTGCCGGATGCGGCCGAGCAGGTCAACCCCAACGGCGGAGCGATCGCCATCGGGCATCCGCTCGGGGCGAGCGGCGCGCGCCTGGTGGCCACTGCCTTGAGTCAGCTCGAAGCCACGGGCGGCAAGCGAGCGCTGTGCACGATGTGCATCGGCGTCGGGCAGGGGATCGCCCTGCTGCTCGAGCGGCTGTAGCGCGAGTCAGGCGGGCTCGTCAGCTCACCCGCACACGCAGCGCCTCAAGGCCGGTGCAGGTCGCCTCCATCACATCGCCGCGCTCGACGGCGCCGACTCCAGCCGGCGTGCCGGTGAAGATCAGATCGCCGCTCGCCAGCGTCCAGGCGCTCGAGAGGTGCGCAATGATCTCCGGCACGCTCCAGATCATCTGGCTCACCGCGCTGCGCTGCCGCTCGGCGCCGTTGACGTGCAGGGCGATCTCGGCGGCACTGATCGCGCCGGCGCGCACGCTCGGGGTGATGGGCCCGAGCGGCGCGGCGTGATCGAAGCCCTTGCCGATGCACCAGGGCGCCGAGCGCTTCTTCATTTCGGACTGCAGATCCCGGCGCGTCATGTCGAGTCCGACGGCGTAGCCGAACACGTACTCGAGTGCCCGCGCGGCATCGATGTCCCGGCCACCCGTGCCGATGGCCACCACCAGCTCCACTTCGTGGTGCAGATTGTGCGTCAGACTTGGATAGGGCATCGCGCCGGTCGCACCCGCCTCGACGGGCAAGAGCGCATCGGCGGGCTTCATGAAGAACACCGGCGGCTCGCGGCCGGTGCGACCCATTTCCTGCGCGTGGGCGAGATAATTCGAGCCGACGCAGTAGATGCGATGCACGGGGAATCGTTCCGCGACCCCGGCCACCGGCGCGCTCACGGTGGGCGGCGGGGCAAAGACGTAGCGCATGGACAATCGCCGCAGCAGTGGAATGTGCGCCAGTCTACCCGCCCCGGATGGCGGACGTCCAACGCATCCATCGGATAGCGAGCACCTCGCGCCTGCGCGAGCACCCGCGCACTGATGTCCGAACCTATCACCTCAACCCTGCCAGCCAGCACGTCCTCGAGCACCATGGCGGTGACTCGCCACTGCTGAGCAACCGAAAATACTCCCCGTAGCCGCGCCCCGCAGATGCGCAGCCGACGCGCATGCCGCGCCGTAACCAGCGCCCATTTGCCGTTAGTAAAGACGCTTCCAGTCGCCTCATGCATCAGGCGCTCATCAGGCGCTGTAATGCCGCAAACCCCGTGGCGTGATTGCCAACAGGGCCCGGCCGTTGAACGTCTGGTCGGTACGGATGTGCGCAGGCAACGCGCTCTGCGCGAAGGTTGACCGATACTCAGGAACACCGCAAGCCGATCGTTGTTACGGGGCAGCTGCGCACCGATTTCCCCGCGGATACTCGCACCGGACCTCGACAGCGGAGCACCATCCTCACACGCGATCGCGATGACGGCTCATGCCGGTGCGACCGGCGCACCGAGGCGCTCTTATGGTCGCCCCGCCCGGACCGGCATGATCTGCCAATCGCATGACATCCATGACTGCACTATCGGACGTGCAGGTCGTGCGCTGCAGCGCTGTAGTGCCGCTCTGCGCACCGGGCGTACGGGCGGTTCCGCTCCCGCGTGCCGTTATGTCGCGCGGCACAGGACGCCATATCCCAACAGCCTGCGGATCGGCGCAGCGGCGGCTGCGAGCAGCTGCACACCCGCGCGCCGATGCTCACTGTCGCGCCGGTGGCCAGGCTCGCGCCACTCCACACCCCCCACATGCACTCAGGCGGCTCGACAAGCCGTGCGCCGGGCCGGCAGGGCGTCGCTTCCCACACTCCGACTCGCTTCGTCGCGGCCTGCGGGGCGTTCGCCGCAAAATTCCCCTCGCCATACAGCGCTTCTGGCCCCTGCGGGCACGGATGCGGCATGATATGTCGCGCTCGGCCCCGCGAATCAGTCCACCAAATACTGGAGCCCGAGCGCTGGAGGAGCACCCGAATGAAGCACGTTGTTGCACTCGCGGCCGTTTTCTCTCTGGCCGCGTGCGAGGCCTGCGTAGCACCCGCGTTCGCCGCGGGTCACGATGGCCCGCCCCCCTCGGCTGCGAGAGCATCCGCGCTGTTCACGCCCCGAGAAGTGAAAAGCTACGGTACCGTCACCGTCGGCGGCCATAAGATCGCCTACGAGGCCGTCGCGGGAACCATCATCGTGCGCCCCAAGGGCTGGGACGATGCGGCGACGCCCACCGGCGGCAAGCACGCGCTCGGCATGCCGGACGGCCCGCCCGTCGCCTCGATGTTCTACGTCGCGTACTTCAGGCGCGGCGTGCCCGCGCACGAGCGGCCGGTCACCTTCCTGTACAACGGCGGTCCGGGCTCCTCGACCGTGTGGTTGCACATGGGCGCCTTCGGCCCGGTGCGCGTCGTGACCAATAACGACACGCACACCCCGGCCGCCCCGTACGGCATCATCAAGAACAAGTACAGCCTGCTCGATGCCACGGACCTCGTGTTCATCGATGCCCCGGGCACCGGCTACAGCCGCATCGAGGGCAAGGGCGCGGTCAAGGCATTCTACGGGGTCGATCCGGACGCGCATGCATTCGCGTCCTTCATCACCCAGTTCCTCACGCGCTTCAAGCGCTGGAACTCGCCGAAGTACCTGCTCGGGGAGAGCTACGGCACGCCGCGCTCGGCGGTGCTGATCAAGGATCTCTCGATCGACCGCAACGTCGATTTTAACGGGGTGATCCTCCTGTCGCAGATCCTGAACTTCTCGCTGAACGATGATGCGCCGGGCACCGATCCCGGCGTCGAGCTGCCGTACGAGCTGGCGCTGCCCAGCATGGCGGCGACCGCCTGGTACCACCACCGGGTACCGTCCGATCCGCCGCACCTGCGCCCCTTCCTGAAGCAGGTCGAGCACTTCGCCATGGGCAAGTACGCCGACGCCCTCGCGCAGGGAGCCGCTCTGCCCGAGGCCGAGCGGCAGAGCATCGCCGAGCAGATGCACCAGTACATCGGGCTGCCGGTGGCCTACCTGCTCAAGGCAAACCTGCAGGTGAGCGGACCGGAGTTCGAGCACGAGCTGCTCGCCAACGATGACATGACCACCGGACGGCTCGACACCCGCTTCCAGGGCCCGTCGATGGACCCGTTGAGCCGTACCGCCGAGTACGACCCGCAGTCCGCGGCCATCAGCTCGGCGTACGTGACCGCCTTCAATGCCTACGCGAGCAAGGATCTGCACTACAAGACGGATCTGCGCTATCTGCCGGAGATCTTCACCCACTGGGACTTCAAGCACCGGCCGCCGGGCGCCCGCATCGCGTTGCCGATCGCCACGAACGTGATGCCGGATCTGGCCACGGCGATGAAGTACGACCCGCTGCTGAAGGTCATGCTGAACGGCGGCTACTACGATCTCGCGACGCCCTTCTGTGAGGGTCTGTACGAGATGCACCACCTGCAGATTCCGGCCAGCCTGCAGTCGAACATTTCGTATCACTATTACAAGTCGGGGCACATGATCTACGTGAACATTCCCGCTCTGAAGCAGCTGCACGCCAACATTGCGGCCTTCATCCGCAAGACCGACAACGTTTCAGGAGGCTGATCATGAGCGATACCATGCGAAGCCGGTTCTCCCCGCGCGGCGTTCATGTGCTGGCGGCCGCCTCGGCCCTCACGCTGGCGCTAGCCGCCGGCCCGGCGCTGGCGAAGGCGCCCAGCGCCGCGCCTCACGCCTCCCACTCCAACCCATACTTCCGCACGACCACGAGCACCACGCAGGGCACCGTGAAGGTCGATGGCAAGACCATCCACTACCACGCGGTGGCCGGCATGATCATCGTGCACGCCGCCGGCTGGAACGACGCCACGGATGCCTACGGTCCCGGCCAGCCCCCGCCGGGCGGCCCGAAGAAGGTGCAGCCGGAAGCCTCGATGTTCTACGTCGCCTACTTCAAGGACGGCACCAATCCGGCCAAGCGTCCCATCACCTTCCTCTATAACGGCGGCCCGGGATCCTCGACGGTCTGGCTGCACATGGGCGCATTCGGCCCGGTGCGAGTCGTGACCAGCGATCACACCCACACGCCGCCAGCGCCGTATCAGCTGGTGAACAACGAGTACAGCCTGCTCGATGCCAGCGACCTCGTGTTCATCGACGCCCCGGGCACCGGCTACAGCCGTGTACGCGGCCCGCACCCGGCCAAGCACTTCTACGGCGTCGATCAGGACGTGCACGCGTTCTCCCAGTTCATCGTGAAGTTCCTCTCCCAGTACGGGCGCTGGAATTCGCCGAAATACCTGTTGGGAGAGAGCTACGGCACGCCGCGCTCGGCCGCTCTGATCAACGTGCTCGAGACGCACGACAACATCGACTTCAACGGCGTGATCCTGCTCTCGCAGATCCTCAACTACAACGCATCGACCGGACTGGCGCAGTTCGACCCCGGCCTCGATCTGTCCTACGAGCTGGCGCTGCCGAGCATGACGGCGACCGCGTGGTACCACCACAAGCTCCCCGACAGCACCCAGCCGCTGAAGCCGTTGCTCGCCAAGGTCGAGCAGTTCGCCATGACCGACTACGCCCAGGCGCTGCGCGAGGGCTCGCTGCTCAGCCCGACGAAATTCGCCGCTATCGCCGCCAAGCTGCACGAGTACACGGGGCTGCCGGTCTCGTACATCGAAAAGGCCAACCTGCGCATCGACGGCGGGCAGTTCGAGCACGAGCTGCTCGCGGATGAGAACGAGACCACGGGACGCCTGGATACGCGCTTTGCAGGTCCCTCGCTCAATCCGCTCAGCGAGCGCGCCGAGTACGACCCGCAGGCCGCCGCCATCAGCTCGGCCTACGTGTCGGCCTTCAACGCCTACGTGCACTCTGACCTGCACTACGGCGAGGGCATGAAGTATCTGCCGGAAATTCCGCTGTGGCGCACCTGGGACTTCGCGCACCGCCCGCCCGGTGCGCGGTTCGCCTTCCCGCAGGCGCTCAACGTGATGCCGGACCTCGCCAACGCGATGAAGTACGACCCTGACCTGAAGGTCATGCTGAACGGCGGATACTTCGACCTCGCGACGCCCTTCTACGAGGGCATCTACGAGATGGAGCATCTGCCGATGCAGCGCAGGCTGCAGGCGAACATCCAGTACCACTACTACATGACCGGACACATGATCTACGTGCACCTGCCCGCGCTGAAGCAGCTGCACGCGAATATCGTGAACTTCATCCATTCGACCGAATTCCAACAGCAATAAGACGCTCGCTCGCGCCCGGCGGGGCTTGCTTCCCGTCGGGCGCGTTCTTTTTGAGGGCGGCACCTGCCGTTCCGCACCCCCGGCGGACCTCCTGCCGCCCCGTCCTGTCACAGTGACTGCCGGGCAACCTTGCGGCCGCAGCGCAGGAGCACGCCGTGGCGCACGCCACGGCGGCGATACACTGCAAGGCCTGCCGACGCACGGGCCGTGAGAGCGCTGCTGCAGTCCTTCCGCCACACGTACCTGCGCGCACCGACGCCGGCCGATACCGCAGCATTCTTCGCAACGATCAGCGAAGGGGCGATTCACGCGCTCTTGGCACGCACCGACATGACGTACATCCTCGCTGTGGCCTCGGGCACCGACCCGCTCGCTGGGGCTGGCGCCGTGCGCGCCGCCGGACTGCTGTTTCCCCCTGCTCGTGCGCTTGTGCAGCCAGCGACAGGGGCCCGGGCGCACGCTGTAGCAATTTCTGTGCGACCGGGCGCTTCAGGCCGGACACTGCGGTGCATTCGCCGTCCACGCGAGCCGCAATGCGTGCCGGTCTATGAGCGCATCGGCATCAAGCCCGCGCGCAGTCCGCCGCCGATTGGGCGGCCTCTCGGTACTGATGCGGCTCGAGCCGCCCTGGGGTGCGCCCCGGGATGGCCCATGCGGACCGGCGGACCGCGAGCCGAGAGCGCCGCGGGGGACGCGCAGCGCGACCGCGGCCTGACGTACACTGTCTGAATCGTCAGCGACACGCAGGTGGCGGCGGTGAGCGGAATCGAGCTGAGCCCCGAATTGGCGGCCATCCTGCGGACACTGCGCGGCCACGAGATGGCCCTGCTGTCCGCCGGGACCTCAAGCGCGGATCTCGCGGCGCTGCTCGATGGGCAATTCTGGGAGACCGGCGGCTCGGGGCGGCACTATGGCCGCCCGCGAAACCGCCACGCAAGAGCTCGCGCGGCGCAACGAGGCCGCAGCGGGTGCCGAGGCGGCTGTGCAGATGCCCAAACCCCGCTGCCAGCAACTCGCGGCGGACCTCTAGCTGTTCAACTACCTACGCCGGCAGTCCGGCCCGTTCACGCGCAGAGCGAGCATCTGGCGGCGCATCGGCCGCTCCTGGAGATTCCTCTATCACCGCGGAACTGTCGTGAGCGAAGCGGCCGCCCCGGACTGAGGGCCGAGAGCACCGGGTCCGCAGCGCACGGTAAGTCCCGATGCCCCCACCGGCCGCGGCGCTCGGCGGGGCGATGGGAAGATCGTGGCGGGTGCCGTATTCTGGTGCTCCGGGCGAAGCGGCACGCGCAGCATGTGCGCACTCGCGAGGAGACCGCGCATGCGCACGGATTGACGTAACGCTGCCGTGCTCTGTCCGGCCAACACCCTGGGGAGGCCTGAGTGTCGAACTCGAAGAACGCGGGCGGCGCCGTTGCCGCCGATCTGCTCGCCGATGCCGTCTCCTGGCGACATCAGTTTCATCAGCAGCCGGAGCTCGCCTATCGCGAGGAGCGGACCGCCGAGTTTCTCGCCCGGCAGCTTGCGCAATTCGGCCTGAAAGTTCACCGCGGCCTCGCCGGAACGGGCGTGGTCGGCACGATCAGCCGAGGCTCGAGCCGCCGCAGCATCGGCATACGCGCCGACATGGACGCATTACCGATACGCGAAGCAAGCGGTGTGGCACACGCTTCAAGCAACCCAGGCGTCATGCACGCGTGCGGACACGATGGACACACCGCCATCGCCCTCGCGGCGGCCCGCGTCTGCGCCACCCTGCCCGATCTCGATGGCAGCGTGCATTTCATTTTCCAGCCGGCCGAGGAGAACGAGGGCGGCGGACGGCGCATGGTCGAGGAAGGTCTGTTCAGACTGTTTCCCTGCGATGCCGTCTATGCGCTGCACAACTGGCCGGCGCTGCCGCTCGGCACCTGCGTTGCGCGCGATGGCGCGATGATGGCGGCGCTCGGGACGTTCGAGATACGAATCCGCGGCAAGGGCTGCCACGGCGCGATGCCGCATGAGGGAACCGACGCCATCCTGGCGAGCGCGCAGCTCGTCTCGGCGCTGCAGAGCATCGCGAGCCGCAACGTCGATCCGCAGCAGCCTGCAGTCGTGTCCGTGACGCAGATCCAGGCGGGTGACACCTGGAACGTCATTCCCGATGAATGCCTCATCCGCGGCACCACGCGCTGGTACGAGGAGAAGGTCGGCGATGCCATCGAGGAGCGCATCACCCATCTGACGCAGTCGATCGCCGGCGGATTCGGCTGCAGCGCCGAGATCCAGTACCAGAGGCGCTTTCCGGCCACCATCAATGATCCGGCAGCGGCCCAGTTCGCCCGCGAGGTCGCCGGCGGGCTCGGGCTCGAGGTGATCGACGCTCAGCCGAGCATGGGCTCTGAGGACTTCGCCTACCTGCTGCACGCGGTTCCCGGCTGCTACCTCTGGTTGGGCGCGGCACGTCCCGGAGAGAATCCCGGCCTGCACTCGCCGCGCTATGATTTCAATGACGAGGCGCTAGCGGCGGGCATTGAACTGTGGGTCGCTCTGGTGCGCAGATCCCTCGCCGCTGCATGAGGATGACTCGAGGACGACCCGCACAGCCGGCGCGAGCGCCAGCTGCTCAATCGTGCGGCACGCGCGGCGCGTTCGATGCCGCTCAAGGCTCCTCGCGCGCCCGCCGGGTGACGCGCCGGGCTTCTCCACGTTCCGCATGCTGCGCAGCAGCACCCGCGCCGCGCTACCCCGCAGCCAGTTCGGCGGTGTTATAGTGGCCGATGCCCGCCGGCATCGGCTTTGATGCCGAGACAAGACCAGAAATCAGAGGGGAGAGATGCGCTTCGGACGCGCCATGCGCTGGACACTGGTTCTTGCAGCCTTACTCGCCCTGTCAGGCTGCGGCGGCGGTGGCAGCGGCGGATCGGA
>JAKAYU010000132.1 GCA_021809525.1 Pseudomonadota bacterium | reverse complement strand
CGCGCGCGAGCGCTCGTTGCCGATAGTTAACACCACGGCTATCATACTCTGGCCGCGCAGCGCCTCATCCCTCAAGAGGCAGAGCAGGCCGAACATCGCAAGGGGCATGCTCCGGAGCCGAACCCGATTAGGCATGACTGCGCACATCTGTTGGAGTGCGGTTGCCTGTCTCGAAGGCAGGGCATCCTGTGCGGCAGATCGAGCATGCTGCCCTCGCCAACCCGCAAGGAGCGCGTGATGCCGTCTGCGACGCCCGTGCGCCGCAGCAGCTTCGCCAGCCGCCGGTAGCCGGACGGCGTGCAGGCTGCCCGCTAGCGCCCTGCAGCCGGCAGTTCGCGTATGACGTTGCCGGCCGCATCGATCATGTTGTTGGTGAACACCAGCTACGACGGCTTCTCGAGCCAGGGGCACTCGTCGCCGGCGGGGCAGTCGCGGGCAATCAGGGCTGCAAGGTCCTCCTCGGCGCGCATGGTGCGCCTCCATTTGCCGCCGACGCGCGCATCGCGCCAGCATGGTGACTCGGTGAATCCCGCCGGAGCGAACCACCGCGCGCGGCACTCTGGGTCCGCCCCGGCCTGAAAACAAGTTCCCTGGCCGCCGGGAGCGAGCCGACAGCCCGTTCGCGGCTTGCTCTCGGGCGCCATCGCCGTGGCAACCGCTCAGCAATACCCCCTGCGCGGTGAAGATGAGCCGTATACCTCCCTCATGCAGCCGCAGATCCACGGCCGCGAGCGGAACGGGCGTCGTACTGCGTTGCATCTCCCGCAGGTCGCTCTCGGGGGCTCGGGCCGCTCGTGCCAGAGGCTGCGGTAGGTCTCGATCCACTCATCGACGCTCTTCAGCCCCGTCCGGCGCGATCCGCACGGGCCGGAACGGGGCATCGCCTCCGCGGAAGATCAATACGGCGCGCTCGATCACCTTCGGAGGCTCCGAGACGACCGGCAGCCTGATCTCGAATGGCTCGACCAGCTCGCGTACGGTCGCCTCGCCGCTCATCAGCCGAGTTAGGGTCTGCCGCCGCGGCGGATCGGCGAGGGCCAGGAGTTTCCTGCCGAGAGCATCGATTTGCGCACCTGTTGGTTAAAGAGCTGGGGAGGAAAATAGGCGGGCGAGCAAGCCGGGCAGGCGGCCCAACAGGCGCCCTCAGAGTGAGTGTGCGCGAGGCCGCCGAGCGGAGGCTGCGTGCTTCGCTGGCGCTGAGAGCGCCGGACGGCTGAAGCGCTCGCGGGCGCGCTCGGCGTCCGCCCGGATCACGCAGCCGTGCGCATGGTCGTTGACCAGGCCCATGGCCTGCATGAATGCGTAAACGGTGGTCGGACCGACGAACCGCCAGCCGAGCCGCTTCAGCGCCTTGGAGAGCGCGACCGATTCGGGCGAGGTGGCTGCCGTGCTCGGCGCGCGGCGGCGCTCGGGCTCATATCGCCAGATGAATGCCGCGAGTGAGCCTTCGCGAGCGAGCAGTTCCTGGGCGCAGTGGGCGTTGTGGATCACCGCTTCGATCTTGCCGCGGTGCCGCACGATGCCCGAGTCCTGCAGCAGCCGCTCGACGTCGCGCGCGCCGAAACGGGCGATCCGCTCGTAATCAAAGTGGTGGAAGACCGTACGGAAACGCTCCCGCTTGGCGAGGATGGTCCGCCAGCTCAATCCGGCCTGGAAGCCCTCGAGGCTGAGCTTCTCGAACAGCCGCCGGTCATCGCCGACGGGGAAGCCCCACTCGGCGTCGTGATAAGCGATGTACTCGGGCGTCGCGATGCACCAGCGGCAGCGCCGCTCGCCGTCCGGCCCTATCGCTGTGGCGAGCGTCAAGGCGCCGCTCCCCGGCCGGATCTGCACTGCACGGCGCCTCGACCGGTTCCGGCTACGCGCGCGCGACTATAACTCTTTATTTTTTCTATATAATTATCCAAACTCGGCTCGGCCGAGAGGGGCCGCGGATACCCCGCCCGTACCCTACCGCCGAGTAGGGTATCATCGCGCCGCGCGCCCGCCGCTGCGGCGGCAGCGCCGCGGTCCAGCCTGGTTTCATGGGAGTTGATTGCATTGACCAAGCCCACTCTCGACCCCCTCGATCTGTTCGCTCTGCGCGACTCGTTCACGGAAGAGGAGCGCATGGTACAGGACTCGGTGCGCCGACTCGTCGATGAGCGCGTGCTGCCGATCATCCGCGAATGCTTCGAGGAGCACCGCTTCCCGCGCGAGCTCGTGCCCGAACTCGCCGCGCTCGGACTGCTCGGCTCCTCGCTGAGCGGATACGGCTGCGCGGACCTCAACGCGGTCTGCTACGGGCTCATCTGCCAGGAGCTCGAGCGGGGCGATTCAGGCATCCGCAGCTTCGTCTCGGTGCAGTCCTCGCTCTGCATGTACCCCATTCACACCTATGGCTCGCCCGAGCAGAAGGAGAAATACCTCCCAGGCATGGCCCGAGGGGAACTCATCGGCTGCTTCGGCCTCACCGAGCCGCATGGCGGCTCCGATCCCGCCAACATGAAGACGCACGCCCGCCAGCGGGGCCGCGACTGGGTCCTGAACGGCTCGAAGATGTGGATCACCAACGGCTCGATCGCGGACGTGGCGGTGGTCTGGGCGCAGACCGATGACGGCATCCGCGGCTTTCTCATCGACAAGGGCACGCGCGGCTTCACCGCGCAGCTGATCGAGCGCAAGTTCTCCCTGCGCGCCTCGGTGACCTCGGCACTGTTCTTCGACGACGTGGCGGTGCCGCCGGAGAACGTGCTGCCGGGCGTGGTGGGCTTGAAGGGACCGCTATCTTGTCTGACGCAGGCGCGCTACGGCATCGCCTGGGGAGTCGTCGGTGCGGCGCAGGCGTGTCTGGCGCAGCTGCTCGATTACACCGGCGGGCGCGAGCTGTTCGGCCGCCCGCTCGCGCAGAACCAGGCGGTGCAGATCCGTCTTGCCGAGATGGCCCGCAAGATCGCCGGCGCACAGCTCATGGCGCATCAGCTCGGCCGGCTGAAGGATCGCGGCGCGCTCGATCCGATCCAGGTGTCTCTTGCCAAATGGAACAACTGCCGCGCGGCGCTCGAGGTCGCACGCGAGTGCCGCGACCTGCTCGGCGGCGCCGGCATCAGTGCCGAGTACGCTCCCATCCGCCACATGCTGAATCTCGAGAGCGTCATCACCTACGAAGGCACCGAGACCATCCATCAGCTCTCGGTCGGGCGTGCGCTCACCGGCCTCAACGCATTCTGAGTCACTGCGCCTGCGGGCCGTTCAGCGGCGGGAACGTCCACGCCCGCGCCTCGGCGCGGGCGTGGAGCGCTTGCGTTTGCCGGGCTTATCGTAGGGGTTCTGATCCGTCCGGTATTCGATCACCACCGGCGTGGCGAACAGATCGAAGCGCTTGCGGAACACGTTGGTGAGATAGCGCGTATAAGCGCCCGGCACGGAGGCCGTCTGGTTGCCGTGGATCACCACGCGCGGGGGATTGCGTCCGCCCTGGTGCGCATAGCGCAGCTTGATGCGCCGGCCGTGCACGAGCGGCGGCTGATGGACCGTGATGGCGTGCTCTAGCGTGCGGGTCAACTCACGGGTCGGCATCTCACGCATGGCCGCATCGTAGGCGCGCAGCGTGGAGTGAACGAGCTCCCCCACACCCGTGCCGTGGCGGGCCGAGATGAAATGCAAGGGCGCGAACGGCACGAAATCAAGCTTAAGCGAGAGTTGGCGGTGAATGTCCTCGCGCTGCTCCGGCGCGATGCCGTCCCACTTGTTGACCGCGATGATCAGCGCCCGCCCACGCTGAAGGGCGATGCCGAGCACGCTCGCATCCTGCTCGGCCACCGCGTCATGGGCGTCGAGCACCAGGATGACCACATGGGCTTCGTCGATGGCCTGCAGGGTCTTGGCGACGCTGGCGCGCTCGATCGCGTCCTCGACGCGCGCGCGGCGGCGCACGCCGGCCGTATCGATCAGTAGAAAGCGCCGCCCATCGCGCTCGAAGGGCACGAGAATGCTGTCGCGGGTGGTGCCCGGCTGATCGCTCGCGATCACGCGCTCCTCCCCGAGCAGCCGGTTGACCAAAGTCGACTTGCCGACATTGGGCCGGCCGATGACGGCGATGCGCACCGCATCGGCGTCCTGCTCCGTGCCCGCCACCGGCTCCAGACCGCGCAGCACCTGCTCCATGAGCGACTCGCAGCCTTGGCCGTGGCTCGCGGAAATGCCGAGCGGCTCGCCAAAACCGAGCGCGTGGAACTCCGCCCCCGCAATCTCCGAATCCAGCCCCTCGGCCTTGTTCAGCGCGAGCGTCACCGGCTTGCCGCAACGGCGCAGCTCGCGCGCCACGAAGTGATCCTGCGGCGTCAGGCCGGCGCGCGCATCGACCACGAACACCAGGCGGTCGGCCTCCTGCACCGCCCGCTCGGTCTGCGCACGCATCTGCGCCTCGATCCCGCTCGGGTTCTCGACCAGCCCGCCCGTGTCCACCACGACGCACGGCACGGGCCCGATCCTGCCGAAGCCGTACTGGCGGTCACGGGTCAGGCCGGGCACGTCGGCGACGATCGCGTCCCGCGTGCCGGTGATCACGTTGAACAGCGTGGACTTGCCGACGTTCGGCCGTCCGACCAGGGCAACAACGGGCAGCATGCGCGCTGCGTCCGTCCAGCCTCAGCGACGCGGCGAGACGCGGAAGGCGGTGATGTCCCCGACGTCGTTGATCACAACCACCTCGTTGCCGATCACCACCGGCGGATTCGACACACGCACTCCACCGGTCTCGGCCCGTGCCTCGAACGCCCCGGTACGCTTGTTCAGCCAGTGCACATAGCCCTGGTAGTCCGCGACGATCACCGCATCGTCACTCACCGCCGGCTGCGTCAACGAGCGGAAGCGCAACGCCGGCTGGCGCCAGATCACGGCGCCGTTCTTGCGGTTGAGCGCCTCCACCGCGCCATCCGCGGTCGACATGTAAACGGCATGCTCGCCAAGTGCGAGGCCACGGAAGCTCGAGGCCTTGTGCGACCACCAAGGCTGGCCGCTCTGCAGCGCCAGCATGTCGACCGTGCCGTGATAGCCCACCGTATAGACGTCCTTGCCGGCGACGATCACCGCGCCGTGAACGTCGGCGAGACGCTCTATCGCGGTACGTCCGGTTGGCTGCGAGACGGTCGCGAGCCACATCTGCGAGCCGTCGGACTCGTTCACCGCCAGCACCTTGCCGTTGGCGAAGCCGCTGATCACCATGTGATCGGTGATCACCGGGATCGCGGCCCCGCGCAGCGACAGCGAGGGCATGTGCTGCTGAGTCTCCCACAGCTCGTGGCCGTTCTTGGGCGAGAGCGCATGCAGCACGCCGTCGATGGTGCGCACGGCGATCAGGCGTGCAGAGACCCCGGGCGAGGAGATCACCGCATCGGGCAGACGCACCTTCCAGAGCATCTTGCCGTTGTCCGCATCGAACGCGACGACCTGTCCGTCGGTGGCGCCGAGCACCAGCAGCTTGCCGTACAGCGCCGGCCCCCCGCCGAAGGGGATGTGGGTGTCGGTGCGCCACAGCTGCCGGCCGTTGCGCGCATTGAAGGCGGCGACCACGCCGTCGTGCCCCGAGGCGAAGAGGCGCTCACCCTGCACCACGAGCCGCAGGCCGAGCAGCAGCGCCCGCGTCTTCGAATCGCCGAAGCCCCAGAAATTGAACAGATGGAAACCGCCGACTGACGCGGTCCAGATCTTGCGCACGCGCAGCGTGGCCTTGATAGGCGCGAGCTTGGCCGGCCGATCCACCTCCTTGTGCGAGCAGGCGGCCAGCAGCCAGGTTGCCGCGAGCGCCGCGGCCCAGAATCGCATCGATCGCTTGGTTTTCGTGTGCAAGAGTCTCATCCCGCTCGGTATCGGTTCGGCCGGCCTTACTTGCCGCTCGCCGGGGCGGCCGCGCCCGCCGCCGCGTGCGCAGCCGGGGCTGGGGCGGACTCACCGGGCAGATTGGCGGCCAGGTCGGAAATCTCCAGGGCCAGCAAATGCTGGTTGGTCTCCCCGCCCGGATCGCTCGCGCGCGCGAGCCGGTACTGGGCAAGCGCATCGCGCTTCTCACCCAAGGCGTAATACGCATCCCCGCGCACGACCGCATAGCGCGGCGCAAAGGCGCCAGGATCGACCGCCCCGAGCGTCGCGAGCGCCAGCTTCGGTTGGTGCAGCGCGATCTGCACGCGCGCCAGGCGCAGCCGCGCGATCAGCCCGAGGATAGGGTCGTGCGGGTGCTGCATCACCGCGCGGAGCTCGCCGGCCGCGCGGCTGAGGTGCCCGGTCTGAACGAACACACCAGCCGAGGCGAGCCGGGCCTGATCAGCGTAGGGAGTGTCCCCGTACTGCCGCTCGATCTTCCCGGCCAGGCCGAACGCGTCGGCCTCGTTGCCCTTGGCGAAGGCGTTCTGCATCTGCACATACAGCTGGCCCGCGGCCAAGTCACGCCCATCGACGTGCCCCTGCCACCAGCGGTAGCCGCCCAGGCCGAGCGCGGCGATCGCCACGCCGACGAGCATGGCCGGCCCATTGGTGCGCAGCCACGCCAGCAGCGCTTCCCACTTCTCACGTTCATCAAGATAGCTGTCCACGACCCCTCCTCGAATTCAGGTGTGCACGGCGGTAGCGGCCAGAGCCGTTTCAATCGCCGCAGCCAGATCGGGCAGCGGACTCTCGCTCTGACCGGCATCCCGGCGCAAAGGTTTCAAGGCCGCCACGCCACGCGCCAGTTCGTCGTCCCCCAGGATCAGCGCCAGCGCTGCGCCGCTGCGGTCGGCGCGGCGGAACTGCGCCTTGAAATTCCCGCCGCCGAGATTGAGCTCGAACCGCCGGCCCGGCAGCGCATCGCGCAGCTGCTCGACGAGCTCGAGGCCGAACGCCGAGGCGCGCTCGCCGCTGACCACAATATAAACATCCGCGGCCGGGGGCGCCGCCGGCTGGCCCGCCTGGGTGAGCAGCGCAACCAGCCGCTCGATCCCCATCGCAAAGCCGATTCCGGGGGTACTCTCCCCGCCCAACTGGCTGATCAGCCCGTCGTAGCGCCCACCGGAGCATACGGCATCCTGGGCACCGAGCGCGTCGGTGATCCACTCGAACACCGTACGGCTGTAGTAGTCGAGGCCGCGCACGAGGCGCGGATTGACTCGAAAGGGGATGCCGAGCGCCTCGAGCGCGGCGCACACGGCCTGAAAGTGGACCCGCGACTCCGCATCGAGGTGATCGGTCAGCACCGGCGCGGCGTCGATCAGGGCGCGCATCTCGGGGTTCTTGCTGTCGAGCACGCGCAGCGGATTGCCCTGCAGACGGCGCCGGCTGTCCGCATCGAGCTGTTCGTGATGCGCGCGCAGATAATCGACCAGCCTCTCGCGGTACGCGCGCCGCGCCTCGGCGGTGCCGAGGGAATTGATCTCAAGACGCACCCGCGCGATACCCAGCCGCCGCCACAGGCGCGCGGCGAGCGCAATCAGCTCCACATCGACATCCGGCCCGGGAAACCCCACCGCCTCGACGCTGATCTGGTGGAACTGCCGGTAGCGACCCTTCTGCGGCCGCTCGTGGCGAAACATCGGCCCGGCACACCAGAGCTTGTGCCGCTGGCCGCGCAGCATACCGTTGGAGATGAGCGCACGCATCACGCCCGCCGTGCCTTCCGGGCGCAGCGTCAGGCTCTCTCCGCCCTGGTCGGTGAAGGTGTACATCTCCTTCTCGACCACGTCGGTGTACTCGCCGATCGCGCGCTTGAACAGCTCCGTGCGCTCCAGCACCGGCACGCGGATCTCCTGATAGCCGTACTCGCCCAGCAACTCCCGCGCGGCGCGCTCGATGCTCTGCCAGGCAGTGATCTGCGCAGGCAGTACATCGTTCATGCCACGCACGGGTTGGATCTGTTCGGTCAACTCATCCTCCAGCATGCCGCGGAGCGGGGGAAATCCGCCCGTCCGCAGCGACAGCGATCGACACGACATGGTCCCGTCCCACGTACGGCGCGAACGAGGCGGCATGCCCATTCACCGTGAGCGTCACCCCATCGGCGTATCCGAGCACCACGTGCAGCGGCGCAGGACCGGTGAACGTCTTGCTCACACCACCGGGCACCATACCCCGGTACAGATGGTGACCGGCAGCATCGGTCACTCCCACCCAGCTTGCGGCCGGAAAGCTCAGTGTGAGGCGCGCACTACCCCCTGCCGTCGCCGCTGCCGCGACCGGCGCTGACTCCGGCACTGCACCGGCAGTGCGCGGCACAGCAGCTGCCACAGCCGCGGAGGGCACGCGCTCGGCGGGCTGCGCGCCGTACACAAGGGGCCGCTGCGGCGCCGTGTGCGGCACGAAAGCCGCCACCGCCTGACCTCTGTGGATGCGCGACCAGCCCCACCACACCAGCGCCGCCACGGCGAGCACGAGGACCGCCATGATCACCCCGGCGGCCAGCGCGCCATAACGGTCTTGCTCGGCGGTGACGTGCGGCACGCGCGTCAGGTCAGGCGCCGGTATGGCTGCGTTCGACGCCAGCTGCTCTTGCAGCTGCGCGGCCGGCTCCCCGAGCAGCTCGGCGTAGCGGCCCAGGTAGCTCTTGACGTAGATCGGCGCGCCGAGGGCATCGAACCGCTCGGCCTCGAGCGCCTCGAGCGTCTCGCCCGACACGTGCAGCCGCAACGCCGCCTGCGCGATGCTCAGGCCGGCGCGCTCGCGCGCGTCGCGCAGTCTCGCACCGATGCCGCAGCCGGCCTCGCGGCGCGGCTCGCCGCCTGATTCGTCCGCCGTCATGCTAGCCCGGGTTGCGCCCGAGAGCGGCCAGTGCGTGTGCCTGCGCCGAGTCGGGAAAATCGAGTTGCAGGCGCCGCGCATATAGCTCTGCGGCGAGCGCATCGCCCTCGGCGCGCGTGACCTTAACCGCGAGCAGCAGCATGTCCGGCGTCTCGCTGTTGGCGGCCAGAAACTTCTTGATCAGCGCATGCGCCTGTTTGAACCGCCCCTGTTTGTAATCGAGATGGGCAAGCTGCCAGGCGGCCTGCTCGAAGTCCGGGCTCACAGCAAGCGCTGCCGCGAACATCTTGGCCGCCTGCGTATCCTGGTGCGCCACACGCAGGCAGACCCCCGCATTGTTGTACGCGGCTGCCGGCGTCAGGTAGAGCGGATTGCGGGCGGCCTCGAGGAAGTATTTGACGCCCTCGGCGGTACGTCCGACGTTGCACAGGTACACCGCGTAGTCGTTTTCGTAATCCGGATTGTGCGGCGCGAGGCGCAGCGCCGCGCGGAACTCGCGGTCGGCGCGCGCCGGCTGGCCGAGCCGCTCGAACAGCAACGCGCGCGCACTGTGCACGTTCGGATCGTTGGGGTTCTCGCGCAGCGCTCGGTCGAGCTTGCGTTTGGCGACTGCGAGTTCCCCGCGCTGCAAGTAGGCGATGCCGAGCTCGGTGTTGAATACCGCCGCCTGGTGGCGATCGCGCACCAGCTGCGGGTTGCTGCAGGCCGCGAGCACGAGC
>JAKAYU010000131.1 GCA_021809525.1 Pseudomonadota bacterium | reverse complement strand
GTCGTGGCGGGCGGCAATGGTGCCGGTCACCATGACCTGCGTGTTGACCGGCTCGATGCCCGGGACCAGCGTGCTCACGAGCGGCACGTTGGGCTGATCGGAGAGCGGCACACGTGCGGCCGGTTTGTCCATCACGTGCCGCCACACTGCGGCACCTGCCAACAGCGCGAGCCCCACGGCGCCCGCGACCAGCCAGCGCTTGCGCAGCGCACCGCGCCGCGCTGGCACCGTGACGTCGCTGTCCGGCGTCTCGGCTTCCCGGCCGGCCCACGTGGCCGATTCGGAGGACTCCGTGGCTGCCGCCGCAGCGGGCGACTCGAGCATGGCTCCTGTCTTTTGCTCGAACGAAGCGTTCATGTCAGACCAACCCCCTCGCCTTGGGCACCAGCACCACGACGGTCCCGGCAATCTTGTCGTGCCACCCCTGCCGCTCGCGATCGAACGCGATCCAGAAGAATCCGAGTCCGGCCGCCACCAGCGACAGGAAGCAGCCGAGCGCGCGCAGGATGGCGGTCTCCCAGTTCATCGGCCGCCCGTCGATACGCACGACCCGCAGATGGCAGATGATCCCGCCGACGGTCGTGCCGCGCAGCTTCCACATGATGGCCCCGTATGCGGCCAGCAGCAGCAGCATGCCGTCGGTGCCGTGATGCTCGATCATGCTGAGCGCGAAGGCGACCAGCACCACATCGATCAGCAGCGCGAGCATGCGGATCCAGAAGCCCGCACGCGGCAGCGTGGTGAAATCCATGGGCGCCTCGGGCGCCCCCAGGGCGGCGCCCGCCGGCTCGGCCGTACCTGGCATGCTGCCTGCCGAGGCGGCCGCCGTGTCGGGGCCCGCGGCCGCGAGCGGCTCTGCGGGTGCAGTGAAGCCGCCGGCAGCCGCCCCGGACGGTGTTCCGCCGCGCGCCGCGCGCATGGCGAGCAGCAGGCTGTAGAGGACCGCACCGACGCCGAGCAGACCGATCAGCGCAAACACGATGAAGCCGACCACCGGAACCATGTACAGCGCCAGCGCCACCGCACCGCCGAGCAGCACGTACAGCGCTGGATGGGTCACGCCGCTGCGCATGCCGCGCAGGATGCGGCTGCCCAGCCAGCCGAGCGCGACCACGCGACCGAAGACGGCGGCGCCGAGCAGCGCCAGCCAGAACAGCGGGATAGCGAAGATGCCGATGAGGGTGACCACCAGGGCCAGCATCAGAATGGGCGTCAGCAGCGCCATGGCGAGCGCGGCCAGAATCGAGGCGCCCGGATGCTCATCGAGCGTTTGGATGCAGCGCTGCACGCCTTCCTGGAACAACAGGGCGAGGAGCGCGTAGAACATCAGGATCCCGAGCGCGATGCCCCAGGCCCAGCCGAGATCCAGCCGCGGCGCGAGCAGCCGGCCGAGAATCAGGCAGTGTGCGCCCCAGGCCTTCAAGCCGTGCGCGCCATGGAAGATGCCCGACATCAGGTTGACCGAGCCGCCCTGGACCACGGCAGCCGGATCACGATGCTCCGAGCCGAATATGGATACCGCCTGGCCCTGGATCATCGCCTTCGGCCCGAGTTTCAGGTCGCCGAACAGGGCCACTGCATTGCCCGCGACGGGGCCGTTGATGTCGGAGTCGCCGAAGATGCTGACCGTGCTGTTGCCAACGTTGCCGGTGAGGTGCAGGTCGCCCATGATCGCCACGGCCGAATCCGACACGTTGCCGTCGATTATGCTGTCGCCGAAGATGGACACGACGTCGCAGGCACTCTTGCCGGCAGCAAGCCTCGCCAAGTGGCCGACGGCGACGACTTCTTCCTGGCCGTGCGGGCAGGAGTGATGCGAGTGGATCACGATCACGGATCGGGATCGGCTGATGATCTGGCTGCCCGTGCCGCCGATGTGCAGGTGGCTCGAGCCGTTGGTGACGTTGATACCGCTCGCGCCGATCTGCACCTCGGTGGCGCCGTGGGAGGAACTCGTCGTGACGGTGGCCCCGCCGCCGGAGGTGCTCACCACGGCCTGTCCGGCTTGAGCGGGCGCGGCGCAGCCGCTCACCCCGGCGAGCAATGCGGCAACCAAAAACCAACGAGTTTGCTTGTTCATGCGGAGTGGGCCTTGGAATGCGCCAGGGTGGAGGAGAACAGGAGACAGCCGAGCGCGATCAACAGCGCATACACCGCGCCGACGATGAACAGCCCGCCCAACAGCCAATCTTGCGGAATCAGGTGCGCCAGGCGCGTGGCGAGCTCCCCGAGGCTGAGGAGCGTGTGGCTGGTGCTGCTCACCCCCTGGACCACGTGTGCCACGGCGGAGTCGGCCAGCACCTGCGACATGTGCCCCCGCAGCCGCGCCACGAGCATCCATACCAGTGGCACGCACAGCGCACAGGCCGCGATGAGCAGCGTGCGTGCGACCGCCGGCCAGCGGGCGATGCCGATGCCGCGCTGCTGCGCGGCCGCGCGCAGTTCGATCTCGCGCAACACGCGCGCCTCCAACGAGGCTGGCGCGTGGCAGGAGGGGAGCTGGCGCAGCGCCTGGTGCGTCAGGCGCTCCAGCTGCTGTTCGTGAAGAGGGTTACGGGAATTCATGATGGCGCACAGCTCCGGTCACCGGTCGGCCCCAGTCCGCTCGCGGTGAGCGACTTGGCCATGGCAAGGCGTCCGCGCAGGATGTCGGTCTTGATCTTGGCCAGCGAGTGGCCGAGACGCTCGGCGATGTCCTGGTAGGACATTTCCTCGAAGTGAAACAGGACGAGCGGCACGCGCTGATGCTCCGGCAGCTCGCGCAGCGAGCGCTCCAGGAGCGCATGGCGCTGCTGCTCGTCAAGCTGGTGCAGCGCTCCCTCCAGGGTGGCGGTCGCGTCCTCGATGTCCTCCTCGCGCGACTCGTCGGTGAACACCTCCGAGAACAGCCGCCAGCGCTTGCGGTGGCGGGTGAGGTGGTTCAGCGTGAGGTTCGTGGCAACGGTCTTCAGCCAGCCGCCGGCGGTCGGGCTCTCGCGCAGCCGGTCGAAATTCTCGTAGGCCTTCAGGAACACATCCTGGCTGATGTCCTCGGCCTGAGCGGGGCTTCCGGTCAGCCGCACTGCCGTGGAGAAGACCATGTCTTGATAGGCGCGCATGAACGCAGCGAACTCTCGAGAATCGGGCCTTGAGCTTGCCAATTGCACGGGTAGATCATCGTTTCAGACAAGAACACCGCTCGAGTCGGAAAGTTGCAGGGCAGTCCGGTATCCCTGCTGAGCCTACGGTTGAGCCAGCTCGGCGCCTAGGACTGGCCGCCCGGGGCGCTGCGGGAAGGCTGGGCCCCGCGGGCCGCCCGGTAGGCGCGCAGCTGCGCCAGAAAGGCCTGGCGGCGCTCCAGGCTCTCGGGGGGCCAATACGCCGCCGCGTCGTAGTACTCCGCCACCGCGGGTGTGTCCGGGGGCAGGATGACCCACGGCTGCTTCGAGGCCGTGAAGATGTGGATGTCCGGCGGGAGCAGGTCGGGGTTATCGAGCGTGCCGACCCGCACGAAGCGCAGGATCGGCCCGGCGCCGGCGTAATGGCTCCACAGCGCGATGCGGCACTGCGGGCAGCGTGCGATCCGTTGCCCGTCGCCGCTGCGCGAGGGGGTGTCGACGATCTCGGGCTCCTCGCGCAGGTGAACCACCCGCTCGGTCTCGATGAGCGCATTGAGCGCGAACGCCGCGCCGCTCTCGCGCTGGCACCAGCGGCAATGGCAGCAGTGCACGAACAGCGGGCGCGTCGTCAGGCGGTAGCGGATGCGGCCGCAGTCGCAGCCGCCGTCGAGCGGATGGTCGGTCTGCCCTGCCATGCTGAGTCCTCCGGCCGATCCGTCAGCCCGTGTGCTGCCGGTCCGATAGTCACTTCAATACGACCCACAGCGGGCCGATGAGCAGAAATGTGAGGTCCTGAAAGAATTTCGGGCGCCGCCCCTCGACGGCGTGCCCGATGAACTGTCCGATCCAGGCCACGACGAATAACGCGACGGCTGCGGGCCACAGCGGCAGGGCGCGCGGCCAGAAATAAAGAATGAGCACACAGAGCCCGAGCTGCGCAGCCATCACGGCGAGCGCCTTGGCGCCGAGCCGCAGGTAAAACGGAGCGACCAGAATCATCAGCACGTAGGCCGCGCGCACCCCGCCGAGCCGCAGGTTCCACAGCAGCGCGACGATGGCAAAGAGAATGGCCGGCACGCACACGGTATGCAGCGCGCGATTGAGCGGGTGCTGATGCGAGAGCGAGTACTCGTTCAGCCATTGCTCGACCGTCTTGCCCGCCACGGTGCCTCCCAGACCGGCTACAGCGCGGCGGCAAGCGCCGCGAGCCCGGCTACGGTGTTCATGTTGCGCGCCGTGCCCGTTCTGGCCGCTGGGATGACGAGCTTAGAGGCGGCAATGCCGTCCGGATATACCACATGGATCTCGCGCGTGCCGAGTGCCAGCGTCTCGCGCCGTCGGCCGCGCACGGTCGCGAGCGCGCCGGCCGGGGGAGGTTCGTCCAGAATTACCGCCACCGTACGGCTCGGCGGGGCGTGCGGGAAGGGGTTCCCCGAGAGTACTGCGGCCAGTTCCGCAGCGGTGCGCACGTGCACGTCGATTGGTTTGCCCAGATGCTCGGCGAGCCGGCTCTCGAGCGTCTGTTTGACCTTGCGCGCCTCGAGCGGGGTCGCGAACAGCGCGTTGCCGGAGGCGATGTAGGTGCGGACTTGCGCAAACCCGGCCGAGCGGCACATCGCGAGCAAGGCCGCCATCGGCAGTGAGTTGCCACCGACATTGACTGCGCGAAGCAAAGCGACGTAGGCCGGCATGAGTCGTGTCCCTCGCGCCACTGCGGTTGCCGCGCACCGTGCGCCGGCCGCCGGCGCACTCTGGGCCCGGTAGGATTCGAACCTACGACCAAGGGATTATGAGTCCCCTGCACTAACCGCTGTGCTACAGGCCCACGCGAACCGCAATTCTACCGCGGCTCGCGGCTGCGGCGCACGGACCCGGACCTCACGCGCGTAGGCAGCCGCTGAGGGGGGCGCGCGCCTTGATGGTCTTCATGCACACCGTCGTCTGGACGTGCTGCACCCCGGGCATGCGGCTGATTTGCATGCGCAGCAGCTCATCGAGCTCGGTGATCTCGCCCACCAGCACGTGCATCAGATAGTCGGCCTGTCCGGCGGTCGTGTAGCACTGCAGCACCGCAGGGTGCTCTGCGGCGGCGGCCTCGAAGTCCGCGTAGCGCGCCGAATCGATGCTCACGTAAACAAAGGCGTGGACCTTGAGCCCGAGCCGCTCGGCATCGAGTTCCGCCCGGTAGCCGCGGATCAGCCCCTGCCGCTCAAGCGACCGCACGCGCTGCCAGCAGGGGGTCTTGGACAGACCCACCTTCTGCCCGAGGTCGGCGAACGACAGGCGGGCGTCCTGCTCGAGCGCGCGCACGATCTCACGATCGATTTTGTCCATGACTGTACTGCAATGGTGGGTTTCGTGAGGCCGTTGTTCTACCGGCTGCAGCTGGCGGAGTCCACTTGCGCCGCGAAGATCTCGGCTAGAATCGGTGCCGAAGAAGCAACGGAGCGGTCGATGAATCAAGGGCGCATGAGCGAAGAGAGCCTGCGCGAGCTGCTCGCCAAGGTGCACGAGCGGCTCAGCCAGAGCGGCTCGATCGATGAGGAATCGCGTAAGCTGCTGGGCGCGCTGGTGCAGGACATCGGGCGCGCGCTGGGGCAGGGGCCGAGCGAGGGCGGCGCGGTGAGCGGCCATGCGCCACGCCTGGAGGCGCTCGCGGTGCGCTTCGAGGCCGACCACCCCGCCTTGGCCGAGCTGCTGCGCCAGCTGACCGACGCGCTCGGAAAACTCGGCATCTAGGCCCTGAGGCGGGCTGAACCGCCGCGCGCCGGAGGCGAGCGCACCCGCGCTGCCGCAGCCCCCGATGGCCGCCGCGCCGGGTGGGCGCAATCCTGGAGGTTCGCAATGAGTGAGAATGACTACCTGCCGCCGAAGGTGTGGACCTGGAACAAGCCGAGCGGCGGACAGTTCGCAAGCATCAACCGCCCGATCGCCGGGCCGACGCACGAGAAGGCGCTGCCGGTGGGTCGCCATCCGCTGCAGCTGTACTCGCTCGGCACGCCGAATGGCGTCAAAGTCACGATCATGCTCGAGGAGCTGCTCGCGCTCGGGCATACCGGCGCCGAGTACGATGCCTGGCTCGTGCGCATCGCCGACGGCGAGCAGTTCGGCAGCGGATTCGTCGCGGTGAACCCGAACTCCAAGATCCCGGCGCTGCTCGACCGCAGCGCCGAACCGCCCGTGCGGGTGTTCGAGTCCGGTTCGATCCTGGTCTATCTCGCGGAGAAATTCGGCGCCTTCCTGCCGAAGGATGCGCGCGCGCGCGCCGAGTGCCTCTCGTGGCTGTTCTGGCAGGTGGGCAGCGCGCCGTACCTCGGTGGTGGTTTCGGCCACTTCTACGCGTACGCGCCGAGCAAGATCGAATACGCCATCGACCGCTTCGCGATGGAAGTGAAGCGCCAGATGGATGTGCTCGACCGCCGCCTCGCCGAGAGCGAGTACGTCGCCGGCCCCGAGTACACCATCGCCGACATGGCGATCTTTCCGTGGTATGGGGGGCTCGCGAAAGGCTGGCTGTACGGCGCGGGGGAGTTTCTGAGCGTACAGGAGTACCGCAATGTGCAGCGCTGGGCCGACCGGCTTCTCGAGCGGCCGGCCGTGCGGCGCGGGCGCATGGTGAACCGAGTGAGCGGGGAACCCTCGAGCCAGCTGCACGAGCGGCACGATGCGCGGGACTTCGACACCCGGACCCAGGACAAGCTCTCGGCGAGCAGCTGAAGCACGAGCGCACCGCAGGCGCGCGGCCTGCGCCTGTCCGAGAGGGTCAGTCCGGGGGAGCGGCCCGCGCCGCCCCCCGGCGATCAATCCTCCATCAGGAAGCTGCGCAGCTGCTCGCTGCGGCTCGGATGGCGGAGCTTACGCAGCGCCTTCGCCTCGATCTGCCGGATGCGCTCGCGGGTGACATCGAACTGCTTGCCGACCTCCTCGAGCGTGTGGTCGGTGTTCATGTCGATCCCGAAGCGCATGCGCAGCACCTTCGCCTCCCGCGGCGTGAGCTGCGCCAGCACCGCATGCGTGGTCTCGCGCAGCGACTCCATGGTCGCCTGGTCGATCGGGGAAGCCACCGAGGTGTCCTCGATGAAGTCCCCGAGGTGCGAGTCCTCGTCATCGCCGATCGGGGTCTCCATCGAGATCGGCTCCTTGGCGATCTTCAGCACCTTGCGCACCTTGTCCTCGGGCATCTCCATGCGCACCGCCAGCTCCTCCGGCGTCGGTTCGCGGCCCATCTCCTGCAGCATCTGCCGTGAGATGCGGTTCAGCTTGTTGATCGTCTCGATCATGTGCACCGGGATGCGGATGGTGCGGGCCTGATCGGCGATCGAGCGGGTGATGGCCTGGCGGATCCACCACGTGGCGTAGGTGCTGAACTTGTAGCCGCGGCGGTATTCGAACTTGTCGACCGCCTTCATCAGGCCGATGTTGCCTTCCTGAATGAGGTCGAGGAACTGCAGGCCGCGGTTGGTGTACTTCTTGGCGATCGAGATCACCAGGCGCAGGTTCGCCTCGACCATCTCCTTCTTCGCGCGGCGCGCCTTCGCTTCACCGATCGATACCTCGCGGTTGATTTCCTTCACCTCGTTGATCGACAGGTGCAGCTGCTGCTCGAGGCTCGAGAGCTTCCCCTGGCGCCGCTCGATCTCCGGCTCCGCCTTGGCGAGCGGCGAGGAGTACTTCTTGCCGGCCTTGACGTGCTTGGCGAGCCAGCGCGTGTTGGTCTCGTTCTTCGGGAACGTGGCGATGAAGTCCTTGCGCGGCATGCCGCAGTCGCGCACCGCGATCGTCATGATCTCCTTCTCGAGCTGACGGATCTCGCGGATGTGATCGCGCAGGTTACCGATCAGCGCATCGAACATGCGCGGGGAGAGCTTCAGCTCCAGGAACTCGTCGGCAGCCTTCTTGCGCGCCTTGAGCGCCTTCGGGTCGTGCGAGCCGTGTTTCTCGATGGCCGTGAGCATCTGCGCGTAGGCCTTGGCGAGACGCGCGAAGCGCTCGGCGGCCTCCTGCGGATCAGGCCCGGAATCGACGGTTTCCTCCTCGCTGTCAGACTCCTCCTCGTTGTCCTCCTCCTCGGACTCTTCTGCCGCGGCCACCTCGACCTTGGTCGGGTTCTGCGGCTGGGCGATCACGTCCGGCGCGTTGGGATCGACGAAGCCGACGATGACATCGACCAGGCGGGTCTGGCCGCTCTTGACCGGCTCGTACGCTTTGAGCAGGCACTCGTGGGTCAGCGGGAACATGGCGAGCTGTCGGCGCACCGCCTCGAGCCCTTCCTCGATCCGCCGCGCGATGCGGATTTCCCCTTCGCGCGTCAGCAGCTCCACCGTGCCCATCTCGCGCATGTACATGCGCACCGGGTCGGTGGTGCGGCCGAGTTCCGCGTCGAGCGCGGCCAGCACCGCGGCGGCTTCCTCGATCGCCTCCTCGTCGGCCGGCGCCGAGGGCTCGCCGGCGAGCAGAGCCTCGGTATCCGGCGCCTTCTCGTACACCGGAATACCCATCTCGTTGATGGTGTTGACGATGTCCTCGATCTGCTCCGGATCGACGATCTCGGAGGGCAAGTGATCGTTCACCTGCGCGTACGTCAGGTAGCCCTGCTCCTTGCCGCGCGCAATCAGCAGCTTCAGCTGCGACTGGCGGTCCTCGGGCATGACCACCGGGCGCCGTTCGGCGGCGGGGCGCTGCTTCTCGGGTGCCGCCTTGGTCTCGGCGGGCGTATCGTGGGCCCGCGCGGGACGTTTGCCGGCCGCGCCGACTTTGGCGTGTGCCTTGGGCGCGGCGACCCGTGCCGACTTCTCGGCGCTGGTGGCCTTGGCGGGCTTGCCGGAGTGTGCGGCGGAGCGCTTACGGCTCGGTGCAGTAGTAGACTTGGACTTGGCTTTCATTGAATCTCAATGGAATTGGCGGGGGCCCACGCCCTATGTGCTTACGGGGGCGGGCGGACTCAAGGGGCGCCAAAATAAATTCGCCTAGTGTATGAGGCTCTCCCGGCGATCACAAGTTCACCGCGGCCCCGGCTTGTCGTCTCGAACCGTTTTCCTCGACATAAGTACCTGAAATTCTTTAAGTTCCCGATCGTCCAGCCGGCCGGTCCGGCTCTTCGCCTCGAGCGCCCGCAGGCGCTGCTCGGCCCCCAGGTCGGCCAATTTCTCCAGCGCCGCGCGCAGTTCGACCGCGGCGGCGGCCGCATCGTCCAGCACCTCCTCGCGCTCCAGCAGGCGCCCCAGGTGCTCTGCGCCGGGACGGTCGCGCCAGCGCTCGATGAGCTGGGCGGATATCTGTAACGGCCGCTCGCGCAAATCATCGAGCAGGGCGCGCAGCAGATCCACGCCGGACTCCGCACAGCCCTCGAGGCCGGCCCGCTCGGCATCGGTCACGGTGCCCGCGACCGACGGGAAGCGCACGAGCCGCGCGATCGCCTGGCGGACCAGGCTGCCGCGCCCGGCACTGTGCTGCGCGCGGGCAGGCGCCGGCGGCACGGCGGGGGCCGCGGCTACGGTCCCGTCCTGCCAGAGCGCCTCCAGCCGGCTCGCGGGCAGGCCTACCACTTCGGCCACTCGGCCGATCAGCAGTTCCCGGTACACCCCCGCGGGGACCTTGGCGATCAGTGGACGGGCTGCTGCCGCGAAGCGCGCCCGCCCGTCAGCGTGCGTGATATCCGACTGTCCGGACAACTCCCGGATCGGA
>JAKAYU010000130.1 GCA_021809525.1 Pseudomonadota bacterium | reverse complement strand
GCCGCGGCATTGACAGCTGCGCCCGCGCCGCAGCGCCGCGCATGTCGCGGATTTCCGCACTCCGCACTACCAACCCAGGTCTGCGCAATATACGGCGCGCCGTCGCGCTGCAGCCGCGCGGGTCGCATATCAGGTCACTCGCGGCTTCAGATTGCAGCCGGCGGAATCGACCGGATTGCCGAAAGCGAGGTCGAATTCGCAAAACGACTCGCCCGCCACTGCAGAAAGCTCGACGGAACTGGTCTGATGGGGCGCGCCACGTTATCCGCGCGCAGTTCTCAGCCTCGTGCTCATCGCCGCAACGATGTCGGCGCTCGACATCACCATCGTGAACATCGCCGCAAATTCCGATGCCGGCGGGTCATCCGGCAGCCGCCAGGCTCGATTCCCGACCGGCACGCTCAAGACAGCCGGCGCGCCGCAACTGCCTGCCCGGCGATTACCCTGCGCACCCGTGCTTCTCCGGGCTACGAGTTCAGCGGCAGCCTGTCGCGGGCCTGCGGGCAATCCTCACCGGCAGATGGCTTGCATCTGCGCCTGCCTACGGTAGATCCGGTTGCTCCCCTGCCCGCCGAGCTCAGCTACATTGAACTTACCGATGCGCGGTACCGGGATCGAACTGGTGGACCATGCCGCGTGCATGCAACACACCCAGTATTTGCCGCCCAGCGCTGGCAGCTCGCCCCCGCCAACATCGGCACCCAGGGACTGCAAGCCCGTAACTCATCTGCCGTCGGCAGACTGCCGCGCCAGCCCAAGACGGGTGAACTCAGGGGCGGCGCCCCAACACGGCTCGAGATCCCGCCCGGCACAGCGCACTGCACCAGGCGGGACCTCCGTCTACTCAGAAATTCGCCGAGAATCGCACACCCCAGTAGCGGAACGCATCACGCGGAATCTGCAGCCGCTGATACGATCCCGGAGAGATCCCGTTCCCCGTGGGAGTGATGAACACGGTGTAGAACTGATTGGTGAGATTGTGACCAATCAGACTCAAATGATACTTCCCATTGTGGAAACCGAAGTTCAGCGACGCGCCAAGCAGCGAGTAGGCCGGCTGCTGCGCCATTGGGTTCGGATCGATGTCAAAGTTCGTCTGACTCGTGTACGAGTAGCTCAAATCCAGTCGCGTAGTGAATGACACGTTATGCAGCGGCAGCAACCAGCTTGGCGTGATCGTGAGCTTGTTCTGCGGCGCGAATGGGAACATCTCCCCATCGTGCGAATTGCGGCACGACTGCAGCGCTGCGCCGATCTGTCCCGCACATGTATAAGAGACGATGTACGCCTTATCGTACGCATAGCCGCCCGTGACGCTCAGACGCCGGGTGGGCTGCCAATCAAAATCCACCGAGGCACCTGTCGAACGAACCGTTCCGGCATTCGTGAGACTCGTCGTCACCGCCCCGTTGGTAACGACAAAGCTGTTCGCCTGGAAGTTGTAGAACGTCTCGTACCACGCAGAAAGATTCAGAACCAGGGTGTTATTGAACAGCTGGTTTTTGAGTCCGACTTCGAAATCATTCGAGGTCTCTGGCGCCACCGGATTGGCATTCAGGGCCGACATGTTGAAGAACACATTGAATGCCGGACCGAGCCAGCCCCGACTGTAGGTTGCATACGCGACAGAGTCAGGCGTGATGTCGTAGCGCGCACCCGCCTTGGCTGACCAGCCATTATTCGCGGTATTTCCCTCCCCGGCGTAGCCTGGAGCGATTCCGGGACCGGTCGTGGGGGAATCGGCACGCGCGAACGTGTAGGCAACGTAATCGTGGCTGTAGCGTCCCCCGGCTATCAGGCTGAGGCGCTTGCTGACGTGCAGGGTCGTCTGGCCGAAGAACGCCTGACTATCGTTGCGCGTATCGAAATGTGCCGTACCGCGCGTATCGAGGTAGGTGCTGAGTCCGGTGGCGCAGGGCTGGAAGCCGGTGGAGTCCGCCGGCAGAGTCGATGCCGTGCATTGCTCTACGTGGCGGATGAAATAGTCCTGCTCGTCAGTGTGCCAGATGAAGGCACCGACGGTGTAGCTGGCGAATTGATCTGTGGGCGAGGCGAGGCGGATTTCCTCACTGTACTGCTTATAGTCCAGGCCACCACGATCATGCATCTTGATATCGAGTGGCGTAACGTAATTGCAACAGCCGGAGTGGAAGTCTCCGTCCCGTCCCTGGAAGTTATACCAGCGTTGAAAAGCGGAAATGGAGGTCAGGGTATCTTTCCCGAGACGATACTGAACGGTCGCGGAGATACCTGAATTTGTATTGATCTGACTCGGAATCGTATCGTTGTTGATACTCAGCGCATGCGGACCCGGGACTGACGGGCTCAACTCCGGTAGAAAGACGTTTGTCCACGCGGCGTTCGGAATATACGCCCCCAGGACATCCGCGCAGCAGTCGTCCTTGGAGTGATAGTAATTTCCCTCCAACGTTACCTTCAGGTCGCTGTCGACGTCGTCGACGATCTTCCCGCGGATTCCCTCGCGGCGATAGCCATTCGTCTGCTGATGATCGTAGACGTTGTAGATGTTACCGGGAAAGTCCTGATAAATGGCTGAAACCTGGTAGCCGATATGATCATTGAGCGGACCGGAGAGATTCAGTCTGGCGTGATACTCGTGGCCTTCATACCAGGACACACTGGCATTGCCTTGGAAGTGGCGCGTAGGGTCCGGCGTGACAATATTGATCACACCGGCCGTGGCGTTCATGCCATAAAGGGTGCCCTGCGGGCCGTTGAGCACCTCGATGCGATTGATGTCGGTGAATGCGCCGAAGGCCATTCCTGGGCGCCCCATGACGACTCCGTCCACGACGACATCTACGCTGGGCTCCGCCGCAGGAGAGAACGACTGCGTGCCAATTCCGCGGATGGCGAGCGTTGCGTTGGAGTTCGTCGAACCGCGCTCGAAAGTCAGGGTCGGCACCAGCTTCTGAAGGCTCTCCGCGCTGTCGATGCCGGCGCTCTGCAGTGCCGAGCCCGTGACCACGCTGACGGAAGCAGGAACTTCGAGCAAAGGCTGATGACGCTTTTCCGCGGTCACTACGATTTCAGCGAGCGTGGCGCCTTGGCTGGTGTCAGCGGAGGCGCGCGCAGCGGGCGCTTTGGCAAAGCTTGGCGCGGCGAGAAGCAAAGCGGCTGCAAGCAGCAGCGCGGATTGACGAAACTTCATGAAACCCCCCTCCAATGATTTTCCCATGTGTCTTATATAAGATATAAGATATGGTGGCAAGTGGCAAGGCTCCTCGCTGCGCACCGAGGCGGGCGCCGGGACCGTCGCGCCGGCTCACACGCCCAGGCGAGTCAGCACTTCCGGGGGAGGACCGGCGAATCGGGGCGAGGGTTGATAGCCCACATAGCCGAGTTCGGCCACCCCGACCGGCGTCGTGTAATAGCCGATCAGGCATATGTGGCGAAAGCGGTCGAAAAACCGTGCCTCAGGCTGCTTGCCCTCGGCAGCGCGCGCGTGCAGCCCGGCCACCAGGTTCTGCGCCTGTACCGCATCGAGGGTGTGCAGCGGCTCCTTCGCAGCACATCCGAGCGCGTTGAGGCCCTCGAGAATCACGACCCGATCCTGCTGCTGCTGCGGGTACGGCGCGCTCACCCACTCATCGATGAAATCCGGCACCCCGACTGCGCTGGCTGCGGGCGAGGATCCGTCTTCGGGCAAGAACACATCCGCCAGGCGAGCAATCGCGGTCTTCTGCTGCGCCGTCAGCGTCAACGCCCAAGTGACTTGCGGATGCAGCAAGTCCGGATCGCGCCCGTACCCGCGATCGCCGCGCCACGCCGCGCCGAGCCGGTCTGGCTGCGCGGGTGCGCCTCCACACGCCTGGCGGGCCGAGGCGCTATCGATGTGCGCGGCGGGCGCAGCACCCAATGCCAGCGCACGCAGCAGCCAGGTCAGCGTTTCACGACGATCAGGCATGAGGCAACTCCTTACGCAGATATTTGCGCAGATGCTCGCTGGCGCGCCATGCGAAAGCGATGATGGTCAGGGTGGGGTTCTTGTTTGCGCTGCTCGGAAACACCGCACCATCGATCACATATAAGTTAGGCACCCCCCAGACCCGGCCGTACGAATCTGTGACGGACTTGCGCGGGTCGGCGCCGGCGCGGGCGCCCCCTACCTCGTGGATCATGCGTCCCGGAGCCGTGATGGCCTGCCTCGGATCACTCGGTGGCGGCGAGACGACCTGTCCGCCGGCAGCCTCTATGAATTCCACCATGCTGCGTTGCGCATGAGCGGTCTGGCGCAGTTCCTGCCCGCTCCAGCGCACATCGAAGCAAAGCCCCGGAATGCCCCATGCGTCCTTCATCTGCGGATCGATCACCACCCGATTGCTGTCGCGCATGACCATCTCACCGCGTTGTGAGAAGCGCACGAAACTGCCGTAGTAGCGGCGCGCCTCCTCCTTCAGTCGTTTGCCGTAGGTGAGCGGCGAGACCACGTTGAACTGGTCGAACGTGTACGCCGACGGCTCGGTCCGTCCGCCATAGAGCTCGATATGGTAGCCGCGAGCGAACGGCAGCCGCCCGGCACGCTGCTCTGGCAACAACCACCACGGGATGAAGATGTGTGGCAGCGAAACGACGCCGTCGTCGTTGAACGGTGGGAGTCCCTCCATCTGCGGGAATCTCCCCCACACATTGCTGCCGGGGGTGGAAAGAACGCCGCGTCCGAGCAGGCCGCTCGCGCTGCCGATGCCGTCCGGAAAGCGCGCGCTGCGGGAATTGAACAGTATCCGCACCGATTCCATGGCGCTTGCTCCCAGCATCACGGCGCGGCCCGCCAGATAGTGATGCTCACGCGTGAGGCGATCGACGTAATGCACGCCCCGGACCAAGCCGTCGGGCGCCAAGTCCACCTCGTATACCTGAGCGTGAGTAATCGTCGTCAGACGTCCGCTTGCACTTGCCGGTGCCAACATCACGGTCGGGGACTGGAAGTTCGCCCGGATCGCGCAACCGCGCAGGCAGGGCGAGGCGTAAAAGCATGCCAGGCGGCCATTCAGCGGCTGCGTGATGACCGCCTCGTGACTCGCGACCACCGGTCGGCCGAGTCGGCGGCCGCCCGCGATCACCAGCCGTTCGTACGAGCGTGGCACCGGCGGAGGTTGCAGACACCCGGGCGGGGAATCTGGGATATCCGGCAGATGCTCATTCGTGCCGAACACGCCCACCATGCGTTCCGCACGGTCGTACCACGGAGCGAACTCCTCGTAGGTGAAGGGCCAATCGGCACCCAATCCATCGAGCGAGTACGCCTTGAAGTCATGGTTCGCATAGCGCAACGCGACCCGCCCCCAGTGATTGGTCCGACCGCCGAGCATGCGGGCCCGGAACCAGCGGAATTCCGTACCCGGCGCGGTGGTATAGGGCTCCTCGGGCAGGACCCACCCACCATCCACGGTGGCATCGTAGAAGCCGAAAGGCTTGTCGGGGGTACCGGCATCGGCGAGCGGCGCCGCGCCGTGGCGCTGAAACATGGGCGTCTCACGCCCCGGTTCGTAGTAACGTCCGGCCTCCAGCAGGCACACCCGAGCGCCCAGGCTCGTCAGCACATATGCGGCGGTGCCGCCCGCAGCACCTGACCCGACGATGATGACGTCGAACGGTTCAGTGGCCATGGCGGTGCAGCGGACGGACCCAAATGTTACGGAAGGCCACGATCGAAGTCGATTGTCCGTGGTCTTGCAGGCCGATCGGTCCGCGTTCGGCGTGAGTTACGAATCCGAGCGGGATCTTGTCCGCGCTCGTGTTGCCGTAGATTATCTGGTGATCCTGCACCACGACACCATCAAGCAGCACCGTGACATACGGTGGCCTCAACAAAGTCTTCCCCCGGAAGCGCGGCGCATCGAAGATGATATCGAGGCTCTGCCATTCATCCGATGGCATCACCGGCAGCACGAGCGGCGGTGTCTGGCCATAGACTGCCCCGGCCACTCCATCAGCATACGTATGGTCGTGATTGGCATTGAGGATCTGTATCTCGTACACCCCCATCAGCCGCACGCCGCTGTTCCCCCGCTCCTGGCCTGCGCCATGGGCCGGAAACGGCTCGCGGAACTCCAGATGGACCTGCACGCTGCCAAACTTGCGCTTGGTAAACAGCCAGTTGAAGATTCTGCCGCCCGGAAGCATCACGCCATGCGACTGATGCCAGCCGGAATGCGGGTCGGCGGCGAGATTCCACTGGCCGAGGCCATGCCCATCGAACAACACCACCGCGTCCGGCGGCGGCGGCAAGCCTAGAATCGCCGCCGACACGTGTATCCGGCGCGGCTGTGGCCGATCCATGTCATTGGGTGGCCACGGCTGCCTCGGCGGCCATGGCCGCGTTGCGGCGAATACCGGGGCCGTGCCGAGCACAGCAAGGGCGAAGATTAATGCATGCAGTCGTCTCATAACTCCACTTCCTCACTTCCACCTCGAACAGCGAGTGAACTCAGCGTCATTCAGGGGCTCTCCCAGCATCCAGAACGCTCGGATCGGAACAGCGCATCGAGACAGCGCGCGTTTGCAACGGCATCATCGATGCCGAACGAGGGCGCGCGACCCTGCGCGATGGCCTCCGAGAACGCATCTAGCTGCAACGCGTATTGATCCGCCGCGGGAACGGTCTCGGCCTCGACGCCGGAGCCGTACAGATCGCGACAGTCGTCGATCAGCAGTCGCGTTGGCCGATCGGCCGCGGGATTGAACGGCGTCTCGACCATGAGCCGCCCGCGGGTGCCGTATACCACCACGGACTGCGCGCGCGCCAACCCCGCAGAAACCCCAAAAACCAGCTGCCGGCCGGCGGAAAAATCCGCCATCGCGCTCGTGAAACGATCGACC
Source organism: Pseudomonadota bacterium (assembly GCA_021809525.1). Classification (GTDB taxonomy): domain Bacteria; phylum Pseudomonadota; class Gammaproteobacteria; order Steroidobacterales; family Steroidobacteraceae; genus 13-2-20CM-66-19. The sequence goes on along the minus strand of JAKAYU010000130.1, from coordinate 2,944 downwards.
CGATAGATCGGATCGCGCTCGAACAGGCCGATCACTCGTTGCGGTGAGCTTCCAAACAGCCACCGCGCAACAACCAGGGCATATCCCCCGATGTCATAAAGTCCACCGCCGCCGTGGGCCAGACTGTTGCGCAGATTCGCCTCCGGCGGATTATCGTACGCAAACCAGCTGTGCAGCGCGTGAATCTCCCCCAGACGCCCCGACACAACGAGCGCGCGCACGCGCTGCCACTGGGGATGGAAGCGGATCATGTACGCTTCGGCCACCTGACGCGCGCATCGCCTCGAGGCCGCTGCAATCGCCTGCGCTTGCTCCGCGCTCAGCGCAATGGGCTTCTCGCACAACACGTGCTTGCCGGCCTCGAGCGCACGCAACGTCCAGGGAAGATGCAGGTCATTGGCAAGCGGTATGTACACCGCCTCGATCGACGCATTGGCGAGCAGATCATCGTAGGAGCCGTACGCATGGGCAATCCCAAACTGCGCTGCCACGGCGCGTGCGCGCTCGGGATCGCGCGCCGCGATGGCCACCGCCTGGGCATGCCGGGTCGATGCAAATGCCGGCAAAACGCTCCGAATGGCGATCCGCGCGGCGCCCAGAACGCCCCAGCGTATGGCGCGAGGTGACGTCACGCCACCGACTCGCGCGGTGGCTGCCGGGGAAGCATCAACCGCAACCACACGAATGCCAGGGTGAGCGAGACTGCGGCAAGATCAAAGAACGGCGCGTAGCCGCCACCAGCCGCCAGGTGCACGCCGCACAGCCACACGACCGCCATGCCCGCCATGTTGCCGGCGAACGCGCCCAGACTGGTCACGGTTCCGACTCGCTCGCTCTCGATCACATCGGTGATGAGCGTGAACACATTCACCGAGAATCCCTGCATGGCCGCAATCCCGATGGTCAACAGAACGACCGCCACCCACACGCCGCTCGCGTGCGGGACGCCGAACAGCGCGAACCCGATCACAGCGCAGACGGTCATTACAGCCAGACGCGCAGTCACGGCCCCCATCCCCCGCGACACCAGCCTGGAGGACGCCCAGCCGCCGGCAATTGAACCGAGCATCGAGCCGCCGTACATCACCGCGAGCGGCCCGCCGTAGGCCCCCACCGACAGATGAAAGACTCTATGCAGGAAGTCCGGCGTCCAATAGAGCAACAGCCACCAGACTTGATCGGCAAGCGCCTTACCGATGATGATCGCCCACGTGCCGCGCTCCCGCAATAACTGCAGATAGCCTCGCGCGGTTGGTCGCGCCGCGCGCAATCGCCCGAGGTCCTTGGGTTGGCTGCCGCGCAGCGTGAACATCCAGACGGCCGTCCAGAGCAGTCCGGCGACGCCGAGCAGAACGAAAGCCGCACGCCATCCGACCGTGAGTGCCACCGTCGGGATGACCAGCGGCGTGATGATCGCCCCGAGGCTGTTGGCCGAGTTTACCCAACCGAGCACGCGGGCGCGCCGCTTGGGATCGAAGTAGGCTCCCGTGGCCTGAATGATCGCCGGTGTGGTCAGCGATTCGCTCGCGCCGAGTCCGATGCGGGCAAGCATGAACCCGCCGGTGGTACGCGCCAGGGCATGGGCGGCGTCCGCGATGCTGAAGGACGTGACAGCGACCGGGATCGACAACCTGACTCCGAGACGGTCGACAACGGCGCCGGCCCACAGGTACGACAGCGCGGTCGCAAGCTGGAACATGGCTACCACGCGGCCGTATTCGGCGTCGGTCCAACCGATGCTGCGCTCGATCAACGGCTTGAGGATCGCGATCGCCTGCAGGTCGGCGTAGTTGATCACCCCGACAAGGGCGAGCAGCAACAGCAGCGCCGTGCGCCCCTGCGACGGCACGGCGGCGGGTATGGCAATCGGTTCGGTGCTATTCACGCGCCATCCGTCATTGAGGTGATGTACATGCAGCTGGATGCTCGTTCCGGCAATGGGATCTGCGGCGACGCAGGGGATAGCGGGCGCAATCCGCAGTTGACGTCACGACGGTTACGACATAACTTGCGAGCCAGAGAGAATGCCGGAGGAGAGCATGATGAGCGAAGTCGCGCTGCTTGCGATCGACCAAGGCACGAGTTCGAGCCGCGCCATCGCGTTCTCCCTGCGCGGAGACATCCTCGCGCTCGAGCAGCAGCCGTTCGAGCAAATTTACCCGGACTCGGGCTGGGTCGAGCACGATCCCGAGGTCATCTGGGCAACGGTTCTGTCCACAGTGCGAGCAGTCCTGACGCGGCTCAAGGAGCGGCAATGCACGGTAGCCGCCATCGGAGTCACGAACCAGCGAGAAACGACCGTTGTGTGGAACCGCCGCACCGGGCACCCGCTGTACAACGCCATCGTCTGGCAGGACCGCCGCACGGCGGAGCACTGCAGGCAGCTCGAGCGCGCCGGACATGGCGCGCGGCTGGAGGAGAAGACCGGACTGCGTCTCGATCCGTACTTCTCGGCCACCAAATTGAGCTGGATTCTCGAGCACGTGCCAGAAGCGCGCGCCGCCGCCGCACGCGGTGAGCTCGCCTTCGGCACCATCGACAGTTTCCTCATCGCCCGCCTGACGGGCGGACGGCTGCATCTGACCGATACGAGCAATGCGAGCCGGACCGCACTCTACGACATCCGACGAAACTGCTGGGACCCCGAGCTGTGCGAGCTCTTCGGGGTTCCCATGGGATGTCTGCCCGAGGTACGGGATTGCGCCGGGGATTTCGGCTGCACCGACCCGCAGCTGTTCGGGACCTCTCTGCCGATCTGCGGAGTCGCCGGCGACCAACATGCGGCGCTCATTGGGCAGGCTGGAGTTACCGCGGGCGAAATGAAGTGCACGTACGGCACGGGAGCCTTCGCCATGCTGAATACGGGCACGCAATTGGTGCGTTCGCGCAGCCGGCTGCTCGGTACGATCGCCTACCGGCTCGCAGGCCGGACCACCTATGCGCT
>JAKAYU010000129.1 GCA_021809525.1 Pseudomonadota bacterium | reverse complement strand
GCTGGTGGGCGCTCGCCGCACTGCTGCTCGCGCTGCTCGCCGGCGCGCTGTGGCGGTGGCGCGATCCGCGGCGCCGCCGCGTGCGCGCCGCGCTGCGCGAGCTGCGCCGGATCCGTGCCGCCAATCCCGACCCGCAGACCAGCGCGCGCGCCATCGAGAGCCTGTTGCGCCGCTACGCCATGGCGGTGTTCGGCCGTGAGCGCGTCGCACGTCTCACCGGCGAGGCGTGGCTCGCATTCCTCGGCGCCGAGGGCGCCGGGCAGCTCGCCGGCGAGTACGGCCGGGGCCTGCTCAACGCAGCCTTCGGCGGACACGCGCAGGATCAGCGCGCCGAATGGCTGGCCGGCGCCGACGGTTTCGTGCGCCGTGCCGGGCGCAAAACCCAGCCGGAGCACGCCTGATGTTCCATTTTGCGTGGCCGTGGATGGTCCTGCTCGCGCCGCTGCCCTGGGTGCTGCGACGCGTGCTGCCTGCCACCGAGCCGCGCGGCGCGGCGCTGTTCGTGCCGATGGCGGCGGACGTGAGCGCAGCGGGCGCCGGCGCGCCGCGCACCTCGCGCGCCGACGGGGCGCTGTTCTCGGCCGCCTGGCTGCTGCTGATCCTCGCGGCGATGCGGCCGCAGTGGCTGGGAGCGCCCGTCCCGGTGCACACCGAGGGCCGGCAGATCATTCTGGCAATAGACTGCTCCGGCTCCATGGCCACCGAGGACATGGGCGGCGGGCAGAGCCGGCTGCAGGTGGTGCAACAGGTCGCCGGGCGTTTCGTGAGCGGCCGGCACGGCGATCAGGTCGGGCTGATTCTGTTCGGAACCCGCCCATACCTGCAGGCGCCGCTGACGACCGACCTCGGCACGGTGCATCGCTTCCTCGATGAGGCGGTGGTGGGCGTGGCCGGCCCGCAGACCGCCATCGGGGATGCCATCGGGCTGGCGATCAAGACTCTCCGGCAGGACAACCGGAGAGCGCGCACACGCCGCCAACCGCTGATGATTCTGCTCACTGACGGCGGCAACAATGCCGGCGTCATGCCGCCGCTCGAGGCGGCGCGCCTCGCCGCCGAGACGGGCCTGCGCATCGACACCATCGGGGTCGGAGCGGCCGTGCATCAGACGTTCTTCGGCCTCAGCGGCAACACCGATCTGGATCAGCAGCTGCTGAAGAAGATCGCCAAGATCACCGGCGGACGCTACTTCCGCGCCACCGACCGGGGCGCGCTGCGCGCGGTCTACCGTCAGATCGACCGCCTCGAACCGGTGGCCGGCGATCAGCGTTGGCTGCGTCCGAGCACGGAGTGGTTCGCCCTGCCGCTCGCCTTGGCGCTGCTGCTCAGCGTCCCGGCGGCGTGGCGCATGACGGAGCGAGCGTAGTCGCATGCTGCACGGCTTTCACTTTCTGCACCCGCTGGTCCTGCTTGCGCTGCTGCCGCTGTGGGCGCTCACGATCTGGCTCGCCCGGCGCCGCGCACGCGACGGCGCCTGGCCGCGCCTGGTGGACCCGGAGCTGTTACCGCTGCTGCGCCTCGGCGCCGGCGGCCGGGGCCGCTCGCCCTGGCCCCTGATCGGCGCGATCTGGACGCTCGCGGTGGTGGCGCTCGCCGGCCCGAGCTGGCAGCGGCAGGTCACGGCCGCATATCGGCTGCCGGCCGCGTGGGTGATCGCGCTGCAACTCTCCCCGTCCATGGAGGCGAGCGATCTTCCTCCAAGCCGGATCGCCAGAGCGCGCTTCGCGGTCGATGACCTGTTGTCGGCTGCACACGATGCGCGAGTGGGACTGGTGGCGTTCGCCGGCGAGGCCTACACGGTCGCACCGCTCACTAGGGACGTCGCGACCGTGCGCAATCTCAGCCGGGCGCTCTCCCCGCACCTGATGCCCGAGCACGGCGCGCGACTCGCCCCGGCGCTTACCACCGCCGCGCGGCTCCTGAAATCCTGGCCCGGCCGTGATCGGCAGATCATCGTGTTGATGGACGGAGTGCACGATCCGGCGCGCGCCATGCAGGCGGCCGCACGGCTGCGCCGGTCAGGCATCACCGTGAATATCGTCGGCGTCGGCACCACCGCCGGCGCCCCGGCGCCGGACGGCAACGGCGGCTTCCGGCGCGGACCCGGCGAGCAGATCTTGATGACGCGACTGCATCCCGGAGTGCTGCGCCGCATCGCCGCGGCCGGTGGAGGCGAGTTCGTCATGTTGAATCAGCTGCCGAGCCTGATAACCGAGCTGCATGCGGTCGGGCTGGTGAGCCTCGGCAGCGAGCGCGCCACGCCGCGCGTGCGTCTGTCGAGCTGGCTGAACGACGGCGTCTGGCTGCTGCCGCTGATTGTGCTTCTGGCGGCGCTTGCGGCCCGGCGGGGATGGGTGTGAGCATGCGCGCCGCAGCGCTGGTGGCCCTGGGCTGTCTGGTGAGCACGCCGGCGTTCGCCGGCGTCTGGGCGAACCTCTGGCGCACGCCCGATCAGCAGGGCGAAGCGCTGCTCGCGGCCGGCCGCCCGGCGCAGGCGGCAGCGCGCTTCACCAGTGCGCGCCGCAAGGCGTACGCGGATCTGGAGGCAGGCGACTACGCTCAGGCGGCGCGCCTGCTCGCGCCGTACAAAGGCCCGACCTCCGAGTACAACCGCGGCAACGCGCTGGCGCACCTCGGGCACCTGCGCGCCGCGCTCGCCGCTTATGACGCAGCGCTGAAGCAGGCGCCGCATGACCGGGACATCCGCCACAACCGGGACCTGATCAAACGCATTCTCGCGCACCGGCCGCCCCCGCAGTCAGCGCCCAAACAGGGCTCGAAGAGCCGCCCTGCACAGTCCGGCCGCTCCGGCGGCAAGTCCGGACAACACCCCGGGCAAAGCGGCTCACCACCGCGCGGGATGCACGGCGGTGCGGAACACGCGAGCGGCGCGAGCCAGGCGCAACAGTCCGCAGGGAAGTCGGCACAGCAGGCAAAACACAGCGGCAAGACAGCCGCGCACGCCGGCGGACAGCAAGCGGGACAAGGCGCCCGCCCGAGGCGTACCGGCGCACAGCCGGCCGCGCGTAGCGCGGCGCCCGCGGGAACTTCGGGCGCGGGCTCGCAGCCGCGCAGCCCCAGTCAAGCGCGCCGCGACGCCGCCCTCGCGGCCGCGCTCGCCCGGCAGCAAGGCAAAGGCCCCCGTGGCAGCGCCCGGCGCGGTGCGCGCCGGGCCGCCCGCAGCCTCCTGCCGAAGTACGGCGGGCAGCGGACGCAGCCGCCGAAGCCGATGAGCGAGAAGAAACTGGCGCTCGATCAGTGGCTGCGGCAGATTCCGAACGACCCGGCCGGCCTGCTGCGGCGCGAATTCCTGATCCAATACATGCTGCGGCATCCGGGGGCAAACCGATGAAGGCGCGTGTCGCGGCAGGTTGGTTGGCGTTGTGTCTGTGCTTCCTGGCAGCGCCGGCGCGCGCGGCGGTCACCGCGGCGCTCAGCGCCACGCAGATCGTCTCCGGCACCACGGTGCAGCTCACCCTGACCTACGACGGCCTGACCACGAGCGATCCCGATGTGGCGCCGCTGCGCGCGGATTTTGACATCCTCGGGAGCAGCACGAGCACCAGCGTGCAGATCGGGACGGGCGGCAGCTCCGAGAGCACTCAGGTGGTGCTGACGCTGGCGCCGAAGCGGACCGGCCGGCTGACGATTCCGCCGATTTCCTGGGACGCAGAGCGCAGCCCGCCGCTGACGCTGACGGTCACCGGGGCAGGTTCCGCCTCGGCCGCTGCGCCCGGCGCGGGAACCCCCGCGAAGGTTTTCATCGTCAGCCGCGTCACGCCAGCCCGGCCGTACGTGCAGCAGCAGACGCGGCTGACCGTGCAGATCTACACGGCCGAGCAGCTCTACCACGGCACATTGCAGTTCACCGGCAATGGCGCCGTGCTCGTCAAGCACGTCGGCGCCGACCAGTACGGCAATGCGGTGCGCAACGGACAGACCTATCAGGTCATTACGCGGCGCTACGTGCTGTTTCCGCAACGCAGCGGGCAGATCACTCTGCCCGGACCCGTGCTCGCTGGCGAAGTACCCGAGCGGCAGAGCAGCTCCCCCTGGGGCGGCAATCCCTTCGGCGGGTTCTTCGGCGGGCTGATGCAGACGCTGCGCCCGATCGAACTGCATGGCGATCCGGTCGTGCTCATCGTGCGCCCTCGGCCGTCCGACGCGGCCACCGGCCACTGGCTGCCGGCCAGTCAGGTCACGCTCACCGCGCACTGGAGCCCACGGACGCTGACGGCTCAGGCAGGCGACCCGCTCACCGTCACACTCGATCTGCGGGCCGCCGGACTCACCGCCGCCCAGCTGCCCGACCTCGCGCACCGGCTCGCACCGCCGGCCGGCGTAAGCGCGTATCCCGATCAGGCCAAGCTCGCCAACACGGCGGAGGGTGCGGGCGTGCTCGGCAGCCGCGACCAGACCATCGCGTTCATCGCGAACCGCCCCGGTCGCTACCGCCTGCCGGCCATCAGGCTGCACTGGTGGGACACGCGCACGAATCGGCCGCGCGTGGCGACGCTGCCGGCGCAGAGCTTGAACATCCTGCCCGCGCCCGGGGCAGCCGCGGCTCCGCCCGCGGCCACCCAGGCAACTCCCCCGGCACCGGCCGTGCCGGCACCGAGCGTCGCGCCACGCGCCGCAAGCGCTCCTGTCCGCACGCCGTTGCAGGCTGTGAAGACCGGCCTCACGCCTTGGCAATGGCTGACCGTGGCGATGGGAGCGCTGTGGGTGGCGACCGTGGGCATCTGGCTCGCGTTGCGCCGTCGCCGCCGGCCTCGTCCCGCCGCCCCGCCGGTGCCAATGCGACCCCCGCGCCCCGACGCCTCGGCCGAACGGCTGGCATTCCGTGCCGCGTGCGAGCGCAACGATGCGCCGGCAGCCCGCCGCCATCTGTTGGGTTGGATGGCGGCCGCCTGGGACGTGCCCGCAACCAGTCTGCAGCCGCTCGCGGCGGCGAGCCGCGATCCGCAGCTCAGCGCCGCTCTGCGCGAGCTGGAGCGCGCCTGCTACGGCGGCGCGGGCTGGCAGGGCGCGCCGCTCGCCCAGGCGCTGCGCGAGCTGCCCGCACGAGCAGCGGCGGGTGCCTCGGGCGGTGGCACGCTGCCCCCACTGTACCCGTAGCGACGCTCAGGCAACCCCGTAGCGCTGCCGGTAGGCTTTGAGCGCGGCAAGTTGCTCGGCGGTGATGACGGAAGCGCCGGGCCGGGACAGCGCTTCGATCAGGTTCGCCAGCGTCAGCACACTCAGGCACCTCAAGCCGTGCTCACGTTCGATCTCCTGGGTAGCGCTCAACTCGCCGCGGCCGCGCTCCTGCCGGTCGAGTGCGAACACGCAGCCCACAGGCTGCGCGCCCGCGGCGCGGATCAGCTCGAGCGACTCTCGCACCGCCGTGCCGGCGGTCACCACGTCATCGATGACGAGCACCCGGCCGGCAAGCGGCGCACCGATGAGGCTGCCGCCCTCACCGTGAGCCTTGGCCTCTTTGCGGTTGAACGCGTACGGGACGTTGCGTCCGTGGTGATCGAACAGCGCGGCGGCGGTGCTCGCGGCGAGCGCGATGCCCTTGTACGCCGGTCCGAACAGCATGTCGAAGCCGAGCCCCGAGGCGCTGATCGCGGCCGCGTAGCAGCGGCCGAGCACGGCGATGGCCTCGCCGTCGCTGAACAGACCCGCGTTGAAGAAGTACGGGCTTTCGCGGCCGGATTTGAGCGTGAACTGCCCGAAGCGCAGCGCCCGGCGTGCGAGCGCCAATTCGATGAATTTGAGCTGATGGTCCTGCATAGCGACTATCATTGTCCGATGCCCAGCCCCGACGTCAACCGTCCGGCGCACCCGGATCGCGAATCTTGAATTCTGCGCCCACAGCCCCGAGCGACATCGGGGCGCTCGCCCGGTGGTGGCGGTCGCTCGCGGTGTACCGGCAGCCGAGCGTCGTGGCCATGCTGTTCCTCGGCTTCTCGAGCGGGCTGCCTTTCCTGCTCGTGTACTCAACGCTATCGGTCTGGCTGCGCCAGCTGGGCATTGAGCGCTCGACGATCGGCATGCTCTCCTGGGTCGGCTTCGCCTATTCGTTCGAGTTCGTCTTCTCGCCGCTGGTCGACCGGCTAGAGCTGCCCGTGCTGCACCGCCTCCTCGGCCGGCGCCGCTCGTGGATGCTGCTCGCGCAGATCGGCGTGGCGCTCGGGCTGCTGCGCCTCGCCACGGTCAATCCAGCGGCGGGGGTCGGCTCGGTCGCGCTCGCGACGCTGTTCGTGGCGTGCTGCTCGGCCACGCAGGACGTCGCGATGAATGGCTGGCGCATCGAGTCCGTTGCGACCGAGCTGCAAGGGGCGATGGTGGCGACCTACTCGACCGGCTACCGCATCGCGATGATCGCCGGCAGCGCGGGCGCGATCGGACTGGCCGCCGGGTTCGGTTGGCATCTGAGCTACGGTGCCATGGCGGCGCTGATGGCCGTCGGCATCGTCACCACGTTGTTCGTGGCAGAGCCGCAAACGAGCGTGAGCCGCGCCGAGCAACAGCGCGAGACGCGAGTCATCGACTGGCTCGAGCGTCGTGCCCATTGGCCCGCGACCTTGAAGAAGGCTGGCGCGTGGTTCATCGGCGCGGTCATCTGTCCGCTGACGGAATTCTTCGGCCGCTACGGAACGCGCTTCGCGCTCGTGTGCCTCGCCTTCATCGGGCTGTATCAAGTCACCGAGTTCACGATGGGCTCGATGACCAATCCTTTCTATATCGATCATCACTACACCCTGGAGCAGATCGCGGTAGTGGTGAAGTTCAGCGGATTCACGGTGGGCATCGCCGGGGTATTCCTCGCCGGCATGCTGGTCGCCCGATTCGGGCTCGCCCGTTCGCTCGCGGCCGGCATCTGCCTCGCCATCCTCTCGAACCTGAGCTATGCGCTGCTGGCCACCACCCACACGGCAACGCTCCTCGGGCTCGGCTTGACCAACGGGCTCGACAACCTGGCGCTGTCCGTCCAAGGCGTCGCGTTGATCGCCTTTCTCTCCAGCCTCACCAGTGCGAAGTACACCGCCACTCAGTACGCGCTGTTCGCGTCGTTCTACGCGCTGCCGGGGAAGATTCTCGAAGGCACCTCGGGATTTCTGGTCCACCGTATCGGCTATCCGCACTTCTTTCTATACACCGCCAGCCTGAGCATTCCGGGTGTGCTGCTGCTGGGATGGCTGTGGCACAGGATTCCGCGGGGCGGGCCCGCGCCGTCGGCCGCACTCGCGGCCGGCCCGACCGAGCGCATCGATGCCGGCCCCGGCTGAAATCGATCTCGAGCGCGTGATCTGCACTCTGGCGGATCTGCAGCAGCATGGCGCGCGCGCATTCCGCATTGGCGCCGGCGACTGGCCGCTGCGCGGCTTCGTGGTGCGCTGCGGCGCCGAGGTTCGCGGCTACGTCAATCACTGCCCGCACGCAGGCCATCCGCTCGATCTCAGGCCGCACCAGTTCCTGACGCCCGATCGGGCACTCATCGTGTGCGCATCGCATGGAGCGCTGTTCGATAAGGCGACCGGTCAATGCCTTGCCGGGCCGTGCGCGGGCCAGTCCCTCACGCCCATCGCCCTGCGGATCGCCGGTGATGTGGTCCTGCTCGCGCCCGAAGTCGACGTTGCGGCGCTCGCCGCGACGAGCGGCTGATCATTCGAACAGATCGAGACCCTCGAGCGTGCCGGCGCGTGGCGTCGTATCGTCGCTCAGCGGCTCCCCGCCGCGGATCTCCTCGTCCTCCGCGTCGACATCGACCGAGCCGCTCCAGTCCTCGGGCGGCTCCGCGGCCTCGACAGTCCCCTCCTCCCACTGCGCCTCCCAGTCCTCCCGGTCCATCTCCTCGACCGTGCCGTCAAAGTACTGGATGTCGATGGTCGCGTCGTCCTCATCGACCGCGACAACTTCGAACAGCTCCCCGCCGCTCAAGCGATACCAGTCACCGATTCTCGGTTGTGGAGCGACCATGACCAGACCTCCCCGGGCGCGCCGTCCCCCGGCGCTGCGCAGTTCCGGTCCCGCGGGCGGGACCGATCGGTGCGCCCGGCCGGCCGCGAAGCTGCTATCCTGCGACCGCCGAGCGAGGGACGATGCTCATGTTGCGCCTCGCCCGCCCCCCTTTCAAGAACGGGAAAACCGCAGTCCACCGCCCATGCTCGAGGAATCGCTGAAGTTCTTCGTGGTGTTCTTTGCGGTCGTCGAGCCGATCTCGCTCCTGCCGATCTTCAGCGGCCTGACCCAGGGCGCCACGCGTGAATACCGCCATCGGATGGCGATCAAGGCGACGGTGGTCGCCGCCCTGATCCTGGCCTTCTTCGCACTCCTCGGCGCACCCTTCCTCGCCCTGATGGGCATCAGCCTCGGGGCGTTCCGCATCTTCGGCGGCGTGCTGCTGTTCCTCCTGGCGCTGGAGATGGTCTTCGCCCGCGAATCGGGCAGCCGGACCACGAGCGACGAGCAAGCCGAGAGCCAGCGCCGCGCGGATATCTCCGTGGTACCGCTCGCCTTCCCGTTCATCTCCGGCCCCGGAGCGCTTGCCACTGTACTGCTGTGGTTCGGACCGGTGCACCTGTTTGATCACCCGCTGGTCTTTCTCAGCCTGTTCCTGGCAGTGCTGGTGGTGCTGTCGATCTCGCTGGTGATCATGTGGCTCGCCGAACCGCTGATGAGCATCATCGGGGTAACGGGCGTGAACGTGGCCGGCCGCCTCTTCGGCGTGGTCCTCGGCGCTCTGGCCGTACAGTTCGTGGTCGACGGGCTGCGTACTGTGTTCAACTTGCACGGCGCGTGAACCGCGGCCCGCCGGGCCTCAGCGACGCTCGAACGCCAGGTCCCACACCGGATGCCCGAGCCGCTCGCCGCGCCGCTCGAAGCGGGTCGCGGCGCGCTCGGGCGGACGCGCGACGCAGGCTCCCTGCGGCGAGAGATTCCGCAGCCGGGTCTCGGCATTGAGCGTGGCGAGCATCTCCTCGGCATAGGCCGACCAGTCGGTCGCCAGATGCACGATCCCGCCGGACTTCAGGCATCCGGCGAGCAGGCTGACGAAGGCCGGCTGGATGAGGCGCCGCTTGTGATGACGCTTCTTCGGCCAGGGGTCGGGGAACAGCACCAAGATCTCATCGAGACAGCCGGCGGGCAGGTGACGCGCAAGCACCTCGACCGCATCGAGGCAGATCACCCGCACGTTGGTGAGCCCCCGTTGCTCCGCCCCGAGCAGCACCCTTCCCACCCCGGGGCGGTGCACCTCGATGCCGAGGAAATCACGTTCGGGATGCGCCTCGGCGAGCGCCAGAAGATTCTCGCCGTTGCCGAAGCCGATCTCGGCGGTGCGCGGCGCGCTGCGGCCGAACAGCGCGTCAAGATCGAGCGTCCCGTGTGGCTCGATGCCGTATTTCGGCCACAGCGTGGCGAGCGCACGCTCCTGCGCAGGCGTGATCCGTCCGGCGCGTGTCACGAAGGAGCGGACGGCGCGGGGGTGTTCGCTCTCGTTCACCCGTGGCGCCGCTATCTGACGGTGGGCAGGCCGAGGGCCTTCCACGTCACGATGCCGCCGGCCATATGCGCGGCCGGTTGGCCCGCCGCCTTGCGCAGGCGTGCCGCGGTCAGGGAGCGTCCGCCGGCGGCGCAATGAAACACAACCGCACGCGCCCCGTCCGCCGGCAGGTGCGCCGCATCGAACGTCGAGAGCGGATACAGCAGCGCGCCCGGAATTCGCTCGGCGGCGTACTCGTCCGGCTCGCGCACGTCGATCAACAGGATCCTGCCCTCTTCGAGCAGGCTCTGCACGTCCTG
>JAKAYU010000128.1 GCA_021809525.1 Pseudomonadota bacterium | reverse complement strand
TTCGGGCCGCTGATGCGGCCGAAGCCGGTGCCGGGCGCATCGACGAAGACGAGGTCGCTGGCATCGAGCAGGCTGTAGTCGTTGTTGACGATCGTGTACGGGGCCGGCGGCGTATGCGTATGGTCTGCGGTGAGGACCCTCACCGGGCCGAACGCACCCATGTGCAGCCAGACGGTCGAGGAGCCCGGCCCGCCGTTGAAGAGGAACGTGATGGGCCGGTCGGCAGCCGCAACGCCGCGCTTGAAGTAGGCGACATAGAACATGGCCGCCTCGGCGGTCGGGTTCTGCCTGTCGGTCGGGGGAGCATAGGGATTCCAGCCCTTGGCGTGGACCACCAAAGTGCCCGCCACGGCCTGGTAGCGGATGCGCGATCCGTTCACGGTGACCGCGCCGGAAGTGCTGACCGCCGTCGGCTTGAAGGCCGGCGCCTGAGGAGTGACGCTGGTGCTGGCACTGGCGCTCGCACTGCAGATGCAAAAGCTGAGTGCGACGGCGACGACAATGGGCTTGTTCATATTCGAGCGTTTCCTGCGTTGGCCGTGATCCGCAGCGAGCCGTCCGCCTGGGCCGCGGTGCGGATGCGGTAATTTACACCGCATTGCCGGGAGGCGGAGCGCTTTTGCCGGCTGATTGCGCGGGGCGAGAGCGGACAGATCCGCTGAGTCTGATGCAGCGCGCCAGCGGCTTCGGACCTGCGCCGTTGCCGTCGGCGCCAGCCTGCCCGATCCGCACGAGTCAGCCGAGCTGCGGGCATGCCGGTCGTGTCAGCTCACCGTCATCGGAATGCCGCCGAGATAATCACGCTTGCCGATTTGCACGCCGCAGTGGCGCAGAATCCCGTACGCGGTGCTGATGTGAAAATAGAAGTTGGGCAGCAGGAAATGATTGAGGTAGTCGACACCGCGCATGCGTGCCTTGGTCTCTCGCCCGAGCGGGAAGACGATTTCCCGCCCGGCCGAGGCGTCGATCTTTGCCGGCTCGAGCCCCTTGACGAACGCCACGGTCTTGGCGATGCGCGCCTTGAGCTCCCCGAACGTCTGCTCCGTGTCCTCGTGTTTGGGCGCCTCGATGCCGGCCAGCCGGGCGCCGCCATTGTTGGCCAGATCACAGGCGATCTGGATCTGACGCGTCAACGGGAACATGTCCGGGAAGAGCCGCGTGCCGAGCAATACCGCGGCATCGATCTTGCAGGCGGCATGGGCCTCGGCCTTCTCGAGCAGTCCGGACAGTGCGGTGAGTCCGATCTCGAATGTCGCAATGGCTGCGCTTGACATCGACATGAAGTGACCTCGCTGTGCAACGTCGGTGTCCGGAGTCGGTTCGATCCATGGCGTTGCGCGTCGGTGGGTCGGTTCGCGGGCGCAGCGCGGGCCCGGATGATGCCCGCGTGCGCGGGCCGTTTCATCTCAAGCGCGGTGAACTGAGCGTCCGCTGCGACGGCCGAGGGTGGTATCGAAGCACCCGTGCGATGTCGAAATCGAGCGACGCCGGTCCGGCGCCGAGGGCGATCAGGGTAAGTGCGAGGGCGGTCCAGCGCAGGTGGCACGTGAAAATCGACCCGTTCAGACGGCACCATGCGCTGAAAATGCGCCGATCATGATGAGCAGGGCCACAGCGCCGAGACGGGTTGCGAACCGGAGGATCAGCAGTACCGGCAGAGCAACGTGCGAGGGTGCTGAGCGGGGAGTTGCAGCCGGCCGGCAGTCGCATCGCCGCCGCGTCTGTAACCTTTCGGTGCGCGCAACCGAATAAGGCAGCAGAGGGTGGCGTGCCGTTGCGCCTCCTTGAGATTCTCTAGGAGTCCATTCCATGCCGAACTCTGGTCCGAGGCGTGCGGCGCTGGAGCCCGCCAGGGGTCAGCGACCCCGTGGCCCTGGCGGGGGCGCTGCCGCGTGAGCCCGTCACGTGCGCTACAATGCAGCGGGTACACGACGTGCTCTTGCCTCCCTCCCATGCGAACCACGGCCGAATCGGCCGGCTGAGGAGTGACTCGCTTGGCGGACGATCATTGGGGCGCGCTGATGGTGGCGGCCCAGACGGGCGACGCTGCAGCCTATCGTCGCCTACTCATCGAGGTCGGATCGTGGCTGCAATCCTATTATTCGAGGCGGTTGCCGTCCTCGATGGTCGAGGACGCCGCGCAAGAGGTGCTTCTGTCTGTGCATGCCAAGCGTCACACGTACGATCCTGCCCAGCCGTTCGGACCGTGGCTCGCGGCGATCGCGCGCTACAAGTGGATCGACCGGCTGCGCGCACTGAAGGATTCCGTGACCGAGGAGCTGCCCGAGGAACTCGCGGTGCGCGATCACGGCGAAGCGGTCCAGACGGCGCATGTGCTGGAGATGCTGCTCGGGAGGCTGAGGCCCGCCCAGGCGAGCGCGATCCGCCTGGTCAAGCTCGAGGGCTTGAGCATCAAGGAGGCCGCCGAGCAGCTCGGCCAGACCATCTCGCTCGTCAAGGTGAACATTCACAGAGGGCTGCGGGAATTGAGCGCGCTCGCGCAGGAGGAGAGCCATGAAGCTTCAGGCCCTGATCGATGAGCTGACCGAGGATCTCGCACCGGTGCGGCCGCGGCGCCTGTGGGCGGATGTCGCCATCATGACGCTCATCGCCGTGCTCGAACTGGCGCTGCTGTTCGCGGTCGGAGTCGCGCACCTCGACATGCACCGCATGCTGACTCAGCCGACCATGGGCTGGCGCATCGTGAGCCTCGGTCTGATTGCGGTGCTGAGTGGCTTTACGGCCATCCGCTCGGTCGAGCCGGCCTACTCGGCGCGCGGGCCGTTGCGCTGGCTGGTGCTGCTGATTGCGGTTTGCGTGGTGTCGGGGATGTTCATGGGCGCCATGCCCCGGGACCTCGCGGGTGTGATCCGTGCGCTCGACTGGCCGAGCGGGGTGGACTGTGCAGCGAAGATCATTCTGCTGTCGATCGCGCCGCTCGCCGCTCTTGCGGTGCTCTGCCGCCGCGGCGCACCGACGGACCTGCGCCGCACGCCGCTGTTGATGGGACTGGCGGCTGCGGCGTGGGGCGCATTCGTGTTCGTATTTGCCTGCCCGTTCAACGATCCGCTGTATATCGTCGTGTGGTATGGCGTCGGCGGCGGCGCGGTCACGCTCGTGGCCCGGCTCGTGCTGCCGCGCGTCGCGCGCTGGTGATTGGGTCGATGAGACTCTCTGGAATCTTTGCCCGAACCGCCGTGTCTACATTCCCGATGGAGGTATGAGGCCATGACCGTCCGCATCCCGCGCATCGCGCCCTCGGAAATCACCCCGCCAGAGACTTATTTCAATCGCCGTGCGTTTCTCGCCGGGGCGCTCGCCGCGAGCGCAGGCGCAGCGCTCGGGCGAGCCGGCGCAGCGGTGGTGCCGGCCGCCGCGGGCGCCCCGCTCGTGTACTCGTACGATGCCGCCGATTCGGTCGGTGCCCTGGTGCACGCGCCGGGGCAGGACGAGAAGCCGAACAGCTGGGAGCAGATCACGCACTACAACAATTACTACGAGTTCGGCACCAGCAAGAGCGATCCGTCCGAGTACGCCGGGCAGCTGCAGACCCGGCCGTGGAACATCGCAGTGGGCGGGGAGGCGGAGGTGACCGGCAGCTTTCCGCTCGAGAAGTTCCTCAATCCCTACGCGCTCGAGGAGCGCATCTACCGCTTCCGCTGCGTGGAGGCCTGGTCGATGGTGATCCCCTGGGTGGGCTTCCCGCTCGCGCAGCTGCTGAAGCAGTTCAAGCCCACCTCGCGCGCCAAATACGTCGCATTCGAGACTCTGTACCGGCCGAGTCAGATGCCCGGGCAGCGCGTGCCGATCCTGCAGTGGCCGTACCGCGAGGGGCTGCGCATCGATGAGGCGATGAATCCGCTCGCGTTCATGGTCGTCGGGCTCTACGGCCGCGTGCTGCCGAACCAGAACGGCGCGCCGCTGCGGCTCATCGTGCCGTGGAAATACGGCTTCAAGAGCATCAAGGCCATCGTGCGCATCCTGTTCACCGAAACGCAGCCGCTGACCACCTGGAGCCAGGCCGCCCCGAACGAATACGGCTTCTACGCCAACGTCAACCCGCACGTGCCGCACCCGCGCTGGAGCCAGGCCACCGAGCGGCGCATCGGCGCGCCGCTGTTCCATGAGCGGCAGGCGACACTCATGTTCAACGGTTATGCCAAAGAGGTCGCCTACCTCTACAAGGGCATGAACCTGCACACATACTTCTGAATCCCGCCGCCGTAACACCCCATGACCTCGCCCGCTGCCGCCCGCCCCAAGCCCTTTCTCGGCCTGACCGTCGAGCGCCGCTACCGCCTCATCTACAAGCCGGTGGTGTTCCTGGCATCCCTGATGCCGCTCGCGTGGATGGCCTGCAGTCTGTTCGGCTGGCTCGGGTTCACGCCGCCGGTGGATGTGGTGAAGTTCCTCGAGCTGCGCTGCGGCAAGACGGCGCTCAACTTCATCATGCTGACGCTCATGGTCACCCCGGTGCGACAGCTTGCGCGTCTGCCGAACCTGCTGCGGCTGCGGCGCATGCTCGGGCTGTTCGCCTTTTTCTACGCGACGCTGCACTTCACGGTCTATCTGCTGCTCGATGTGGATCTCGACTGGCACCAGGTCGCCGCCGACATCCTGAAGCGGCCGTACATCACCATCGGGTTCACTGCGCTGGTGCTGCTGATCCCGCTTGCGCTCACCTCGACCAACAGGATGATGCGCCGGCTCGGGCGGCGCTGGAGCCGGCTGCACCGGCTGGTTTACCTGATCGCCGTGCTCGGCGTGTGGCATTTCTACTGGCAGGAGAAGATCGACGTGCGCGAGCCGCTGGTCTACGCGGGGCTGCTGCTGGTGCTGTTCGGGTACCGCTGGGTGCGCAGCCCGAACATGTGGGCCGTGCTGGCGCCCGGGAGCACACGCCCGGCCGCTGCTGTGCGCCGCCTTGCGCGCGTCGCGGCCTCGAGCGCGTTACGCCCGCCCGTGTAGGCCCGGCGCAAATGCGAGTCAGGGGATCCGTGCGGCACGCGACCCGCTGAGAGTTGCCGCAGCGTGAGCGTCGGCGGGCGCCCGCCGATGAGCGTTGCGATGCACAGCGCGCAGGAACAGGCGGGCAGCCCTGTTGCGGGCTGCTTCCCGGCGGCTTTCGGTGCGTGCCGGGCGAGCCTGCGCGAGCTCCTGAGGGCTTCAGGCTGGGCGCCCCGGCGCACGGTGATGCCCGGTGGCGCAGCCGCAGCGGCTGCGCCACCGGGATCGTTCAGGCGCCGGCGGCCGGCGGCAGCGCCGGCGGGCTGTTCAGCCTCACCGGTGAGCCGGTCGGCAGCGTGCTTACGCCCGCGGCATACGCTTGGCTGTTCCAGGCCTTCACCTCGCTCAGCAGCGAGTCGTTGTAGCGCGTGAGCAGCTGCTCGATCTTCGCGCGGTCGGCGCGGATCAGCTGCAGGATCTGCGCGCGCGGCTTCGCACCCCACAGCCCGGCGCTCATGCCGTAGAGCGTGCCGACCTTGCGGTGCAGGTGCGAGAAGTGACGCAGGAAGTCCTCCGCAGCGTCGTGCTGCGTATGCGGATTCCACAGCACATCCTGATAGGAGGTGAGCGTCTTCTCGAGCTTCTTGCCCTGTGCGAGCAGCGCCACGTGCTGCTGAGCCCAGGCCGCATCCGACTTGCCGCGCGCGAGCACCCCGGCGAGCGTCGTGCGCATGGCCGACACGTGGTTCAGCAGGCGGTTGACCGCCGAGAGTTCCTCACGCGCGGCGAGACCGGCGGCGGTGTCGGCGCGGTCGGTGGCGAGAGGCACGTGATAGCGCGGGTCGGATTCGACCTTGAGCTTCACGCGCTGGGTGTACGCCCCGGCGTGCAGCGTCGCGCTGTACTGGCCGGGCAGGGCGGACGGACCGAAACCGCCTCCGTGTCCCGCAGTACCGAGCGGCGGGTTCAGTTTCGCCGGCCCTTTGTAGCTGAGATTCCAGACCACCGCATCGAAGCCGGCCTTGCCCGGGCCGTGCAGCGTGGTCACCACGGTGCCTGCGGCATCGCGGATCGTGATGCGCACCGGACCGTGGTGGGCGGCCTTCTGCGCAGCCGTCGGCTTGAGCGCCTTGGCGAGGTGGTAGGTGATCACCGCGCCGGTGGGCGCGTTCGGCGCCACGTACGCGCTCGGTCCGACGCCGTTGGTGTGCGTCTCGTACAGCAGCACGCCCGGCGCGGCAGTGAAGACATGGAACGGCGCGTGCGCCACGGCAGCACTGTACTGCTCGAGCGGGCGCAGATTATCGAGCACCCAGATGCCCCGGCCGTGGGTGGCAAGCAGCATGCCGCGATGATCCGGCGCGAAGGTCAGATCCCACACGGACAGGCCGCGGGGCAGGTTCGCGTGCAGCGGCTGCCAGTGTCCGCCGTCATCGAACGAGACGTACAGGCCTGAGGAGATCGTGCCGGCGAACAGCAGTCCGGCGTGATTGGGATCCTCGGCCACCACCTCGACGCTGCTCTCGGGCAGTCCGCGCGTGATGCGCGTCCAGTGCTTGCCGTAGTCGGTGGTCCGATACACGTACGGCGCGTCGTTGCCGATCTCGTGTCCGTCGAACGCCGCGTAGGCGGTGCCGGCGGAGAACGGGGAGGGCTCGACGTGGTAGACGCGTGCCCATTGCGGAGCGCCCGGCGGGGTCACCTTGCTCCAGTGCGCCCCATCATCGCGGCTCACCCACACCAGACCGTCGTCGGTTCCGACCCAGATCACATGCGGGTCGGTCGGCGCGAGCGCGAGCGACTGTATGGTGTCGTACGTTTCCGCGCCGCTCATATCGAGCGTGACCGGCCCGCCGCTCGGCTGCTGTTTCGCCTTGACGTTGCGCGTCAAGTCGGGGCTGATGATGCTCCAGTGCCGGCCGCCATCGGTGCTGTGGAACACGACGTCGGCGGCGGTGTACACGCTCTTGGGGTTGGTCGGGGAGACTGCCACGGGCGTGGTCCAGTCGAAACGGTACTTCTGCGCATACGGCGGCTTGCCCGAGAGCAGCAGGCCCGCGAGCACGTCGCGCAGGTACGGGTTGATCTCACGCTTCAGGCCGGTGGCCCGGTTCAGCACCGTGGCGAACCCGTCGTCGGTCGTGGAATAGATCATCGCCGCGTCGTTCGGGGCCGGCACCACGTACTGGCCGTCGCCGCCGGAGACATCGAACCAGTCCTGTGCGCCGGTGACGCCGCCGCGATCGTAGTCGCTGCTCGCTCCGCACCATGCGTCATTGTCCTGCAGGCCGCCGCAGACCAGATACGGCCAGGGGTGGTTCGTGGCGCTCGTGGCGACCTGATAGAACTGCTCGATCGGCAGGTTGTCCAGGTGCCGCCAGTGCTTGCCGGCATCGAGCGACAGATATACCCCGCCGTCGTTGCCCTGGATGATGCGGTCGGGGTTGTTCGGGTCGATCCAGATGGTGTGGTGATCGACGTGCACGCCTTTGTCGGCGTAGAACACGTGCTTGCCGCCGTCCTTGCTCTCCATCATCTTCATCGACAGCAGGAACAGGCGCTGCGGGTTGTTCGGCATCACCGCGAGCTGGGTGAAGTAGAACGGCCGCACGTCGTTGTTGTGGTTGTCGCTCACCTTGCTCCAGTGGCTGCCGAGGTCATGCGAGACCCACAGCACGCCGCCCTTGGCCTGCAGCACCGCATACACGGTCTGCGGCTCACTCGGCGCGAAGGCGACGGCGCTGCGGCCGATGGGACCGGCGGGCAGCCCGTGAGTGAGCTTCTTCCAGTGCACGCCACCGTCGGTGGAGCGATACAGTCCGCCGCTCTTGCCGCCGCTCGTGAGCAGCCACGCGCGTCTCTGCAGTGGCCACATGCCGGCGATCAGCACCTTGGGATTGCCCGGCTCGAAGGCGATGGTGCTGCAGCCGGTGTGATCGTTCAGGTACAGCACGCGGCGCCAGTGCGCGCCGTCATCGGTGCTCATGTACACCCCGCGCTGCGGCCCGCGCTTCCACAGATCGCCCGTGGCGCACACGAACACGGTGTTGGTGTTCTGCGGATCGACCGCGATCGCGGCGATCTGTCCGGCGCCGTGCAGGCCCTTGTCCACCCAGGTCTTGCCGCCATCGGGGCTGAAATAGACCCCATCGCCGTTCAGCACGTCGTTGCGGGGGTTGGACTCCCCGGTGCCGACCCACAGCCAGTTCGGGTTGCCGCCGGCGAGCGCAAGCGAGCCGATCGACTGGGTCGGCTCGTGCGTGAAGATCGCCTTCCAGCTCATGCCGCCGTCCTGGGTCTTCCACACGCCCCCGCCGGCGGTGCCGACGTAGTAGAGCGCGGGGTGGCCGGCCGCGCCGAGCACGCTGGTGACGCGCCCGCCGGCCACGGCCGGGCCGAGGTCGCGGAACTCCAGTCCCTGGAACGGGTCCGGATGCTTGGGCTTCACCGCGATGGCTGCCGAGGCCACGAGACTGGTGCCCAGAAGCGCAGCGGTCGCCAATGCCAGGATGGGGCGCATTGCAGGTCTCCAAGCGATGTGATCGGGTTGGGACCGCCAAGGTACCGCTTTGTTCGCGCATTCGGTCGTTTATTTGGCTCGGCCCGTCGCCTCACAGCCCCCACTTGTCCCACCCACCGCCCGGCCGTCGGCCCGATTGCGTGCGGGTGGTCCCGCGGGATAGCCTCCGCCGCATCGCCGTGGCTCAAGCGCCGTGAGCGAGCCTCGGACCGACCGCGGAGAGCCGCCCATCGACACCCGCCATCGCCCCAACGCGCTCTCGCCCACGGGTTTCGTGCTCGCCTTCGGGGCGGTCAGCATGCTCGCCGACGTGGTGTACGAGGGCGCCCGGGCGATCGTCGGGCCGTACTTGGCCACCCTCGGTGCCTCGGCTGCCCTGGTGGGGTTCGTGACGGGCGCGGGCGAGGCCGTGGCGCTGGTGCTGCGGCTCGCCACCGGGCCGCTGGCCGACAAGACCCGCCGCTACTGGGCGTGGTCGATCGCCGGGTACGTGACCACGGTGGCGGCCGTGCCCTTGCTGTCGTTCTCGGCCACCCTGACTCAGGCCTCGGCGCTGGTGATCGCCGAGCGCTTCGGCAAGGCCGTGCGCACGCCGGCCCGCGACACCATGTTGTCCCATGCGGGCGGTCGGGCGCAGCGTGGCCGCGTATTCGCGCTGCACGAGATGCTGGACCGGACGGGCGCGCTGCTCGGACCGCTCGTGGTGGCGCTGATGATCGCGATCGATGACTTCCGCGCGGCCTTTCGCGTGCTGCTCATTCCGGGGCTTGCCGCTCTCGGGCTGCTCGCGTGGCTGCGGCGCAAGGTCCCGCGGCCGCAGGACTACGAGCAGGAAGCGCTCGGGCCGCAGCCGCCCGCTGCGCGCGCCGAGGCCGCAGCGTCGGTGCCCGCGCCGCTGCCGGGATTGTTCTGGCGCTACAGTCTGTTCACGGCGCTGTCGATGTTGGGGTTTACGACCTTCGGAGTGATCGCCTATCACCTGCAGGTCCGTCACGTACTCGCGCCCGATGTGATTCCGCTGCTGTATGCCGCGGCGATGGCTGCCGCGGGGGGTGGCGCTGTGGTGGCCGGCCACGCCTACGATCGTATCGGGCTGCGCAGCGTGATCATCGTGCTGCCGCTCACCGTGGTGATTCCTCTGCTGTCCTTTTCCACCGCGCCAGTGCGGGTCTGGTGCGGGGCCGTGGTGTGGGGCGCGGTGGTCGGCCTGCATGGCTCGACGATGCGCGCGGCAGTGGCCGATCTGGCGCCTGCGGCGCGCCGCGGACTGGCGTACGGGGTTTTCAGCGCCGCCTACGGTCTGGCCTGGCTGGTCGGCGCGACGCTGATCGGCGCGCTCTATG
>JAKAYU010000127.1 GCA_021809525.1 Pseudomonadota bacterium | reverse complement strand
CTGGTCGCGCTGGTATTGGTGAGCGGGAATTTCTCGCCGGTGCCGAAATAGAGCATCAGCTGCGTCTGCTGGGTATACGGGTTGGTGACGAAGGCCGGCGTCACCGCGGAGGTGATCGGCTGGCCGGCGGGCGTCTTGAAGATCGGGCCCGGCGTCACGGCCCAGTTCGACGGTGAATTGCTCGTCAGATCGAACCGCCACACGTTGCCGTTGACGTCACCGGCGTAGACGTAGTCGGTGATGTGATCGCCGACCATGTCGACCGGAGAGACGTAGGCGATCCCGTCGTTCGTACCGGCCTGGCCGGTGGACAGATAATACGTCGTGATGGCGCCGGAGGTCGGATCCACGGTCATCACATAGATGCCCGCGTCCCCGCTCGCGCTGCCGAGTCCGTTGCCGAAAATGATGCCCCAGTCCCCGTTGTGCAGCCGGCGGATGACCGGCGTTCCGTAGGTGTCACCGAGGTTGTTGCCGCAGTTCGAGACGTTCTGGCAGGTCAGTGTTGCGGGCGTCCAGTCGCCGATGACCAGGCTCGAGGCGTTACTCTCGCTGAACTGCGAGGGATGAGTCACATCCAGCGCGAAGATGTCCGCGCCGCCCGCCCCGAGCCCGCTCACGAGCCAGGTGTGCCACTTGCCGCCGTAGAAGAGGTCACCGACTCCCGGGCTGGCATCGACATAGAAATTGTGGCCGTACTGCGGATTGGAATAGTCGAGGTTGGCGTTCGAGCTGTTGTGGATGTCATCGAGCACCACCTGCGGAATGTAGGCGAGCACTTCCTCGCCGGTATTGGTCGAGCTATTGAAGGTGGTGCCGGTGGAATCGAATGACCCCGAGGCGAAGCCATGCAGAAAACCGTCGTTTGCGCCCACGTACACCACGTTGAGGCGGGTGGCCTCCGCACTGGCGTACTGCTGGTACGTCTCGCCGGAGTTTTCCGGCATCGTAGCGCTCGGATAGAGCTTGTCCTGCCAGGTAGAAGGCGTCTCGTAGGCGCTGTAGAGCATCTTCGAGGGCGGGCCGACCCATGCCGGGCTCGAATCGACGATGTCGCCGAGTACACTGTCGCGGTCGCGGAACAGTCCGGTGCCCTGCGGAGTGATTTCGTCACTGCGGTCCCCGCGCAGGTAAAGCAGCCGGTTCTGGCCATTGGTGGTGCCGAGCGCGCTCTGCTCGGCAGTGGTCAGACTCGTCCACTCGAAGGGAATGCCCGCCGAGCCGCTCCAGGTGAGCATCACGCGGCTGGAGGGCGACTCTGGGTCGATCTGCCCGGCCTGGCCCGTATTGGGACAGGTGCTGCCGCTTGGCACGCCCGTCAGAACACAGGAGGCGTCCCAGTTGGCCGCCGGTGCGATCGTCAGTCCGCCGGTGTTGGTGGTGAGCAGATTGTAGGCGGCGAGATCCCCGGTCCAGTCCGACGGATCGTAATAGCTGAAGTACTCCTGCGTGCCGTTCTGCACGCGCGAGGACTCCTGCTGGTTGACCGTCGAGGAGGTGAGCGCCTGGGTGGCCGGCGTCGCCTTGAAGCACAGCAGTTCGTGGATGTTGGTATCACCGCCGGTGGATCCGGCGAAGCCGAAGCGCAACAGCGGCGGCAGCGGCCCGTTCGAGGCGCTGATGCTCTGATTCTCCAGCACCCCGATCCATGAGCCGCCATCGTAGCTGTACCAGAGGCTGAGCAGTCCGTTTTGCGTGATCTTCAGATGGTAGGTGATCGGGGTCGCATCCTGCCGAGAGTATCCCCCGCTGGCATATTCGACGGCGATCTTGTCCGGAATGACTTCGTACGCATTCGGAATCGCCGGATAGTCCATGACCGGAGTCGAGGTCTCCGACGCATTATCCGGGTTTGCATAATCCCACAGATAACCCGTTCTGCAAGTGTTCCGCACCGCGCTTTCCTGCTGGCTCGTGGTCAGGACGTTGTCAGGGTAATCCGCCGGATAGTTCTCGCTCAGCCAGGACCAGGCAATGTTGCCGGCGCCGCGCAGGCCGATGCGGTTGGGCTTGAAGTATCCACCGCTCGCCGTGTTGTCACCTCCGTCATCATAGGTATTCGACTCATTCAGCGTCTGCGTTCCGGCGCCGTTCAGAAAATTGCCGAATTCATCGATGCCGAGGCCGAGATAAGCCCCGACCATACCGTCATAGGGATAGTTATCATTCGAGCAGGAATAGCTGAAGCTGCCGCCGAGGGCGCCGATCGGGTCGACGGTCGGAGACCATTGGCTCGCGTCAATCAAAAAGAAACTGATGCCGTCCGCCCCATCATCGCCGCCGTACTGCCCCCCAGAATTGCCTCGATAGGTGACCGTCTTGAAGGTGATATCGAGTCCCTGGTTGGTCGAAAACGTATCGGCGGAAACGATCGCACCGTGTTGATCGTAGCCGCCGCTGCTGCAATCACCGCCCAGGCAGCCGTTGGTGAACCGCAGCGCGCCATACCCGACAGGATCGGGTAGCGTTTGCGTCGAACCCGGGGTGCCATTGTAACCCCCCACCAGAGGCTCGCTGTAATAGCTGTCGTCCGCGCAGCCCGGCAGGTCGATCGTCGGACCGTGGCTCACTGTCCCGTTGCCGGACGTCGTGCTCGCAGTCAGGCATGCGCCGTCAAAGTAGTACCAAGGGTTGACAGTCTCCGCCCCGGTGAAATTCTCCGACACATTGACGGTGGCCAGTGCGGTGAGTGCATGCAGTGCACAGACTGCAAACAACGCCGCAAAAATGGTTTTAGTTCGAAACATGAAAACCTCCGCGCGCTCAGGGGCTCGTTGCGGATGCGACAGCGTAGCGAACCTGATAGGTGCTCTCGACCACCGCGACGGTGGCCTGCGAGCCGCCATACGACCACGCATCGACGATGTAGTCGGTCGCGTTGGCGTAGGTCGCGTCCCGCCCGAGCTCCCCGATGTAGGCGACCGGGAGGCCGTAGAGTGTATTCTGCCCGCCGGTCTGACTCGACTGGATCACGTTGTTCGGGTTGTAGGCAAAGCCGACATCGGTATTGCCGATCATCCACGGCACGGTGCTCACCGGACCGCTCGAGATCTGCATGGCGAGCGGCTCGCTGCAGATCTGGGGCAGGGCTTGCGTTGCGGTCGGATTGGCCGAGCAGTCGATGGTGGGCATGCTCTGGACGTTCGCGATCAGCCACTGCTGGGCGTACTCCTGGGCGCTCTCGGCGCTCTGCAGGGCGCGCTGCTTGTCGAGCACGTTGCCGGCGATACGGTTCTCGAGGCCGACGCCCCGGAACATGGCGAGCGCCAGAATGGTGATCACGAGGAGCAGCAGCAAAGTGGTGATCAGCACCATGCCGCGCTCGAGGGACCTCCGGCGGTCGGACTCGTGGGTCATGCTCAGGTCCCTCCCGCGCGACTCATGAGGTCGATGACCTTGGTGAATGTCACCATCTGCGGCTGTCCGGCTTCATTTTGCAGCGGATTGACGAAGGTCACGTGGATCCGCACGGCCGTCACCTCACTCCAATAGGAGGGCAACATGTCGGCGGCGGGGATGTACGCGTTGACGGAATTGTCTCCCGTTGTGCCGGTACCCGAGGCGCTCGGGACATGCAGTCCGTATGAGATCTGCATGTACTCGACGTTCTTTACCAGCTGCACCGGGGCGTTCCAGGTGCCGCCGGCTTGCAGATCGCAGTAGAGAAAGCTGTCCGGGGGCTTGCTCGGATCCGGGTCCGGTGCAGTCTGGATATAGAAATAATTCGTGTAGACGACATCGGCGCCCGATGTGTTGGTGCTGCCGTCGCACAGGGGAATGCCATCGCCGCTCGCGGTCATGAAACGCACCGCGAGGGTATCCAGACTGTAGACCGTGCCGCCGACGCTCGTCGTCTTGTGCAGGCCGTAGACGGTCTGGCCGGCGGCGAAGGTAAGGGCATCCGCGGCGGAATTTCCGGCGGTGGTCGTCTGTGCCGGCAGCGCCGTCACCTGCGAGGTGGTCGCCGGATCGGGGTAGTAGCCGGCCGTCTGCACGATGTCAGTGAGCAACGTCATGGTGAAGCGCTCATCGTCATCCAGCTTCGCCAGTCCGCTGCGATCGGCGTAAGAGTTGTGCACGCTCTGCTCGATCACGATGACGCCGGCGATCAGGAACAGCGCGATCACGATGGCGACCATGAGCTCAACGAGCGAGTAGCCGCCCTGGCGCACTCGGGCGCGCGCGCAATGTCGCATCGCGCTCATGGCTCGACCACCAGCTGGTAGCTCTGATTCTGCAGCGCGGCGCTGCCTTGCTCCTCGGAGTTCGCGTTCGCGATGGTCTCCTGCCAGGTGATGTCGATCGTGCAGAAAATCTGCAGATTCGCGCTTTGGCAGGAGATCTGGCTCGTCGCGCCGCTCAGCACGGAGTTCATGGCCTCCTCCCACTGCACGAGGTCGTAGCCGGCCATGTCGGCGGCCGTGCAATACGACGATGTACTCGTGAAATCACACAGAGACGGATTGGCGAGCGCGGCATTGACCCCGTTGGTCAGGTTGGCATCTCCGCTTGCACTCACCGGGGTGGCGGAGGTGGGACTGATGGTGACGCTGACGCCGCTCGGAGCGCTCGCCCAGTAATCTTCGTTGGCGTGCATCGATGCGGCGAGGCTTGCCGCCTCGAGCGCCACCAGTGCGCGCACGCGCGATATGCCGGAGTCGGCGAGCAGGAGGGCCTGCATCTTGGCAATGCCGAGCAGGCCCACCGCGACGATGATCATCGCGACCAGCACTTCAACCAGGCTGAAGCCGCGCTCGGCGGATGGTGGTCCCGTGCGTCTCATTAGCACCCCGATGGATCGGTGGAATGCATCGCCGTGCTCATCATGCCGGACTGGCTGAGGAACAGGCAGCGCGTATAGGCCGAGTCCGGCGGGCTGTTCTGCAATGTCATCGTGACCTGCGCCGTGTTGAAGTCGGCGAAGCCATCGCGATTGAAGGTGACGACCCCGACGTTGTTGCTTGCCGTGAGGGTATCGCCGTTCGTGAACGGCCCCTGGACCCGCAGCACGGCATCGCCGGCGGCGCTGTCGTAGACGCCGTTGCCGCTGCGATCGCTGAACACGAGCCAGCCGTTCTGCCAGTCCGTCGCGCTGCTCGATGCGCACGAGTACGGACTGGTGGTGCTCGAGGCGATGCACACCGAGACCGTCTGTCCCTCGCGCACCGCCTCGGAGCGGGCGAACTGCAGATCGCCGAGCAGCGCGTTGAGCTCGGAACTCATGCGGCTCGAGACGGTCACGTAGCGATAGGTCGGCACGCCGATTGCCGCGAGGATGCCGATGATCATCATCACGACGAGCAGCTCGAACAGCGTCACGCCGCTCTGGCGCACGGCGCTCATGCGGTGCGCGCGGATTCGAGCAGGCAGGGTGTGCGGCCTATACACGGTTGTTCTGATTCATGACTCCCTGATGAAGCCAACTGTACCCGCGGCCGCAGTTGCGATGGGGACAGCCCGACCAGCGGGCGATTCCGCCCGATGAGCGGCCGGGCACAGCCGGAGAGACGCCCATCACATTTTAGCGGTGCGTTGCAGGTGCGCACGGTGGGCGCTGGGCGATCAGCGGCGGCGGGCGCCGTCGCGTGCCGCGATGCGCCCGCGCGGCAAGTGATTGAATCGAAAGTCTGCGGAGCAGATCGGGAGCCGGCGCGCCCTTTCCAAATGGGGCACGGGTCCCTATGCTTGCCGCCAAGAGCCGCGCGTCGCGCGGCGCACCAATCACGCGCCGCGAAGCGCGGGAGGGACGGTTATGAAAAATAAGGGGTCCGCGTTTCTCACCGGCGTACTGCTGGCACTCCTGTGGCTTCCGGCGGCCCACGCCGGGGAGGGCATGTGGCCGCTGACGAACCTGCCCGTCGCGACGCTGAAGCAGCGTTTCGGCTTCACGCCCACTGCCCAGTGGATCCGGCACGTGCAGCTCGCCTCGGTACGGCTTGCCGAGGGCTGCTCGGGCTCGTTCGTCTCGCCCCACGGCCTGGTGCTGAGCAATCACCACTGCGCGGTCGAGTGCCTCGAGGGGCTCTCGCGGCCGGGGCACAATCTGATGGCGCGCTTTTTCTATGCCGCCACACGCAAGGAGGAGCTCAAGTGCCCCGCCATGGAGGTCGAGCAGCTCGTGCAGGAGCGCAACGTGACCGGCGCGGTCAATCGAGCGACGCGCGGCAAGAGCGGCGCGGCGTACGCAGCGGCCATGCGCGCGGTGTCCAACCGACTCGAAACGGCCTGTGTGGCCGGGGATGCGCACAAATGGCGCTGCCAGGTGGTGCATCTGTACCATGGCGGACAGGACTGGCTGTACAGGTACCGGCGCTATCAGGACGTGCGGCTGGTGTTCGTGCCGAGCCAGCAGACCTCGTTCTTCGGCGGCTACCCGGATAATTTCAATTACCCGCGCTACGACTACGACATCAGCGTGCTGCGGGTGTACGTGCACGGCAAGCCGGCGCACACGCCGGATTACTTCCGCATGTCGGCGCACGGACCGCGCGCCGGGGAGCTGGTGTTCACCTCGGGCAACCCCGGTGCCACCGAGCGCGATGACACCATCGCGCAGCTGAAAGCGCTGCGCTACCCGGTGTTCCCGCTGGTGCTGCAGTTCCTCGCGCACGATCAGGGTCTGCTCGAGGCGTTCTCGGCCGAAAGTGCGCACAATGCCGCGGTGGCAAACGGCACGCTGTTCTTCGTGGACAACGCGATCAAGTCGATCGACGGGCAGCTCGCGGCGCTCAATGACGCGCACCAGTTCGCGCGCAAGGAGCGTGCCGAGGCCGCACTGCGCGCCAAGGTGGCGGCCAATCCGCGGCTGCGCGCGCAGTACGGCGGGGCGTGGACGGCCATCGCCGCCGCACAGCGGCGCGCCGAGTCGATGTTCCTGCCGTATTTCCTCATCGTCAGGCACGGCGCATTCAATGCGCGCCTGTTCAGCATCGCATTCGGGATCGTGCTCGGGGCGCACGAGCGGGCGCTGCCGGAGGATCAGCGCATCGGGGAGTATCGGGCGGCTAATCTGCCGCTGCTCGAGCAGCAGCTGCTCTCTGCCGCCCCAGTGCATCCGCACTACGACGCGCTCGTGCTCTCCTCGTACCTCACCACGATGCGCGATCTGCTCGGCTCGGATGCTCCGATCTGCGTGACGCTGTTCGCCAAGGACTCCCCGCAGCAGGTGGCCGCGCACGCGGTCTTCGGCAGCAGGCTCGCGGACATCGCGGTGCGCAAGGCGCTCTGGGCGGGCGGGCAGAAGGCCGTTGCGGCCTCGAGCGATCCGATGATCGTGCTGGCGCGTGAGATGCTGCCGTACTACCTGAAGCTGCGCAAGCAATACGAGGATCAGGTCGCCGCGCCCGTCGAGGCGAATACCGCCAAGATCGCTCGCCTGCGCTTCAAGCTCTACGGCACCCGCATCCCCCCGGATGCCACCTTCACCGAGCGCCTCTCTTACGGGGTGGTCAAGGGCTGGCCGCGCGATGGAAAGATGGTGCCGCCGTTCACCACCGTGGCTGGCCTCTACCAACACGCGCGCAGCTATGCGCCGCTGAAGCTGAGCCCCGCATGGCTCGCCGCCAAAGACCGGCTGAACCCCGCCACCCCGATGAACTTCGTCTCGAGCAACGACATCGTGGGGGGCAACTCCGGCAGCCCCGTGATCGATCGGCAGGGACGCCTGGTGGGGCTGATCTTCGACGGCAACCCGCCATCCCTCGGCGGTGCGTTCTGGTACGACGGGAAGAACAATCGCGCCGTGGCAGTCGACAGCGCCATCATCCTGGGGGCGCTGAAGCACGTCTATCATGCCGATGCGCTGGTGCAGGAACTAACCACCGGACGCTGACAGAGAGCCGGTGAGCGCCGGCCCCGGATCATCCGGGGCCGGCGCTCGGGACGCAGCCGCTCAGTGCATCGTGTGCTTGTGCGCCGCATCCCAGCGGCGCACCGCCGCGAGCGTGTTCGCCACGTGCCGGCGCGGATCGAGATTGGTGTAGGAGTAGAAGATCCGGTCGCTCGGGGTAATGACGTACGAGACCCGGTTGGCGAGCAGCGGGTTCGACGGCAGCACCGCGTCGTAGGCCTTCATGATCCGGCCGGTGGTGTCCGCAGCCACCGGGAATTTCTTGCGACAGGCGCTCACCGAGAAGCGCTTGAGCTTGGCGATCGGATCATGCGAGACGCCGATGACGGTCGCCCCCAGCGCCTTGAATTCGGGCATGGCTTGCGCGAACAGGTGCGCCTCGAGCGTGCAGCCGGGCGTGAAGGCGGCCAGATAGAAATAGAGCACCACCGGCCCTTTTTTCAGTGCCTTTGCGAGCGAGAACGGATAGGTCTTCCCGCCGAGCGTCGCCGTGGCGGTGAACAGCGGGGCCTTGGCCCCATCCGGCAGCGCGGCATAGGCCGCCTGGGATGCCAGCAGCACGACTGTGAGCGCGATTGCTAAGTGACGTCGCATGACTCGTCTCCTGGGGTAATACGCCGAGCGCATCATCTCGCAACGGCTGATCATCGTCACGTCGTCCGTTGGAGTGCTGGGCGGGGTGCCTCGAGGGGTGCGCCGCCAGCCACCGGCACGCGGCATGCATTGTACGGATCAGCGGGCGGCGCTATCGTCCTTGAGTGTCCCGTGCGGCATAGAGACGGACTGCATGCATGCCAGAGTCAGCGGATGAGGGAAACGGCATAACGCAGCCGCCACGTGCGACGAGAGTGCAGGCGCGCCGAGTCGCCATCGGCAAGGGTGCAGGATGCGGCCTCGGCCGCGCGATGGTGCGTGTGGCGGCGACGGCCGCCCGCGAGCGTGCGGAACCGGAAACGCTTGCCGAGGAAGCGGGCGCAGAGAGCATTCTGCCGGTGCTCGCCGATGTGCGGCGCGACGCGGATGCGCAACGCGTTCCGACCCACGGCCTCGAGCGGTGCCGGCGAGTGGACATCCTGATCAACGACGCCGGCCGCAGGATGAGATACGCCAGCGAGCGGTTCATGACCGAGCCGACGCGGTTTCGGGAGGTTGAGCCCGAGACCTGGCGCAGGCTGATCGACACCAACGTCAATGGGCCGTTCCTGATGGCCGGGACCGAGGTGCCGCACATGATCCGCGCCGGATGCGGCCGGATCATCCACATCGCCATGACTCACAGCACGATGCGCCGGCCGCTCGCGGCCAGACGAGAAGCCGGTTGCGGCTGAGGCCCGCAACCGAGCCATGATCGGCTCGACCCTCGTACCGGCCGTCTCACCCGCCGAGCGTGCTGCGCATCATCCCGATCTGCCTCGGATGGTAGGCGAGCCGACCGCCAATAGAAGCATGACGAGCCAAGGCCTCTGTGCCCAAAGATGACAATCTTCCTCGCGTCGATCGACTCGATTCTGTGACATCCGCACCGAATCCTCTTCGGCACGACGGAACCGATCCTTGGCAGCGCGTTCTACTCGACTCTCGGGGGCTCTGCACGGTTGGGCCAACTGCGAGCTCGACCTGGGGAAGGAACTCTGCTCGTCGTATAAACGATCTGTGCGCTGTCCGGCTCGCCCGCGCCACGCAGGCACTGCGTCCCCCGCCCCGCTGGACGCCTCCCTGCGAAGCATGCGGGCGGGATCGGGTCAAAACCTTGCAGACAACGTGACATACCAAGTCCGCGGCGCACCCGGAAAGGCAATCACCGGTCCACCTACAGAATTGTACAGGCCGCCGGAGGTGACGTATTCGAAGGCGTTGTATTTGCTGTTGGCGAGGTTGTCGACCTGGATGGCTGCCTTTAGATCGCGGATGCCCGCCCAGTGCGTCGGCAAATCGACGCTGGCGGAGAAGTTGAGCAGTCCAAGATC
>JAKAYU010000126.1 GCA_021809525.1 Pseudomonadota bacterium | reverse complement strand
ACTGCCCGGACTTCGCCTGCTTCGTGCTGCGCCTGCCGCAACCGGCCGGACGCTGAGCCGATGCCGCACGCCGCCAGCTCCGCTCCGGCGAGCGCTTCGCGCCGAGCGACGTCGTGGCAATGAAGCGCCATGCAGCCAACGCTCCCCGCCGAGCTGATCCAAAGCGCCCTCGAGTCGGCCCCCGACGCGACGATCATCGTAGATCCCGAGGGCGCGATCCTCTTCGCTAGCCGCCAGCTGAGCGCGCTGTTCGGCTACACGCCTGAGGAGGCCCGCGCGCTCAGCGTCGAGGATTTGATGCCCGAGCGCTACCGCAGGGGCCATCGGGAGCACCACGAGACGTTTCTGCGCGAGCACCGCCTGCGCGAGATGGGCATCGGGCTCGAGCTCACCGCCCGGCGCAAGGACGGCACGGAGTTTCCGGTCGAGATCAGTCTCTCGCCGCTCGAGGATCAGGGTCGGACCCTCATCGCCGCCGCCATCCGCGACATCACGGCGCACAAGCGCATCCAAGCCGAGCTGCTCGAGGCGCGCCGCACGGCCGAGCGCGCCAACCAGACCAAGAGCCGCTTTCTCGCCACCGCGAGCCACGACCTGCGCCAGCCGCTTCAGTCGCTCGCGCTGCTGAACGGCGCGCTGCGGCGCATGGTCGGGGAAAGGCACGCCCAGGAGGCGTTGCGTTATCAGGAGATGGCCATCGGCGCGATGTCGCGCCTGCTGAATGCGCTGCTCGATGTGAGCAAGCTCGAATCCGGCGCCGTGCGTCCACAGCCGGCCGACATGGACATCGGGCCGCTCTTCGCCGAGCTCGAGCAGGAGTTCGCGGGCGTGGCGGCCGACAAGGAGCTCACCCTCGAGGTCACCCACGGGGGCCAGTGCGTGCACTGCGACCCGGCGCTGCTCGGGCAGATCCTGCGCAACCTCATCTCCAACGCCATCAAGTACACCCCGAGCGGAAGGGTGCGCCTGAATTGCTCGCTCGCGACGGCGGGCGTGAGAATCGAGGTGATCGACACCGGCGTCGGCATCGAGGCGGCGCAGCTGCCGCACATCTTCGAGGAGTTCTATCAGATCGAGTCGGCGGGCGCGGTGCGCCGCGAGGGTTACGGCCTCGGACTGAGCATCGTGCGGCACCTGGTGGATCTGCTCGGCATCGCGCTCGAGGTGCGCTCCGAGCCGGGCAAAGGATCGGTGTTCGCGCTCACCGTGCCCCCGGGGGCGCGCAGCGCGTCCGAGGAGTCCGCGCGGACGCTCGCCGATGCTTCGCCCACCCGGCCGCACCGAACGCCCCGCGTGCTGCTCGTTGAAGACGATGCGGCGGTGCGTGACGCCACCGGGCTGCTGCTGCGCCTGGAGGGCTACTCGGTACGCCCGGCCGGCTCGCTTGCCGAAGCGCTCGAGTGCATCGCCTCCGGCACGCGCATCGATCTGGTCATCACCGACTATCATCTCGGCGGCGATCAGACCGGCACGGAGGTGATCACCCGGGCGCGCGCCGCGCTCGGCGAGGCGCTGCCGGCAGTGCTGGTCACCGGCGACACCTCGAGCGCGATCCGCCGCCTCGAGGGCAGCCGGCTGCGCCTGGCGAGCAAACCCATCCGTGCCGATGAGCTGCTCAATCTGCTCAAGGCGCTCCTCTCGGACGCCCCGCCGGAGAATCCCGCTCAGGCCGCCGGCTGAATGCTCGCCTGGTAGCCTGGCGGCTGCAGCACGCTCACCAGCCGCTCGGCCCCGATGCACGAGGGATCGAACCGCACGCGCGCCTCGCCCGCCTCGAAGCTCACCTCGGCGGACTCGACGCCCGGCTCACGCTCGAGCAGACGCTTGATCGACTGGGCGCAACCGCCGCAGTGCATCCCCTGAATCTTCAACACGACCGATTGCATGGCACACTCCCGTTCAGCTCTGCCAGACACTACGCCCTGGAGCGCACTCCAGGGTCAAGCGCCCGCAGCGCCGCTCGGCCCATTCACGTACACTCGCCCGCAGAGGCGCCCGCTGGAAGAGATCCCGGCACGCGCCATAGCATCCAGACCCCCGGAGAACCCGTGCCCAGCTCCCTGACCTGCGCGCCGCGCACGGCGCGCCTTGCCATTCTCGCCCTCGCGCTCGCCCTGATTGGCCCGCTGCCCGTGAGCCGCGCGGCCGGCCGCGCCTCGACCCTGCCGCCCCCGCCGCCGGCGCTTGCGGCGCTGATCCACACCGGCAAGGTCAAACTGCTCACCCGCTTCTCCTCCGACGTCCCGGGGCTCACCGGCTACGTGGTGCGCTTCCGGGGCGCCACCGAAGTCGTTTACGGCTCGCATGGCTACCTCTTCAGCGGCGAGCTGATCTCGCCGCAGAGCGTCGATATGAACGGCCTTTATCGCCAACGGTACGCGCCCGTCGATGACGCGGCGGTGATTGGCCGGCTCGAGCGCTCCGGTCACCTGATCGCGCAGGGCCCGGCCCGCGCCCCGCTGCTCTATGCCATCATCGATCCGAACTGCAGCTTCTGCTACCGCTTCTACCACATGGCCGAGCCGCTGATCGGCGCCGGCCGGCTGCAGGTGCGTTGGGTACTGGTGGGCTTCCTCGAGCGCACCAGCCAGGCGCGTGCGGCCGCCATTCTCTCGGCGGCCAACCCGGCGCAGGCGCTGCGCCTCGACGAGGACCGCTTCGACGTGGCGCGCGAACACGGCGGCATCGCTCCAGCGCGGCGCATCGCGCCGCAGATCCTGATGGCACTGAAGACGCATCTGAATGCCATGAGCGACATCGGCGGCGACGGCACCCCAACACTCCTGTACCGCGCGCGCAATGGCGTGTGGAAGACGCAGGTCGGACTGCCCTCACAGGCGTGGCTCGACGCTTACGCCCGGCCCGGGGCGCGGCGCTGAGGCGGCGGCGCGGTTTTCCCCCTAGGGGCGAGCGGCTGACGGGCGCCAGCGGCGCAGCAGCAGCGCGTTCGACACGACGCTCACGGACGAGAGGGCCATGGCCGCCCCGGCGATCATGGGGTTCAGCAGCCCGAACGCCGCGGCGGGCAGCCCGATCACGTTGTAGAAGAACGCCCAGAACAGCCCCTGGCGGATCTTGCGGTAGGTCGCGCGGCTCACCGCAATGGCATCGGCCACCAGACGCGGATCGCCCCTCATCAGCGTGATCGAGGCGGTCTCGAGCGCCGCATCGGCGCCGGTGCCCATGGCCATGCCCACATCGGCCGCGGCGAGCGCGGGGGCGTCGTTGACCCCATCGCCCACCATGCCGACGCGCCGCCCGGCGGCCTGCAGCGCGCGGACCTGCTCGGCCTTCTGCGCCGGGCGGATCTCGCTCAGCACCCGCTCGATGCCGAGCGCGGCGGCCACCGCGGTGGCCGCGCCTGCATGATCGCCCGTGAGCAGCACGGTCTCGACGCCCATCGCCTTGAGGCGCCGCACGGCAGGGGCGGCGGCCTGCTTGATGGGATCGGCGCAGGCGAGCAGTCCGAGCCACTGCGGCGAGCCCGTCACGTCCGCCACCCACATCAGGGTACGCCCCTGGGCTTGCAGGCCCACCGCAGCGGCCTCGCCGGCATCGGTCGGCACGCCGAGCTCGCGCATCAGGGCGCGGTTGCCCACCGCCAGGCGCCGCTCGCTCAGGCGGGCGATGAGCCCCTGGCCCGGGCGCGCCTGGAACTCCTGCAGCGCCGGCAGCGTCAGGCCTTCGGCCTGCGCGCGGGCGAGAACCGCACGGGCGAGCGGGTGCTCGCTGCCGGTCTGCGCCGCGGCGGTGAGCGCGAGCAGTTCGTGCTCGGAGAGCCCCGCCGAGACGATCGCCACCACCGCAGGACGCCCTTCGGTGAGGGTGCCGGTTTTGTCGAACACCACGGTGTCGAGCCGATGGGCCTGCTCGAGCGCCTCGGCGTCGCGGATGAGGATGCCGCAGCGCGCCGCAGCGCCCGTGCCGACCATCAGTGCGGTGGGCGTCGCCAGTCCGAGCGCGCACGGGCAGGCGATCACCAGCACGGACACCGCCGCGATCAGCCCGGCGCCGAACTGCCCGGCGATGAGCCACCAGCCGAGCCAGGCGAGCAGTGCCACGGCGAGCACGACGGGCACGAACACCGCGGCGACGCGATCCACCAGACGCTGCACCGGGGGCTTGCGCGCCTGCGCGCCCTCGACGAGCGCGATGATCCGTGCGAGCAGGGAGTGCTCGGCGGTGGCGCGCGCCTCGATGCGCAGCAGACCGCTTCCGTTGATGGCTCCTCCGCTCACCGCCTCGCCCGGCGAGCGGCTCACCGGCAGACTCTCCCCGGTGAGCAGGCTCTCGTCGAGCTCGCTAGTGCCGCTCAGCACGACGCCATCGACCGGCACGCGCTCGCCCGGGCGCACGATCATCAGGTCTCCGACGGCGATCGCCTCGAGCGGAACCTCGCTCTCGCGGCCCTCGCGCAACACGTGCGCGCGCTGCGGGCGCAGTGACATCAGTTGGCGGATCGCGGCGGTGGTGGCGCGCTTGGCGCGGGCCTCGAGCCACTTACCGGCGCTCACCAGCGCGATCACCACCGCCGCGGAATCGAAATACAGCGGCGGGTTCACCTGCCTCATCAGCAGCCAGAGGCTGTAGAAATAGGCTGCGGAGGTGCCGAGCGCGACCAACACATCCATGTTGCCGACCCCCGAGCGCAGCGCCTTCCACGCGCCGCGGTAGAAGCGCGCGCCGATCACGAACTGCACCGGCGTGGCGAGTGCAAGCTGCAGCCACGGCGCGAGCCTAACGCCCAGCATGAGCAGCAGCAGCGGGGCACTGAGCAGCGCGGCGGCCGCGAGCCGCAGGCTCTCGCGGTGAAACCGCGCGGCCTGCTGCGCCTCCAGGTGAGCCTCGCGGGCCGCATCGCCGGTGAGCTCGGCCTCATACCCGGCGCGCTCGACCGCTGCGATCAGCGCCGAGGGGACCAGTGCGCCGAGGCCGTGCACGGTGGCCCGCTCGGTGGCCAGATTGACCGTCGCGCCGAGCACACCCGGCACCGCGCGCAAGGCCTTCTCCACACGCAGCGCGCAGGTGGCGCAGGTCATGCCCGAGATGGCCAGCTCGCGCGTTTCCTCAGGCACCTCGTAGCCGGCCGCGCGCACGGTCTCGGCCAGTTGCGCCGCACTCACCCGGGCGGCATCGAAATGCACGTCGGCCCGCTCGGTGGCGAGGTTGACGCTGGCGCGCACCGAGGGCAGCGCGTTCAGGGCGCGCTCGACCCGCGAGACGCAGCTGGCGCAGGTCATGCCCTCGACCGGCACAGTGAGGTGATCGGCGTTGATCGGGCTGGCAGGGACGGCCACACGCGGCTCCTTGTGAAGACCTCCGGCACAGGCGCCGGAGCCGGATCATCCTACGGCCTGGAGCCGGCTCCCGAGTCAAGAGCGGCACGCAGCCGACGGGATCGATCCGAGCTCGGATCGAGCCGCAAACGGATTCATGAGCCGGGATAGAGATCTGCGCGCAGTGCGCTGGCGCTTTCTTCGACGAGCTCACGCCCCGCTGGAGTGAGCTGCACCCAGGATGCCCGGCGATCGTCTTCGGCCGTGGTGATCTGCACCAAGCCGGCGCGCTTCAGCGCGGCGCAGAGCCGGCTCGCGCGCGATTGACCGAGACCGAGCCGCTCGCGCAGCTCACCCATCCTCACCGCAGCTTCGGGCCGAGTTCCCAGAAAGACCAGGATGGGCTCGGCGAAGCCCGGCAGACGGTTCGCACTGCCCGTCCGCAGACGCAGCAGCGCCCCCAGCAGTCGCATCAGCTCATCGGCGGAAGGGGTGGCCCGCCGTGACATCGGCACCGAACCTAGCAGGTCGCAGAGCGCGCCCGCGTGATGCGGCTCGCAGTATAGGCTCCGCCGCGCCGGGGCGGGTACGGCGCGCTCATGCCGAGACACGGTCCAGCGCCGCCGCCGCGCTCTTGCATGCGCGGCTCGGGCCGCTACCATGCCCCGGCTACGCGGCGAACGGGCCGCAGGAACGCAAACCGTCGCCATCATGACCGCCAAGCCACCCGCCACCGCCCCGCAGCCGCCCGATCCGGCCGCAGTGCGGCCCGATCCCGCAGCCCGGCCTGCCTGGTGGGTACGGCTGGTCTCTCGCCTGCCGCTGCTGCTCCTGTACCGCGTGGCGGACCTGCTCGGGTGGCTGGCCTACCGGGTCTTCCCCTACCGCGACGCGGTGGTGCGCGAGAACCTCTCGCACGCCTTTCCCGACTGGGACGAGGCGCAGATGCGCGCGGTCCGCCGCCGCTACTATCAGGGCTTCGCCGACATGCTGGTCGAGGTGATCAAATCCGCGACGCTGCCGGCTGCGCAGATCCGCCGCCGCGTGCGGATCGTGAACCTGGAGGCGCCGCAGGCTTACCTCAGCGCGGGCCGCTCGGTGCTGCTCGCCGCAGCGCACCAGTGCAACTGGGAGTGGATGCTCCTCGCGCTGTCGCTCGAGCTCGGCTACCCGCTCGATGCGGCCTACAAGCCGCTGGTCGATGCGTGGGCGGAGCGGGAGATGAAGAAATTGCGTGGCCGCTTCGGCTGCCGGCTCATCCCGGCCAAGCAGCTGCTCGCGGACATCATTCAGCGCGGACCGGTCGCGCGCGCGGTGGCCATGGTGGCCGATCAGGAGCCGACCACCAGTGAGCGCAAGCATTGGACGCGCTTTCTCAACCGCGACACCGCGTTCTTCATGGGCCCGGAGGAAATCTCGCGGGTGACGCGCATGCCGGTGTTCTTCATCGCCATGCGGCGGGTGCGCCGGGGCTTCTACGAGATGCAATTCCTGCCGCTGTCGAGCCCAGAGGAGAAGCTCGCGCCGGGGGAACTCACCGAGCGCTACGTGCGCGCGGTCGAGCGGCAGATCACGGGCGCGCCGGCCGACTGGCCCTGGTCGCACAAGCGCTGGAAGCTGAAGAAATCCCTCTACGCGGGCCGCTAGGCGCGCCTGAGCTCCCGCGGCAGGCCAAAGATCACCTTCTCCTCGCGCCCGGCGAC
The DNA here is from genome assembly GCA_021809525.1 of Pseudomonadota bacterium. GTDB lineage: Bacteria > Pseudomonadota > Gammaproteobacteria > Steroidobacterales > Steroidobacteraceae > 13-2-20CM-66-19. Next base: position 2,857 of record JAKAYU010000126.1, on the reverse strand, counting down.
TTCGCGCGGCAGCTGTGCGCCCCACTCCTGCAGCTGCCCGAGCACCGCGCGCACCAGCACCTCGGGCGCCGATGCGCCGGCCGTGAGCCCCACGCAGCGCCTGCCCTCGAACCACTCGCGCTTGAGGTCCTGGGGACCGTCGACGAGGTAGCCCGGGACCCCGGCCCGCTCGGCAAGCTCGCGCAGCCGGTTCGAGTTGGAGCTGGCGCGCGAGCCGACCACGATCAGAATGTCGCACTCGGTGAGCAGCTTCTTCACCGCATCCTGGCGGTTCTGCGTGGCGTAGCAGATGTCTTCCTTGCGCGGCGTGGCGAGTTCGGCGAAGCGCCGCTTGAGCGTCGCGACGATCTCCGCCGTGTCGTCCACCGAGAGCGTCGTCTGCGTCACGAACGCGAGACGTGCCGGATCGCTCACCGCGAGCTGTTCGGCCTGCGCGGCGCTGCCCACCAGGTACATCCGTCCGCCGAAGGAGGTGTCGAAGCGCCCCATCGTGCCCTCGACCTCCGGGTGGCCGGCGTGGCCGATGAGGATCACCTCGCGCCCCTCGCGGGCGTAGCGCTGCACCTCCATGTGCACCTTGGTCACGAGCGGGCAGGTGGCGTCGAACACCTTCAGGCCACGCTCCTTCGCCTCGTTCTCCACCGCATGGGAGACCCCGTGGGCGGAGAAGATGACGGTGGCGCCGGCGGGCACCTCCTGCAGCTCCTCGACGAACACCGCGCCCCGCTCGCGCAGCCGCTCGACCACGTGGCGGTTGTGCACCACTTCGTGACGGACGTAGATCGGTGCGCCGAACAGGTCGATGGCCCGCTCAACGATGTCGATCGCGCGATCGACGCCTGCGCAGAAACCGCGCGGGTTGGCCAGCAGCACTTGCATCAGCTCTCCTCCTGTCCGGAATGCCGGGGCGCTCGGCGGCTCTCGCCCAGCAGATCGATCAGCAGCAGCGCCGCCCCGATCGTGATCGAGGAGTCTGCCACATTGAACGCCGGGAAGTAGTGGCCGTGCCAGTGCGCGCTGATGAAGTCGACCACGTAGCCCAAGCGCAGCCGATCGATGAGATTGCCGAGCGCCCCGCCGAGGATCAGCGCGAGCGCCGCGCAGAGCAGCCCCTGGCGGCGCGCATGCAGCCGGCCGAGGTACCCGACGATGAGCACCGCGACCACGAGCGCGAGCGCAGTGAGCAGCCAGCGCTGCCAGCCCGACTGATCGGCGAGAAAGCTGAACGCCGCGCCCGTGTTGTAGGCGAGCGTCAGATCGAGCACCGGCAGGACGGGCCGGGCGATGTGGAAGCTCAGGTGGCGCACCGCCCAGGCCTTGGTCCACTGGTCGAGCGCGATGACCGCCAGCGACAGCGCGAGCCACACGCGGCCGCTGAGCGGCCCCGGGGAGGCTGCCGTCGCGTGGCCCGCGGCCGGTTCGTTCGATGTGCTCATAGGAACTGCCGCTCCTCGCCCGGACCCTCGATATTGCTGATGCACCGGCCGCACAGCTGCGGGTGCGCCGGATTTGCCCCGACATCGGGCCGGCGCTGCCAGCAGCGCACGCACTTCGCATCATGAGTCGGCTTGACGGCCACCCACACGTCCTCGCGCCCGGTGTTGAGCGCCGGGGCGGCGCCGGCCGGGGGCGCCCCGGCGAGGCGATGCACGCGCGCATGCGAGGTGATGAAGAAGAAGCGCAGCTCCTCGCCGAGCGCCGCAAACCGCTCGTACGGTCCGGCTGCGCAGTATATGTCCACCTCGGCATCGAGCGGCGCGCCGATTTGCCCCTCATCACGCAGCTTCTCGAGTTCGCGTGTGACGTCGGCGCGCAAGGCGAGCAGCGCCGGCCAGTCGACTGCAGGGGCCGGCACGTCCGGCAGGACGTGCCAGGTGGCAAGGAACACCGACTCCTCGCGCGTACCGGGCAGGTACCGCCAGATCTCCTCGGCCGTGAACGAGAGGATCGGGGCGAGCCAACGCACCATGCACTCGGCAATGTGGTACATCGCCGTCTGCGCCGAGCGGCGCGCGCGTGAAGCGGTGGGCAGCGTGTACATGCGGTCCTTCAGCACATCGAGGTAGAACGCGCCGAGCTCGACGCTGCAGAAGTTGTGCAGCTTCTGATAGATCAGGTGGAACGCGTAGCGGCCGTAGGCGTCGCGGATCTCCTGCTGCAGCGCCGTGGCGCGCGCGAGCGCCCAACGGTCCAGATCGAGCAGGTCCTGCCGCGCGAGCGCATCGCGCGCCGGATCGAAACCGTCGAGGTTGCCGAGCAGGTAGCGCACCGTGTTGCGGATCCGGCGGTAGGAGTCCGACATGCGCTTCAAGATCTCATCCGACACGCTCATCTCATTGGCGTAGTCGGTGGCCGACACCCACAGGCGCAGCACGTCCGCGCCCAGGCTGTTCATGACCTTCTGCGGGGCGACCACGTTGCCGAGGGACTTCGACTGCTTGCGCCCCTGTTCATCGACCGTGAAGCCGTGGGTGAGCACGCCGCGGTACGGGGCGCGCTCGTAGAGCGCCTCGGACATCAGCAGCGAGCTGTGGAACCAGCCGCGGTGCTGGTCCGAGCCCTCGAGGTACAGATCCACGGGCGCGCCGATCTCCGGCCGCTCGTGGCCCACGCATTCGAACGACAGCCCCGAGTCGGCCCACACGTCCATCACGTCGGTGACCTTCTCGTAGACGGCCGCCTCGGCGCCGAGCAGCTCGGCCGGATCGAGCGCGAACCAGGCCTCGAGCCCGCCGCGCTCGACGCGCGCGGCGACCTCCTCGATCAGCTCCGCGGTGCGCGGATGCAGCTCGCCGCTGCCGGCGCGCACGAACAGCGGAATGGGCACGCCCCAGAGGCGCTGGCGCGAGATGAGATC
>JAKAYU010000125.1 GCA_021809525.1 Pseudomonadota bacterium | reverse complement strand
GCCGCCGCCACGCCGGTGAGCACGAAGATCCCGGTACCGATGATCCCCCCGATACCGAGCATGGTGAGCGCCGTGGCCGAGAGCGTGCGCTTGAGCTGATGCCCCTCAGCGTCCGATGCGTCCGCTGCCTCGATTTCGGCGACCGATTTTGTTGCGAAAATCTGGCTTATCATTGCGGGACTGTACACAAGACGTTCCCGGATTGCGAGCCGGTCCATCGGACCGAAAAGGCAACTCAGCGCGCGCGCAACTCCGCGGGCACGTACGGCGCAAACAGCTCGATCAGCGCGGCGTAAACCCTCGGATTGCCGGCGACGACATGACCGCCCTGACGGTACTCCTCGCCGCTCAGCGTCCCGATGTGCCCGCCGGCCTCCTGTACCAGGAGCGTACCGGCGGCCGTATCCCAGGGGGACAGTCCCAATTCCCAGAAACCATCGATGCGGCCGGCGGCGACGTACGCCAGGTCGAGGGCCGCAGCGCCCGGCCGGCGAATGCCCGCGGTGCTCTGCGTCGCCGCCTTGAGCATGGCGAAGTACGCATCCAGGTAGCGGTCGTTGGCGCGGAACGGAAAGCCCGTGCCGATCAGTGCACCCTCCAGGGTGCGCTGTTTGCTCACCCGCATGCGCCGGTTATCGAGGTGTGCGCCGCCGCCGCGCGACGCCGTGAACAGCTCCTGGCGCATCGGGTCGTAGACCACGGCGTGCTCGAGGCGGCCCTTGTGCTCGCAGGCGATCGACACGGCGAACACAGGAAAGCCGTGCAGGAAGTTGGTCGTGCCATCGAGCGGATCGATGATCCAGCGAGTGTCGTTCTCGCCCTGCGCGCCGCCTTCCTCGGCCAGGATGGCGTGCTCGGGGTAGTGGCGGTGAATGATGCCGACGATCTCCGCTTCGGCAGCCCGATCCACCTCGGAGACGAAGTCGTTGCGGCCTTTCGCCGTGACCGTCAGCGACTCGAGGTTGTTCAGGCTGCGCACGATGACCTCGCCGGCGCGGCGCGCGGCGCGAACCGCGATGTTGAGCAGGGCGTGACCGGCCACCCGCGGTCCTCAGGGCAGGGAATCGACCGCGGTCTTGCGCGCGGACGGGAATATGTGCTCAGCCGTGAGCCCAGCCTCGAGCGCGATCGCGCTGGAGATGTAGATCGACGAGTACGTCCCGGCGAGGATGCCGATCAGCAGCGCCGCAGAGAACCCGCGCAGCACCGGCCCGCCGAGCACCAGCAGCGCCACGACCACGATGGAGGTCACCACCTTGGTCATGATGGTTCGCGACAGCGTCTGGTTGATCGCCTGATCAAGCACGACGTTCGGCGCAAGGCGCCGGTTGCCCTCGAACCGCTCGCGGATACGGTCGAACACCACCACGGTGTCGTTCAGCGAATAGCCGATCACCGCGAGCACCGCCGCAACCACGTTGAGGTCGAAGGAGATCTGCGTGAGGGCGAAGAAGCCGAGCACCAGGATCGGATCGTGCATCACCGCGAGAATGGCGCCGAGGGAGAGCCGCCAGGTGTGGAAGCGCCAGGCGATATACAGGAAGATGAACAGCAGCGTGAAGCCGAGCGCCCATGCCGCACTCTTCTTCAGTTCCGAGCCGACCTGCGGGCCAACGACCGAGAGCGACTGCACCGTCGCGCCCGAGTTCACCTGTTTCAGCGCGCCCTCCAGGCGGTCGCGCAGCTCGGCCGAAGTCTGCTGCCGTTCGGGCGGCAAGCGGATGGCGATGACGCGCGAGGAGCCGACGTACTCCACCACCGCGTCACGGAACCCCGCGGCGGCGACCTGCGCGCGCACCGGCCCCAGATCCACCGATGCCGGGAAGCTCGCCTGCACCGTAACGCCGCCGGTGAAATCGATGGCCAGGTTCAGGCCGCGGGTGAACAGCAGCGCGAGCGAGGCGATCATCAGCGCGATAGACAGTCCAAACCACACTTTGCGTGTGGCCATGAACTGGAAGTTGGTTTGATGGCTGAAAAATTCCACGTACTTCCCCTAGATGTGCAGCCGGGCGATCTTGCGTCGCCCGCCGTACATGAGTGTCACCAGGGCGCGGCTGCCCATCAGCGAAGTGAACATCGAAGTCACAATGCCGAGGACGAGCACGACGGCGAAGCCGCGGATCGCGCCGGTGCCGAAGATCCACAGCACCAGCCCGGCGATCGCGGTGGTGACGTTGGAGTCGGCAATCGCCGAGAAAGCCTTCTCGAAACCGGCCCGGATCGCCGCCTGCGGCGAGACTCCCTTGCGCAGCTCCTCGCGGATGCGCTCATAGATGAGCACGTTCGCGTCGACCGCGATGCCGACCGTGAGAATGATGCCCGCGATGCCCGGCAGCGACAGCGAGGCGTGCATCATCGACAGCAGCGCCGTCAGCAGCACCACGTTCGCGACCAGCACCGCGTCGGCGACCAGGCCGAAGATCTTGTAGTAGACGGCCATGAACAGCAGCACCCCGGCCATGCCGATCACGAGCGCCATGATGCCCATGTGAATGTTCGCCGCGCCGAGGCTCGGCCCGATGACGTTCTCCGACACGGGAATGATGGGCGTCACGAATGAGCCGGAGCGCAGCAGGATCGCCAGATCCTGCGCTTCGGCGAGGTTAAGGCCGGTGATCTGGAAGCGGTCGCTGAACACCCCGTCGATGGTCGCGTCGTTGATCACCTTTTCGGTCGTGACCTCGTGCGTCTGCTTCTTGCCGTCGACCTCCCGGGTCACGCTGTGCTTGGTGATCAGCACCACACCCATCGGCTTGCCGACGTTCGCCTTGGTGGTGCGCAGCATGTTCTCGCCGGCCCGGCTGTCGAGAGTCACGTTGACCGCCGGGCCCTGGGTGCTCTCGCCCACGGTGGCGTTGGTCAGCTGATCGCCCGTGGCGATCACCTCGCGCTTCAGCAGCACCGGCTGGCCGTCCCAGGTGTCGGTGTAGAGCTTGTCGCCGAGCGGAACGTTGCCGGTCTGCTGGGCCTCGAGCGCGTTGTTCTCCACGTCGTTCAGGTGGAACTCCAGCGTCGCGGTCTGGCCGAGCAGATTTTTGACCTCGGCGATGTTCTGGATTCCGGGCAGCTGCACGTCGATACGGTCGTTGCCCTGCCGCTGCACGATCGGCTCGGAAACCCCGAGCTGATTGGCCCGGTTGCGCAGGATGGAGATGTTCTGCTCGATGGCGTAGTTCTCGCGCGCGCGGATCTTCTGCGCCGGCATGGTCGCCTGGATGACCGCGCCCCCGGACTGCGCGCTGGTGGTGATGGTCAGGCCGCGCAGCGGATCGGCGATCGCGCGCTTGGCTGCGGCCAGGTCTGCCTGCGGCGCGAGGGTGATCTGGATGGTGTTCGGCACCGCGCTGCCGTCGGTGGCGATGTTGGTGACGTTTGCGACCGGCACTTTCGCTTCCGCCAGCGCCCGGGAAGCATCCTGCGTGTAGGTCTGCAGGATCTGGCGCACCGCGCTCCTGATGTCGACCTGGTACAGCAGATCCAGCCCGCCGCTCAAATCAAGACCGAGCGGCATGGGCCTCAAGCCGAGATCGCGCAGCCACGCCGGGGTGCGCGGCACGAGCGTCTTCGCCGAGATGTAGGTCTTCTGGAACTTCGCGTCGATGGCGTCGCTGCCACGCAGCTGATCGGGCACCGATGCGAATCGCACGATCAGCCGGCCGTTCTGCACGTACGCCCTGCGGAACGGAATCTTCTGCTGCTGCAGGAAGCCGGCGATGGTGTGCATCTCGGCAGCCGTCACCGGCGAATGGTCGGCATGCGCCAGCTGCAGGGCCGGGTCCTCGCCGAACACGTTCGGCAGCGCGAACAGCAGGCCCAGGGCCAGCACGACCGCGATCAGGATGTACTTCCAACGGGCGTATTCGAGCATGGCTCAGGCGCTTTTCAGGGTGCCCTTGGGCATCAGGGTGCTCACTTGGGCCTTCTGCACCTTCAGGCGCACGCCCTCGGCCACCTCGAGCGTGACGAAGTGCTCGCCGACCTCGCTGATGCGCCCGAGCAGCCCGCCGCCGGTGACGACCTCATCGCCCGGGGCCAGCTTGGAGACGAGCATCTGATGCTCCTTGGCCTTCTTCTGTTGGGGCCGGATGAGCAGGAAGTAAAAAACGACGATGAACGCGCCCATCACCAGGAGGGGCGCAAGCTGGCTACCGCCGGCAGCCGGGGCGGCGGCAGCGGCCCAGGCCGTGGGAATCAAAGCATTCATGTTAATGATCCTCGAGACCACCTCCAGAGCTCGAACAGCCGGCCCCGGGGGCGAAGGGGCGGCATTATGCCACAGCGTCGATGCGGGCCCGCCGGGTGAGAAAATCGGCACAGAAGGCCGTGAGCCGCCCCGCCTCGATCGCCGCGCGCAGCCGGCGCATCAGCCCCAGGTAGAACGCGAGGTTGTGGATCGTGTTCAGCCGGCAGCCGAGGATCTCGTTGCAGCGATCCAGATGCCGCAGATAGGCGCGGGAGTAGTTCCGGCAGGTATAGCAGCCGCATTCCGGGTCCACCGGCCCAAGATCGCGCTGGTGCACCGCATTGCGGATATTGATGACGCCGCCGGAGGTGAACAGATGCCCATTGCGGGCGTGCCGGGTGGGCATCACGCAGTCGAACATATCCACGCCGCGCAGCACCGCTGCGACGATGTCCTCCGGCCGCCCGACGCCCATCAGGTAGCGCGGCCGCTCGGCCGGCATGTGCGGCACCAGCGCCTCGAGGACGCCGAGGCGTTCCTCCTCCGGCTCCCCGACCGCGAGCCCGCCGATCGCCAGTCCCGGCCACTCGAGGCGCAGCAAGGCCTCGAGCGACGCGAGGCGCAGCGCCGGATGCATGCCCCCCTGCACGATGCCGAACAGCCCCCCCGGCGGCTCCTCGCGGTAGTACCGCCGATGCCCGCGCTCGGCCCAGCGCATGGAGCGCTCCATGGACCTGCGCGCCTCGGCCTCGCTGGCCGGATAGGGCGTGCACTCGTCGAAGGCCATGGCGATATCCGAGCGCAGGCCGATCTGCACCGCCATGGCGTCCTCGGGCGTCAAGCGCACCTCGCTGCCGTCGATGGGCGAGCGGAACCGCACGCCCTCCTCGGTGATTTTGCGCAGACTCTTGAGGCTGAATACCTGAAAGCCACCCGAATCGGTGAGAATCGGCCGCGGCCAGTGCATGAAGCCGTGCAGGCCGCCGTGCTCGGCGATGATCTCGACCCCGGGGCGCAGCAGGAGATGAAAGGTGTTGCCGAGGACGATCTCGGCGCCGAGCCCCTCGAGCTCCTCCGGCGTCATCGCCTTGACGGTGCCGTAGGTCCCGACCGGCATGAACGCCGGCGTCTCTACGGTACCGTGGGCCAGTTGCAGCCTGCCGCGGCGAGCAGCGCCGTCGGTCGCGAGCAGTTCGAACGTCGGTTTCAAGGGTTCACCATCATGAGGAGCGCCCGGGAGCGGCCCGCCGGCACGCTCAGCGCGCGCCGGTCGGCTCAGCCGCGGCCAGCCCGGAGGCGAGAAACATCGCATCACCGTAGCTGAAGAATCGGTATTCAGCCGTGACCGCGTGCCGGTAGGCACGCAGCACCGCCTCGCGGCCGGCGAACGCGCACACCAGCATCAGCAGCGTGGACTCGGGCAGATGGAAATTCGTCAGCAGAGCCTCGACCACCTGGAAGCGGAAGCCGGGGCGAATGAACAGTCGCGTCTCTCCCGACCACGGCTCGATGCCCGCCGCGCCGCGCTCCGCAGCCCTAAGCGCCGCAGATTCGAGCGCTCGCACCACCGTCGTGCCGACCGCCACGATACGTCCGCCCCTGGAGCGTGCACGGGCAATCGCCTCGCAGGTGCGCGCGCTGACGGTAACCCGCTCAGCGTGCATCACGTGCTCATCGATATGCTCGACGCGCACGGGCTGGAAGGTGCCTGCGCCCACGTGCAGCGTCACGAAGGCCGTCTCAATCCCGCGCGCGGCGACGGCTTCGAGCAGCGCCTCGTCAAAATGCAGGCTTGCGGTGGGCGCGGCGACCGCACCGGGTTCGCGGGCGAACAGGGTCTGATAGCGCTGCCGATCCGACTCGTCGGGCATGCGCTGAATGTACGGCGGCAGGGGCACCTCGCCCCAGCGGTCGAAGAACTCCAGAACCGGCCCTGGCACGCGCACCCGCCACAGGTCCGCCTCCCGCTCGAGCACCTCGAGCGAACCGCCCGCGGTGACGATCACGAGCCCCGGGCGGATCGGCTTGCTCGCACGCAGCTGTACGAGCGCCTCGCGCTCAGCGCAGGCCCGCTCGAGCAGCACCTCGACCTGCCCCCCGGACGGTTTTGCGCCGCGCAGTCGCGCCGCCACCACCCGTGTGTCGTTGAGGATGAGCAGATCCCGGGGGTCAAGCAGCTGCGGCAGGTCCCGCACCCCGCGGTCGGCCCAGGCCCCCGTCTGGCGATCGAGCGTAAGCATGCGGCTTGCCGAACGGACTTCGAGCGGACTCTGGGCGATCCGCTCGGGAGGAAGGAGATAGCAGTAGTCGCTGCGCTTCACCCGTGCATGGTACACGGTGGGACAGGGCTTTCGGGCGCCCGTATCCAGCCCGCCGCCGTCCCCGTATACTCCCACCTTGGTGCCCGAGTGGCGGAATTGGTAGACGCAGCGGACTCAGACCATACGACTTGAGCCCTCACGGAGAAATCTGCGAGGTGAAGCCCGTCAAACTCGGTAGAGGCCCTGAGGTTCTCGAGCTCATGCCGAGCCAAGCCCCGCAGCGTGCGGGGAAGGTGTAGAGAGCAGACGGCGGGCACCTACGGCCGCAAGGCTACGGTGAAGGCGTGCTCCAGCCCACGAACCCGGCCGGCTCTGGCCGCCGGGGCGACGAAAGTCGAAGCGGGATGAAAATCCGCCGCCCTTAAAAGCGTGTCGGTTCGACTCCGACCTCGGGCATTCTCATCTCCTTGCGCTGCCTTTCGCCGGCGCCCGCCGACGAACGAAGCGACACCCCGGGTTTGCAGCTTCACCATGTCCGCTGAGTCCCGCTGGCAGTCGCTGGCTGCCGCACGGCAGTGGCAGGCGTAATCACCCGCCTGCGCCGACCGCAGCCCGGCCAACGCAGGATTCCGCGCCACCACGGCAAAGACTGATTGTTCCTACGCGCCCGTCGTCCCTTGCCACCCTGACCGAGTCCCCATCCTTACCGCGCGCCACCCGCAGGAGTACCGCGCGAAGTTGATCGGCCGGTATTCGACCCGGAGCAGACGTCGGGAACGGCCGCAATGGGCACCCGATTTGTGTGCGTTGACCTGCCAACGTGTCCGGCCGACGTCCTCTGCCGCGAGCGCCGCATCAGCGACTGCTTTGGCGTCATTGCGGAGCCGCGCTCGCTTGTGCGCCGGCTCGTGCTGCACGCCCGGCCAGCCACGGCGTGAGTAACGCGCAAACTAACAGTGGCAGCGTCATCAGCGGGCGGTCTAGCGGGCCGCTTGTCTCCCGAAACGATGGCCAGAGGTGGCCCTCGAGCCGGGCGAGGCCCAGCACCACCCAGGGACTGATGGCCCCGGCGATGAGCGCTACCCGGCGAGCCCTTATCTTCCATGCGTGACGTCCGACCCCAAATACAAAGAGGGCGCCACTGATGGCGGCCCAGAGGAACACGACCAGGTCTTGCCCAGCCGATGTCCTGGCAACCAAGGCGAAGGCAAACGGTAGCGCCTTGCGGACGGCGGCGAAGCCCAACGGTAGCATCATGAGGACCACAGCCAGCGCTAGCTCGCCCAGGACGCTGATCAGCAGGGCAAGAGCAGACAGTGTGAAGAGCTGAATCAGATCACGAACTGAGAGAAGCGGTACGGACGAACGCGACACAACAGAGTGCTCCGCATATTCGTGCCTTGGCACACCGAACACCGACAGATTACCACGAATGAAACCTCGCGACTGCCCGGTTTCAGGTAGTCCAACCGCCCGGTCCACGGTCCCCAATTGGCCGGCAGCAGACCTCGACAGCCGACCGTCGCGGCCGAGTTGCGCACTCTTCAACCTTACGCGATCTCGGTGATCAATCTCCCAAACCCACGACAAACGCGAGTGCGACATTCAGACGAGCGATATCCCTTTCATCGAGCGACCCAATCCTGCGGCCAACGCGCTCGCGGCGGATCGTCACGGGTTTGTCCGCCATGATCTGTGAGCGCGTCTGCAAGCCATTCTTCTGCGTGGGCTCGATGGTGACGCGAAAATCCGGCGCATCGACGACGTCTGAGGTCATTTGGCACACGATTACGGAGGCGTGTGCCGCGGGTAGAGCGTTGGTTTGCATAATTACCGCAGGGCGCGGTTTTCCGTAGTCGCCCGACGCCGGGACGGTCACGACATCCCCGCGCTTCACTGCGCGTCAAATTCCGAAACTGCTTCGATCCATCGCATCGCTTCTTGCTCCGCGGCCCTGTCCAAGCTCGCCACCTCAGTGGCGACCCGTCGTAGAACCGTCCGGGCATGTGGATCGGGTACGACCAGACGCAATTCGCGCAGTCCCTGTGCACGGCGCCGTTCGCGCATTGCCCGCATACGCTCTGCAGCTCGTGCCATAAACGCATCCTCCTCTGTAACGCGTTACAGCGTAACGCGTTACGAATCGGGATTCAATAGGGCAATTCGGAGGCCGTTTTTTGCTTGCCGTGGTCGCCTCTCGACTCCGCGGTCACCGCCCTGCTCGGGCTATCGGAGCGACCAGTGCTCTCGATGATAATGGTCCAGCGCCCTTACACTGCTGTGTCCGGTTCAAATGGGGCCTCCACTAAGGACCCAGGAGTGCTGCGGGGATGACGGCAACCCCATCCTCCCGTCGATACGCGCGCCTGCCGGTTGTGATGACCGCCATGTCCGTCAGGACGGCGCCGAGCTGCTCCCGCAGCCACAAGAGATGGCTTACGTCCGCGTCCGTGACCTCCGCGCTGGTCTTTACTTCGAGCGCGAGCACGCGCTGGTCGCCTGTCTCGACGATGAGGTCGATCTCGCGCCGGCCGTCGTAGGTGCGGCAGTGATAGACGCGTGCCTCGGAGGCCTGCGCATAGACGCGCACGGACAGAGTGACGAGCGCCTCGAACATCTGCCCGAGAAGGGTTCCGTCTCGGGGGGCAGCGTCCGTTGGCGGAATCGTGACAAGCCTGGCGCCGGCAGGCATACCGCCGAGCAAAGCCCCCGTATCCACGCCGAGCAGGCGGGTAGCCAGTGCTGGATCAACCAAGTGGTGCTTTGGAGCCTGGGTGAGGCGCCTCAGATGGTTCTTCGTCGGGACCCACCCGGGAACCTGATCGAGAATCCACAGCTGCTCGAGTACATTGCGATAGGCGATCACCGTGGTTTTCGCCGGGATTTCCTCCGCCCCCTCCGAGGCGGCCTTGCGAATTTTCTCGAGCGATGTGGTGGTGGCAGTGGCGGCCGCGAATGCCGCCATCCAGCGGCGGAGGGTCTGCGGTCGCCGAACCGAGTAACCTTGCTCCTCGAAGTCCCGGTCAACGATTCGGTCGAGGTAGCCATCGAGCTGGGCTCGCAGCGCTCGGCCCGACAGCCTCCGGATGCCCGGGAAGCCCGAGGCGATGATTTCGTGGGCGTAGTCAGCGAGACCGATGTTTGTGTAACCCTCGGCCTTCGCTCGCCCGCCGCGTAGCAGAGTGGCCAGGCTGACGGTCGGCTTGCCCAGGCCTCGTTCGGCCAGACTGAGCGGGCGCATCCGGACTCGCACGATCCGGCCGGCCCCGGAATGGCTCGGTGGCCTTGTGGGGGTTGCCGAGCCTGCGAGGAGAAACCGACCCGGGGTCGCGTCTCGATCGACTGCGGCGCGCACGGCATCCCAAAGCGCCGGCACATGCTGCCACTCATCCAGCAAAACTGGCGGCGGATCGCTGAGCAAAACCCTCGGGTCCGCGGTTGCGATGGACCTCATCTCAGGCACGTCAAG
>JAKAYU010000124.1 GCA_021809525.1 Pseudomonadota bacterium | reverse complement strand
GATTCCAGAATCGGCCTGGTAGACCGGCGGGAATTCATCCGGGTCCTGAACCGCATCGCCGAGCGCGTCGTCGTCACCGCTCCCGTCCACGCCGGCCGCGATCCGAGGGACGATGACTTCCTCGAGGTGGCGCTGCATCGCCAAGGCAGGGTGATTCTCACCGGGGATCGTGTCCTGCGCGCTCTTCGTCCCTTCCGTGGTGTCGATATCATCCCGCCCCGGGAGTACCTGGAGCGATGAGGACGGCGCGGGCCGAACCGATCGCAGTGAGACGGGGGAGGGCATGAGCTTGGCGAATGAGGCGTTCTCGCGCGTCAAGATCGATGCGCTGTCTGACGTCAATTATTTCTTTCGGATGCGTCTGCCAGTTTTTTCGGATCGGTCCCCTCACTGACGGTCCACCTTCATTGAGTGCAGGGACGTAGGTTCCTGGCTCCTTCGCCCTCCGCCGGTCTCTCGCATTTCATCTGATCTTTCCGCGCGACGGCGGAGCCGAAGCGCGGCCTGCCCGGCCGCAGGCCGGGCAGAATACTTGTGGCTGTGCACGATGTTCCTTGGCGACCGCGGCGGCGCGTCGCTCAGCTTCCTCAGCCCGGAAGCTCGGGCCTTTGGACTCGAGCGCGACAGCGTGGTGCACGACCCGGTCGATGGCGGCGGCCGTGGTCATCGGATCCTTGAAGATCTGATCCCACTGCGAGAACACCAAGTTCGATGTGATCATGACGCTCTTGCGCTCGTAGCGTTCGGCGAGCAGCGTAAAGAGCACCTCCATCTCCGCCCGGTCCTGCTGAACGTATCCGATGTCATCGAGCGCCAGGCACTCGAAGCGGTCAAGGCGCTTCAGCTCCCGCGCCAAGCGCACGTCGCGCTTGGCGGCGAGGAGTTTCTCCACCGGGGCGGCGACGGTGGTGTAGAACACCGGCAAGCCGCGCTCGACGAGGGAGCGGGCGATCGCGGGCGCTGCGCAGCCGTTGACTGAGCTGGCAGTAGGCGCTTTCGAAGCCGCGCATGATGGGACGGAGCTGCTCTGGATTGTCGGCGACGGCTGCTCCGTACTGGCGCTTGAGGTCCACCAGCGCTGCGGGAGTGGCGCGGATGTGTTTGTCGAGGGCGCGTGGTGGTGCGGGTGGGGTTCGAGTACGTCACGGCGAGTATCGTCGTCGAGCGAGCGGGATCCGGGGCGGCGCTCAAGGAGAAGCGTCGGGGCTTAAGGTGATGAACACCGTGAAGTCCCGCAAGCCGTTGGACGAAGCACGCTTTGCTCAAGTGCGGGCCGCCTTCGCCCGGGCGCTTCCACAACTGGCCCCTGCCGGCGCGGGGGCGACTCAATCGGGCCGGGGACCTGCTGTCCTTAGGCCGGGTCCCGACGCTGAGCGCCTGGGCGACTCCCGGAGTCGCAGGAAAGTGACATAAGGACTAAGACTTCCCTCCTTGTTAAACGCAGCCTATCATATGGGTGCGATCTGGCCTCTTGTTAAAGGCAGAGCACAAGATGGTGACCAGCACCGAGGCTTCGACCCGGGCGGGGCGGTACGTCGCTCAGCCGGCGGGCTACCGTGCCTTCATTCCGGCGCCACTGCCGCCGCAGCCCGCTCCGGCATTGCCCGGCGAGCTCCAGGGACTGCTTTCCGCCGCTGATCGTGCCCTCGGCCGGCTCGATGGGGCGGTGCTGACACTGCCGAATCCGGACCTCTTCGTTTTCATGTACGTGCGCAAGGAGGCGGTGCTCTCCAGCCAGATCGAGGGCACGCAAAGCTCGCTGCAGGACCTGCTGGCCGCCGAGGCACAGCTCCTCGATCAGAATCTGCCGCGCGATGTGGACGAGGTGGTCAACTACGTGCGGGCGATGAACCACGGACTGGCACGGCTGCCCGAGCTGCCGGTGTCGGTGCGGCTGGTCCGCGAGATCCATGCTGAATTGATGCGCGGTGTACGCGGCGGACGGTTGCAGCCCGGCGAGCTGCGCACCAGCCAGAATTGGATCGGCCCGGCCGGCTGTACGCTCACCACGGCAACCTTCGTGCCACCGCCGCCGCACGTGGTGCCGGAGGCGCTGGGGAACCTGGAGACGTTCCTAGACGCCCCGGATACGCTGCCGCCGCTGGTGAAGATCGCGCTGGCACACGTACAGTTTGAGACGATCCACCCGTTTCTGGACGGCAATGGTCGTGTGGGCCGGCTGCTGATCACCTTCCTTCTCACCGAGCGTGGGGTGCTGCACAAGCCCGTGCTGTACCTTTCGCACTACTTCAAGCAGCACCGGCAGGCGTACTACGAGCACTTACAGGCGGTACGCGATCGCGGCGCCTGGGAAGAGTGGCTGGCCTTCTTCCTGCGCGGTGTCATCGAGGTTGCAGCGGAAGCGGCGCAAACCGCGCGACGAATTCTGCAACTACGCGAGCAGCATCGCGCCGCAATCACGGACCAACTTGGCCGCGCGGCGGGTAACGGCCACAAGGTCCTCGAATCACTCTTCGATCGGCCGATCGTCGCGGTCGGGGACGTACAGAAGCTGATAGGCACGACGTACGTGGCGGCGAACAGCCTGGTGTCTCGTCTCGTCAAGCTCGGTGTGCTCAATGAAATGACGGGCCATGCGCGCAACCGGCGCTTCCGCTACGCACCCTACATCGATTTGTTCAACGATGCGGGCCCCGGCGCCATGACCGCAGAGGGTAGCACGTGAGTCAATTCGCGTTTCTGCAACCAGAGTGTGGTCTGAAATCTACGACTCGCGCGCGCTGAAAGCGCCGTCCACGCCGATCCCCGTACGCCGTGCACGTAGGGAGGATTACCGCATCTCGCGGACAACCGCCAGGGCCTATTTGTACCGAAAATACCCAAAAATTCACGTGTCCTGAGTCCGGACCGGCTGGATCCCGTTTGCCCGGAAGGGCCGCGCAAGACATACACTTCGCATGAGCAATGAGATCGTAGAGGATGTCAAATCGTATGGAGCTACCACGGGTCGTTCTCGATACTTCGGTGATCGTGGCCGGGCGGGCGCTGGCGCGGCGCGAGTAATCGCCTCCTCGAGCTCGTCGCCGAGGAACGCCTGGTGTCGCTCGTGACGACCGCGCTGTTCCTCGAGTACGAGGAGGTTCTGAAGCACCCCGAGCAGCGCCTCGCGACCGGCATGAGCGAGTAAGGATATCGTGGGCTTCATGGCCGCGTTTGCGAGCGCGGTCGAGCCGGTCGAGGTCCATTTCCTCTGGCGTCCGCAGCTCGCCGATGACACCGGCGAGCAGATCGTGCTCGAGGCCGCGGTGAACGGGCGATCCAAGGTGATCGTTACCCATAATGTGCGGCACTTCGAGCCTGCGGCCGGGCAGTTCGGGCTCGAGGTGGTAACGCCCGGAACGTTCCTGAAGAGGATCAACACATGCGCAAGAGCACGTATCCCTTGAAGCTCCCGGCCTCGGTCAAGAAGGCGGCGGCCGAGCTCGCGGCGAGTGACGGGGTTTCGCTGAACCAGTTCATCGCCGCCGCCGTGGCCGAGAAGGTCGGATGCCTGCGCACCGCGAAGGAATTCTTGCGCGAGCGCGCGGGGACGGCGAAGCCGAAAGACATGCTCAAGTATCTGCGACGCGCATCGAAGGTGGCGCTGTCTGCCGATGAGAAGGATTAGCGAGCAGCGGTTGCCCGGTGGAGTGCGTATCGAGATGTCCCAGGCAACGGAGCTGCACGCCTAATCGCACTCGACTGCGCGAATTGCTTTGGCGGATGCGGCAGCGCTGTGCATCGGAGCGCAGCAGCGCCTGCGAAGAGCTTTGGTCCCACTGGCCCGAATCGCTCTCGCGTTCCGGGCTGAAAGTCCGAAGACTGCGCGGTCGGCCCGAGTCCGCGGTGAATCCCCGGCTGCTGGATACGCTCCGGAGGCGCGTGATTAGCGAGATAAGTCTTTAATTACTGGTCGGGGTGACAGGATTTGAACCTGCGACACCTACGTCCCGAACGTAGTGCTCTACCAGGCTGAGCTACACCCCGAGATGGCAGTCCCACCGGCCCGGTGGGTCCTGAGGCGGCGCACGGGGGCAGGGCGGCGCAGTGTACTGAAGCGCGGCGTGCGCTTCAATGCCGTTTGTGATCTTCCCGGGGAGGGCAGTCGGCCGTGGACAGGCTAGGTCGTGTGGTCGACGGCAAAATGCGCGAGCGCGACCAGGCCGCGCTTGTAGGGTGTATCGGGCAGGGCCTTCAGCGACTCCAGCGCCTGGTCTGCGGCGTCCTGCGCCAGGCGGGCCGTGTAGTCGAGCCCGCCGGTCGCCTCGATTGCGCCGATGATCGGTTCGAGTTCCGCACTGCCCTGCTCGATGGCCCGGCGGATCACACCGCGCTGGGACTCTGTGCCGCGGCGCAGCGCATGAATCAGCGGTAGCGTCGGCTTGCCCTCGGCCAGGTCATCGCCCAGGTTCTTGCCGCGTTCCGCGGGATTGGAGCGGTAGTCGAGCACGTCATCGACCAGCTGGTAGGCCGTGCCGAGGTGGCGCCCGTAGGCGGCGAGCGCCTGGCGCAGCGGGCGCGGCCCGCCGGCGAGCACTGCCGCCACTTCGCTGCCGGCCTCGAACAGCTTGGCGGTCTTGCGGTAGATGACCTCGAGGTAGCGCTGTTCGGTCGTCTGCGGGTCGTGCGCGTTCATCAGCTGCATCACCTCGCCCTCGGCGATCACGTTGGTTGCCTCCGCCATGATTTCCATGACCGGCTGGGAGGTGAGCGAGGCCATCATCTGGAAGGCGCGTGAGTACACGAAGTCCCCGACCAGCACGCTCGCCTGATTGCCGAAGACCTCGTTGGCCGTGTAGCGCCCGCGGCGAAGGGACGAGCCGTCGACTACATCGTCGTGCAGCAATGTCGCGGTGTGGATGAATTCAATGAACGCCGCGGCTTCGATGTGCGCCGGGCGATGGCCGCAGGCGCGTCCGGCGAGCACGACCAGCAGTGGGCGCAGCCGCTTGCCGCCGCCGGCTATGATGTGCTCGGCGACCTGATCGACCAGCGGAACCGCGCTCTTGAGGCGCTGGCGGATAACCTCATCGACGGCGGCCAGATCCGCTGTGACGAGCGCTCGTATTTCTTCGAGGGTCATTGAGTGAGGGCTTTCGATACAGCCCTGCATCGTAGCCGACCGGGAGAGGCACCGCACGCCATAAGCGCATGAAAATGAATGCCGCCGCCGCGCTCGCCGGGCAGGCTGCCGAGGCGCCGGAGCACCACCGAATCCGGGCGCGCACGAGGCGTTTGACCGGGACGGGGCTGCCCAGTAGAATGCCCGCCCTTTCATAAGGTCCCTCGTTCCGGTTCAATAGTTTATGTACGCAGTGATTGCCACCGGTGGAAAGCAGTATCGCGTGACCCAGGACGGGGTGCTGCGCATTGAAAAACTGGACGCCGAGCTCGGTGCCACGGTCGAGTTCGACCAGGTGCTGCTGGTCGGCGAGGGCGCCGAGGTCAAGCTAGGCAAGCCGCTCCTCGCGGGCGGCAAGGTGACCGCCACCGTGGTGCGCCACGGCAAGGGCCGCAAGGTCTCGGTGGTGAAGTTCAAGCGGCGTGCGCACTACCTGCGCCAGAAAACGCACCGTCAGTGCTTCACCGAGGTGAAGGTGACGGGCATCAGCGCGGGTTGAGGCCCGTCCATTCGATCGGAAGACCGCACACATGGCACACAAAAAGGCAGGCGGCAGCACCAAGAACGGCCGCGAATCCCATTCCAAACGGCTGGGCGTGAAGCGCTTTGGCGGCGAGCACGTGCTTGCCGGCAACATCATCGTCCGCCAGCGCGGCACGCACATGCGCGCCGGCTCGAACGTCGGCATCGGCACCGACCACACGCTGTTTGCGAAAGTGGCCGGCACGGTGCTGTTCCAGCGCAAGGGCGTCGAACAACGCACCTACGTCAGCGTGCTGCCCGAGGCGGCACCGGCGGAGGCCTGAGGACCGGCGCTCCGCGCCGCCTCGAATCTCTGAACGCCCCGGCCTTCGCGCCGGGGTTTTCGTCTGGGCCACAGCCATGAAATTCGTTGACGAGGCGCGGATCCGCGTGCAGGCCGGCAACGGCGGGCGCGGCAGCACCAGCTTCCGCCGCGAGAAGTTCATCCCCTTCGGCGGACCGGACGGCGGCGACGGCGGCCGCGGCGGCAGCGTCTATCTGCGCGCCGCACCCGGCATCAACACGCTGGTGGATTTCCGCATCGAGCGCATCTGGCGCGCCGAGCACGGCGAGCCCGGCTCGAGCAATGACTGTACCGGCCGCAGTGGTGAGGATTTGTACATCCCGGTGCCCATCGGCACCGTGGTGCGCGATGCGGAAACCGGCGAGACGCTCGGGGATCTCGCCCGGGAAGGCGACGTGCTCGCCGTGGCGCGCGGCGGCAAGGGCGGCTGGGGCAATCAGCGCTTCAAGTCGAGCACCAACCGCGCGCCGCGCCAGTTCGGGCCCGGCCTGCCGGGCGAGAAGCGCACGCTCGAGCTTGAGCTCAAAGTCATCGCCGACGTCGGTCTGCTCGGCCAGCCGAACGCCGGAAAGTCCACGCTCATCCGGGCCGTTTCGGCCGCCCGCCCGAAGGTCGCCGACTATCCTTTCACGACGCTGCATCCACATCTTGGCGTGGTCGCCGTCGGCGAGCATCGCAGTTTCGTCATGGCGGACATTCCGGGGCTGATCGAGGGCGCCGCGGAAGGGGCGGGGCTTGGGATCCGCTTCCTGAAGCACCTGCAGCGCACCCGGCTGCTGCTGCACGTGCTGGACATCGCCCCGCCCGATCCCGAGGCCGATCCGGTCGCCGATGCGCGCGCGATCGTTGCGGAACTGAAGAAATTCAGCCCCGAACTCGCGCGCAAGCCGCGCTGGCTAGTGCTCAACAAGAGCGATCTGTTGACCGAACAGGACGCCGAGCAGCGCGCGCGAGAGATCGTGCGTCGCCTGCGCTACCGAGGCCCGCGGTTTCTAATCTCCGGGGCCACCGGCCGCGGCACGAAGGATCTGTGCGAGGCGGTTATGCGCTTTTTGGAGGCTGAGGCTGCTGCCGCGCGCGAAGCCGAATCTGCTCGAGGAGATAACGGCGCCGAGCAGCCGGCTTGAGCTTCAGTGGAACAGGCGTAGGGGGCGGAGGGACAGTCACACGCGTTCTGACGCTGACGTCCACGCTGCACCCCCTCTTTACGACATCGCGCGGATGCGAGCCGCCAGATGACTCTTGTGGCGGGCCGCCTTGTTGCGATGGATGATGCGCTTGTTGACCAAAGTGTCGATCACCGGGACGGCCGCCTGATACGTGGCCGCGGCGGCCTTCTTGTCGCCGCCGGCGATAGCGGTCGTCACGTCGCGCACGGCAGTGCGCATGCGCGAGCGCAGCGCCACGTTGCGAGCGCGATGTTTTTCGGCTTGGCGGGCCGCCTTTTCGGCGGACTTCGTGTTGGCCACAATTGCTCCGTAGTCACCTGAACCCCGATCGCGGGGGGCCGATAGTCTGATCACCCCGGGTCGCATTGTCAACGGCGGCAGCGGCGGCGCGCGCACGCCGTCCCCGCCGCAGCTGCCTCGACGGCCGCGATTACGGTATTCTTGAACTCTTTTGTGTGGCAGTGGCGGCTCGGGCGGCCGATGGAGCTGATTCGCGGACTCAATGGCTTGACCGAGCGTCGACGCGGCAGCGTGGTCACCATCGGGACCTTCGATGGCGTCCACCTCGGCCACCAAGCGCTGCTTGAGAGCCTGGCGATGCACGGCCGGCGGCTTGGCCGCCCGGCGATGGTGCTGACCTTCGAGCCCATGCCGCGCGAGTACCTTGCCGCGGCGAGCTGCCCGGCGCGGCTGACCACGTTCCGCGAGCGCTGGCGGGTCTTCGAGCGGCTCGGGATCGAGGTGCTGTGGCTGCTGCGCTTCGCCGAATCGCTGCGCACCCTCTCGGGCGAGGCGTTCGCGCAGCTGCTCGCGCAGCGCCTGCGCGCTCCGGTGGTGGTGGTCGGGCACGACTTCCGCTTCGGGCGCAATGGCGAGGCGAGCGCCGAGATGCTGCGCGCGGCAGGCGAGCAGCTCGGGTTCCTCACCGAGATCGTGCCGCCGGTGACGCTCGGGGGCGAGCGTGTGAGCAGCAGCGCAGTGCGCGCGGCGCTCGCCGCGGGGCAGTTTGCCCAGGCCGGGCGGCTGCTCGGGCGACCGTACACCATGAGCGGCCGGGTGGTGCGTGGTGAGCAGCTGGGACGGCGCCTCGGGTATCCGACGGCGAACCTGCGGCTCGAGCGGCGTCGTTCGCCGGTGGACGGCATCTTCGCCGTGCGGGTGCACGGCATCGGCGCCGCACCGTTGCCGGCGGTGGCCAGCCTCGGCCGGCGCCCGACTGTGGGCGGCGGGCCGATGCTGCTCGAAGTGCACGTATTTGATTTTTCCGCCGACCTCTACGGCCGGCGGATCGAAGTGGAGTTCGTGGCCAAGCTGCGCGATGAGGCGCGTTTCGATGACCTCGAGGCGCTCGTGGCGCAGATGCACCGGGATGCCGAGGCGGCCCGAACGATTCTGAAGGTTTGATCCGGCCGCGGGCCGGGGACGGCGACGGCGAGCTCATGTCCGATTACAAACATACGATCAACCTGCCTGCGACAGGCTTTCCGATGAAGGCGGATCTGGCCCAGCGCGAGCCGGCCATGGTGGCCGCCTGGGACGAGCGCGGCATCTACGCCAGACTGCGCGAGCGCGCGCGCGGGCGGCCGCGCTTCGTGCTGCACGACGGTCCGCCCTATGCCAACGGGACGATCCACATCGGGCACGCCGTCAACAAGATCCTGAAGGACATCATCGTCAAGGCCCGCACGCTCGAGGGCTTCGATGCGCCCTACATCCCGGGCTGGGACTGCCACGGATTGCCGATCGAGCTGCAGGTGGAGAAGAAGCACGGCCGCGCCGGCGGCAAGCTCGATGCGGCGGCATTCCGTGCCGCCTGCCGCGCCTATGCGGCCGAGCAGGTCGAGCTGCAGCGCCGCGACTTCAAGCGTCTCGGGGTGCTCGGGGACTGGGATCGGCCCTACCTCACCATGTCCCCACAGTACGAGGCGCAGCAGATCCGCGCCCTCGGGCGCATCATCCGCAACGGTCACCTCTACAAGGGCGTCAAGCCCGTGCACTGGTGTCTCGAATGCCGCTCGGCGCTCGCCGAGGCGGAGGTCGAGTACGCCGAGCGCACCTCCCCGTCGATCGATGTCGCCTTCCGCGTGGCCGACCTCGCCGATCTCGGCAAGCGCTTCGGCGTGCCGGCCGGCGCGCTCGGCGAGGAGCCCGTGGACCTCGCCATCTGGACCACCACGCCTTGGACGCTGCCGGCGAATCAGGCCGTGGCGCTGCGCGAGGATATCCGCTACGCGCTGCTGCAGAGCGAGATCGGTGGCCATGCGCGCCGGCTGATCCTGGCGAGCGAGCTGATTCCCTCATGCCTCGCTCGCTACGGCGGGCGCACTCACCGCGTGCTCGCCGAGACCGAAGGCCGCTCGCTCGAGGGACTGTTGCTCGAGCATCCCTTCGAGGCGCGCCAGGTGCCCGTGGTCCTCGGCGAGCACGTCAACCTCGAGGCCGGCACCGGCGCGGTGCACACCGCGCCCGGCCACGGCCAGGAGGACTTCGTGGTGGGCCGGCGCTACGGGCTCGCGGTCGTCAATCCGGTGGGCAACGACGGGCGCTTTCTGCCCGACACGGCGTTCGTGGCCGGACTGCGCGTCGATGAGGCCAACCCGGTGCTGATCGAGCTGCTGCGCGCGCGCGGGCGGCTGCTCGCGCACCAGCCGCTTGCGCACAGCTACCCGCACTGCTGGCGGCACAAGACGCCGGTGATCTTCCGCGCCACGCCGCAGTGGTTCATCGGTATGGACCTCAACGGGCTGCGCGCGCATGCGCTGCGCGACATCAAGACGGTGAGCTGGACGCCCGAGTGGGGCGAGCAGCGCATCAGCAGCATGATCGAAGTGCGGCCCGACTGGTGCATCTAGATC
>JAKAYU010000123.1 GCA_021809525.1 Pseudomonadota bacterium | reverse complement strand
CTCGAGGCCGCGCGGCGCGCCGGCGTCATGCGCATCGTGTACACGAGCAGCGTGGCGTGCATCGGTCTGCCGGCCGACGGCAGCCCCGGCACCGAGGACACCCCGGTGAGGCTCGACTCGATGGTCGGGCACTACAAGCGCTCGAAGTTTCTCGCCGAGCAGGCGGCGCTCGAGGCGGCCGCGCGCGGCGCGCCGGTGGTGATCGTCAACCCGGCCGCGCCCATCGGTCCGCGCGACCTGAAGCCCACGCCGACCGGGCAGATCGTGCTCGATGCCGCCCTCGGCCGCACGCCCGCGTACATCGACACGGGGCTGAACGTCGTGCACGTCGATGACGTCGCCGCCGGGCACGTGCTGGCGTTTCACCGCGGCCGCATCGGCGAGCGCTACATCCTCGGCGGGGAGAACCTGCCGCTGCGCGAGATCCTGATCGAGATCACGCGCCTTGCCGGCCGCTCCCCGCCGCGCGTGCGCCTGCCGCACGCGGTGGTGCTGCCGATTGCCTATCTCGCCGAGGGCTTCGCGCGGCTCACCGGCAAGCCCACGCGCGTCACCGTCGACAGCGTGCGCATGGCGCGCAAGCGCATGTATTTCTCGAGCGAGAAGGCGATGCGCGAGCTCGGCTACAGCCACCGCCCGGCTGCCCTGGCGTTCGCCGATGCCCTGGAGTGGTTCGCCGCCGAAGGCTATCTCGCCCCTCCGCTCAGAACGGGTAATTGATCCCCGTGAACACCGCGACGCCTTCGCTGCCCATGCCGACGTCGACGTAGCCGACCACGGACGGCGGGGCGATGCCGCGGAACCCGATGCCGAACACGTTGTGCAGATGGCTGAGGGGCAGGGTGCTGTAGTGGTGGAAGACCCGTCCGGTGTCGAAGAACGGGGTCACCTGGATCAGGATGTGCGTCGAGAGCGTGTTCAGGGACAGCACCGTCTGGCGCAGCTCGAGATTGAACACGAACGCGTTGCGGTCGTAGAAGCGCGAGGTGCCGTAGCCGCGCAGCGGCTGCGAGCCGCCGATGGTGCTCGCATCGCCGCCGAGACTGCTCAGGCCCCAGAAAGGCACGTGATGGGTGGTCGGCTCGTAGCGGATGTCGAAGTGCGTGGCCACCGTGAGTGAGTGGGTCGGCGACCAGTAGAAGCGCCCGTCGGCGCCCGCTTCGGTAAAGAGCGAGTCATCGATCGACACGTTGCGGCTCGCCACCCCGCCGTAGACCACGACGTCCATGCCGCTGGTGGGGATGACGATGTTGTTGCGCGTGTCGTAGATGAGCGAGACGCGGTTGAGCAGCTCGTGGGTGGTGCCGATGCCGAGCAGATCCACGAAGCGCTGCGTGATCGAGGGAATGTGCGGCAGGCTGCCGGCGGTGACCTTCACCTTGCGCGCCTCGAAGGTGTAGGCGAGCTGCCAGGCATGGGTGATGTTCCAGCCGATCTTGGCGCGCACCCACATCTGCTGGCGCGTGTAGTTGGTCTGGTTGATGCGCAGCGAATTGTTGCCGAAGCCGTAAAAGCGCGGCGTGCCGCTGCGGTCGTAGACCGCCTCGATGCTCGTCGACCAGCGCGACTCGCGCAGCAGGCCCGTCTCCCACAGCGCATCGAAGTAGCTCTGCACGCGCTGCTGCAGGCCGGCGACGATCGACCACTGGGTGTTCAGCGAGGGGTACTCGAAGATGCGCGCGTCCACGCCCCAGCCGAAGTACGGGTTGTGGGTGAAGTCAGGGGCGATGATGCGCGTGATCTGATTGGCCGAATTGGTGTGCAGGATGGTCGGGATCAGCCCGATGGTGGTGCCGCTGTTGGGCCCGACGGCGATCTCCGGCACCGGCAGCACCGGCCAGGTGGTGGGATTGAGCCAGTTGATGGGCTGGTGCGTGCGCACCGGCGCGGGCTGCAGCTGCAGGCACGGCGAGGGCCCGCGCGCGCTCCTGTGGCACGGCGGCGGCGCGGATCGCCGCTCGCAGCAGGGCGCCGGGGAGGCCTTGCCGTTGCGGCACGGCGGCGGCGCCGTGCCCGCCATCGCCACCGCGCTCGCCCCAAGGCCGCCGAGCGAGAGCAGCACCGCTGCCACCCCTGCGCGCGCTGGGCTATGCTTGCCCGCAATGCCGTTCTTTTTTTTCAGGTCAATCAGCGTTCTTCCCGCGCCACTCGGCCGCGGCCTCGAGCTTGCCGTGCAAGGGGCCATCGAGCGCCGGCGCCCAGTGCGCGCGGCGCGAGCGTCGCGGCACGTCCGGACGATGGATGGAAGCGCGGATTATATCGGTGAATCGTGATTTGTACTGGACAGTGTGCGGGGCCGGCCCGGCGGGCCGGAGCGGCGGGTGATTGACCCGTGCGCGGCGGCCGCACTGCCGCCGGCCATCTGGTTGTATCTGCTCTTTGCCCGCGGCCGCTTCTGGCAGCCGCGCACGCTGCCGCAGGCCACTGGCTCGGTGCGCGCCCGAGTGGTGGCCGTCGTGCCGGCGCGCAACGAGGCCGAGCACATCGGGCACGCCGTCGGCTCGCTGCTCAGCCAGCACTGGGACGGCGAGGTGCATGTCATCGTGGTCGACGACGGCAGCACGGACGACACCGCCGGCCAGGCGCAGCACGCGGCCGCGGCGGCAGGGGCCGCCGGGCGGCTGACCGTGATCCCGGGCGCGCCGCTCGCTGCGGGCTGGAGCGGGAAACTCTGGGCGATGTCGCAGGGCGTAGCGGCCGCCGGACACCTCGCGCCGGACTACCTGCTGTTCACGGACGCGGACATCGAGCACGCCGCCGATTCGGTGGCCTCGCTCGTGGCGCAGGCCGAGCGGCAGCGGCGCGATCTGGTCTCGGTGATGGTGCGGCTCTCGAGCGCGACCTGGGCCGAGCGCTGTCTGATCCCGGCGTTCGTGTTCTTTTTCTTCAAACTCTATCCGCCCCGCTGGATCGCGGCCCGCGCCGCGCGCACCGCGGGGGCGGCCGGCGGGTGCATCCTGATCCGGCCGGCGGCCCTCGAGCGGGCCGGCGGCCTGGAGGCGATCCGCGGGCAGATCATCGATGACTGCGCGCTCGCTGCGCGCGTGAAGGGCAGCGGCGGGTCGCTGTGGCTCGGGCTTTCGCAGCGCACGCGCAGCCTGCGCGTGTACGGCAGTTTCGCCGAGATCGGCGCGATGATCTCGCGCACCGCGTTCAACCAGCTGCGCCACTCCTGGGGGCTGCTCGCCGCCTCGCTCACCGGGCTCGCCGTGACCTACGTGGCCCCGCCGCTGCTGCTCGCGACCGGCGCGCCGCTGTGCATGGCGCTCGGTGCGCTCGCCTGGGCGCTGATGACGCTGTGTTACCTGCCGATGGTGCGTTTCTACCGGCTCTCGCCC
This sequence comes from Pseudomonadota bacterium, assembly GCA_021809525.1. Classification (GTDB taxonomy): domain Bacteria; phylum Pseudomonadota; class Gammaproteobacteria; order Steroidobacterales; family Steroidobacteraceae; genus 13-2-20CM-66-19. The sequence continues at coordinate 6,652 of JAKAYU010000123.1, read as the reverse complement.
CTCTATGCGCTGCTGCTGCCGGCGGTGGCGCTCTTTTACGCCGGCGCCACGGTGCACTCGGCGCTGCGCTACGCCACGGGCCGTGGCGGGCAGTGGAAGGGCCGCGCACAGGATGCGCGCGCCGCCGGCGGCTGACGGCGATGCCGCCGGGAACAGCCGCGCGCCGCCCGCCCGATCCCGAGCGCATCGAGCTGTGGTGCGCGTTCCTCGCGGACATCGATGCGGCGCAGCGCTGGGCAGAGTATCCGGCGCTGCTCGATGCCGAGGAGCGCCGCCGCGGGCAGCGCCTGCGCATGAGCGCCGACCGCCGCCGGCATCTCGCCGCGCGTGCGCTCGCGCGCACCGTGCTGTCGCGCTATTCGCCTGTTGCGCCCGGGGAGTGGGTGTTCGAGCCGGATGCGCAGGGCCGGCCGCGCATCCGCGCGCCGCAGCCGGCCCCGGTGGAATTCAACATCGCGCACAGCGGGGAGCTGGTGGTGCTCGCGGTCGGAGCGGGCGGGGCGCTCGGGGTCGACGTGGAGTATCTGCAGCGCCGCACCGACACCGTGAAGCTCGAGCGGTATTTCGCGCCTGCGGAGTGCGCGGCGCTCGGCGCCTTGGGCGGCGCGGCGCGGCGGCGGCGGTTCTTCGAGCTGTGGACGCTGAAGGAGGCGTACCTGAAGGCGCGCGGGGTGGGGCTGCGCCTGCCGCTCGGCGGATTCGCGTTCGATCTGACCGAGCCCGGGGCACTCGCGCTCTCGTTCACCGGCGTGTTTGCCGATCAGAGCATGCGCTGGGCGTTCGCCCAGCTGACGCTGCGCGAACAATACGTGGTGGCGGTCTGCGCCGAGCGGCGCGCAGCGCAGAGTCTGCAGCTGGCGGTGCACGAGGCGGTGCCGCTCGCAGGGCAGCGGCGCGTGAGCGCGCAACTGTCGCGTGCCGCGCACTTCACCGTGGCCGAGGGCGGCCCGGCGCAGCGCTCAGGGGGGTGAGCCGCCCGGCGCGGGCTGCGGCGTCCCGTCCGGCACGTGCGGCATCATTGCCTCGCGGCGCGCTTGGTACGGGCTGTCGGGCGCCCACTGCGGCCACTGCGCACCGTCGGCGAGATCGCGGCCGAGCAGATAGAGCGTCTGGATGTCCTCGAGCGTGCCGCTGAGGTCCCAGTGGGGATTGAAGGCATCCTGGGGTGTGTCGCGCCGGTTGAGCAGGTACGCGCGCCACTGCGCCTCGCCGGCGGCGCGGCCACCGCTGAGCAGATCGATGCCCGGTGCGGCCAGCAGCGCCGGCACCCCGGCGCGGGCGAAGCTGTACTGGTCGGAGCGGTAGTCGAGGCCGATCGCCGGCGGCGGGTCCGCCGTCACCGTGCGGCCCTGCAGCGCGAGCAGTTGCGCCAGATCGGTCTGGAGCGTGGATTGACCGGCGCCGAACACGGTCATGTCGCGGGCGCGGCCGAGCACGGGCCACAGGTCGATGTTGATGTCGGCGACGGTCTGATCGAGCGGGAACACCGGATGGCGCACGTAGTAGCGCGAGCCGAGCTGCCCGGCCGCCCCGAGGGTCGGCAGCAGGAACAGCACGCTGCGCGCCGGGCGGCTGCGGCGGTGGGCGAACGCATCGGCGATCTCGAGCAGCGCCGCGACCCCGGTGGCGTTGTCGATGGCGCCCGGCAGCAGCACGCGCCGCCCGCCGGGGCCGGCAAGCGTGCCGAGCCCGTCCCAGTGCGCGCTGTAGATCACCACCTGCCGGGGGTGCTGCGCGCCGCGAATCAGTCCGAGCACGTTGTCCGACCAGCCGTACTCGACGGCGCTCTGGAGGCGTATCGAGCCGGTGGCCGCGAGCGTGACCGGCTTGAATCCCGGCTGCGCGGCCGCCGCGGTGAGCGCATCGAGGTCCAGGCTCGCGGCGCTGAGGAGCCGCGCAGCTGCCGCATGGCGCAGCCAGCCCGCCGCGGCGAGCCGCGGCCCCGGCGCCACGTTGGCCGGCAGACTCTGCGCGGCTCCGGCGCTGGCGTTGCGCAGCGCACTCCAGCTCTCTCCTGCGGCCGTTGCCGCGTGGATGATGAAGCACGCCGCCGCGCCTCTGCGCGCCGCCTCGGCGAATTTGTAGCGCGCCAGCCCGTAGCGGCTGAGCGTACCGCCCGCGGCCGCGCCGGGGTCGCCCGCGAGCACGAGCACGATCTTGCCGCGCACGTCGAGTCCCTGATAGTCGTCCCATTGCCGCGTGGGCGCATCGATTCCGTAGCCGACGAACACCATGGGCGCGTTGGCAATGTCCACGCGGGCGCGCGCCTGCTGCGTAGCGGCGAGCATGTCGGTGCCGTAGGGGAAGCTCACCGAGCCGCCCCCGGCGCGCACGCGGAGCCGAGTGCCGGTATTGAGCAGCCGGGTCGAGACGACCGGCACCGGCTGCAGCCAGCGGCCGCGGTAGCCGGGTGCGATTCCCATGCGCTGCAGCTGCCTCACCAGATAGTGCGTCGTCAAGACTTCCCCGGGCGTGCCGGGCTTGCGGCCGCCGAAGGCAGCCGAGGCGAGCGCGCGGTCGTAGCGCAGGAAGTCCGCCTCGTTGATCTGCGGCGCCAGCGTGATCGCCATCGGCGGAGGCGTGCTCGAGGTGGCCGCAGCCAGAAGTCCCGCGCTTGCCGGGTGGGTGTCGCGGCTGTGGCAGCCGGCGAGCGCAAGCGCGAGCAGCAGAAGCGGCAGGAGGCGGCGGAGGCAACCGTCGGTAAGCACGGGCGGATGATAATTGGGGCCTCGGGAGGGTGCCGTTACGAATTCGTCATGCGCCTGGGGCCCGGCGTCAGTGGCTCGGAATCGATGCACCGCTTGACGCTGCGGCGCGCGCCGGGAAATACTCAGACCGCATGATAACGCTACCAGGCGGCCGCCGTCGTCCGCCGGTGCGCCGCACGGGAACCTGAGGAGTCTGCGATGCGCTTTTCCGCCGCCCGCCGCCGATTCGTGCGCCAGAGCGCGCTCACCGCCCTCGCAGCGCCCGCGCTGCTGCGCGGCCCGCTGGCGCACGGTGCGTCGCGGCGGGCGCACGCTCGCATCTACTTCGATGCGCGCCGCGCCATCGGCCCGCTCGCGCGCAACGTGTTCGGCTCGTTCCTCGAGCACCTGGGCCGGGCCGTCTACGAGGGGATCTACGCGCCCGGCTCGCCGCTCGCCGACGCGCAGGGATTTCGCACCGACGTGCTCGCTGCCGTGCGTAAGCTCGGAGTGCCCCTCGTACGCTATCCGGGCGGCAGTTTCGCCTCGCAGTACAACTGGGAGGATGGCATCGGCCCGCCGCAGAAGCGCCCGCACACGCTCAATCTGGCGTGGAACACCATTGAGACCAACCGCTTCGGCACCGATGAGTTCATGGCCTGGTGCCGGGCGGCCGGCACCGCCCCGTACCTGACGGTGAACCTCGGCACCGGCACCATCATGCAGGCCGCGGCGCTGGTGGAGTACTGCAATCTGCCGCCCGGCACGCACTGGAGCGATCTGCGGCGCAAGTACGGCCATCCCGCCCCCTACGGGGTGCGCTACTGGGGGCTCGACAACGAACTGTTCGGGCCGTGGGAGATCGGCCACATGAGCGGCGCCGCCTACGGCGCCAAGGCCGCCGATGTCGCCCAGGCGATGCGCCGGGTGGACCGCTCGGTGTACCTGGTCGCCTGCGGCTCGAGCGACCCGGCGCTGGCGGATTACCTCCAGTGGGACCGCGAGTCGCTCGAACGCTGCTACAAGGAGGTCGATGCGGTCTCGCTGCACTGCTATCTCGGCGATACGCGGGCGCAGACCGGCGGCAGCACCGAGAAGTACCTCGCGCTCAACCTCGAGCTCGATCGGCAGATCCGCGACAAGCTCGCGGTGTGCGAGTACGTGCGCACCCGGATCGGCGCCCGCAAGACCCTCGCGCTCGCGCTCGATGAATGGAACGTGTGGGATTACGGCAAGACCACGGGCAACGGCCGCCACCAGTTCGCGCCTCATCTGCTCGAGGAGCGCTACAACCTCGCCGATGCGCTCGTGGTCGGCGGCATGCTCAACACCATGATGCGCCACGCCGACCGGATCAAGATCGGCTGCCTCGCGCAGCTGGTCAACGCGCTCGCGCCCATCATGACCGACGCGCGCGGCCTGTACCTGCAGACGATCTACTACCCGTACCGCTGGGCGCTCGAGTTCGCGCGCGGGGCGAGCCTCGAGCTGCTCGTCGAGGCGCCGACTTACGCCGTGGCGGGCCTCGGTGGAGTGCCGTACGTCGACGCCGCCGCGACCTTCGATGCCGCCACGGGCCGGCGTGCCCTGTTCGCGCTGAACCGAGATCTCGATCGGCCGCGCGAAATCGAGATCGTGTGGGAAAGTGCGCCCCCGCAGCGCGTGCTCGCCGCGTACGTGCTGACCGGTGATGATCTGAACGCCGTCAACAGCTTCAGCGCGCCGCGGCGCGTGCATCCCCAGCCGCTCAGTGCGCCGCTCACGCGCGGCCGGCGCACCCGCCTCGAGCTGCCGGCGCGCTCGTACGCCGTCCTCCAGTGGGTCTAGCGCCGCCGCAACCGAGCCTCTTCAGTCGAACCGCGCCTCGCGCGGCGCGCCGGAGAAGGCGAGCCCGTCGAGCAGGTTGTAGGCTTGGGCGTCGCGCTTCTGCAGCGGCCTCAGACCGAAGCGCGTCTCGATGAATGCCAGCACCGAGGTGGTGTCGGCGATGCGGTGATCGACGTAGCCACGGCGCGCCCACGGGCTGATCAGCAGCGCCGGTATGCGCGTGCCGCAGCCGTAGGCGTCCGGCCGCGGCGGCGGCACGTGATCCCAGAATCCCCCGCCCTCATCGTAGGTGATGATGACGGCGGTCTTGTCCCACACCGGGCTCTCCCCGAGCGCGCGCAGCAGGCCCATCACCCACTCCTCGCCCCAGCGCGGCGCGGAGTCGGCCGGATGCTCATCGTGCGCGCCGGTCGCCTTGACGAACGAGACGCTCGGCAGCCGGCCGGTGCGCGCATCGGCGAGGAAGTCCTCGCTGTCGCGGATGTGGCCGGCGCGCACGTTGTCGAACCAGCTCGGGTAGTACTGAAACGGATTGTGGTGCGGCACGTACAGGCGGCCGGTGTCGATGACCGCCGAGCCGCTGTCGCGGCCGAAGGCGCTCTTCATCGCCCAGGGCTTCACCGCGTTCCAGCCCTCGTTGTACCAGGCCCAGGAGACTCCCGCGGCGTTCAGCCGCTCGCCGATGTTGGGGTAGGTCTGATCCTCGGGCGGCGGACTATGCGCAAGCGCGCGCGGGTCGGCCTCGGTCGGCCCGTTGAGCGGCGGCAGGTCGTTGATGAGCATGCCGTGCGGGTCGTAGGGCAGATCGAACACCGGCGGGTCGTAGCTGCCGCGCAGCTGCGCGGGCGCCTGCGGCCAGAGCGCCGAGTGCGCCGCCACCAGATACAGCGCGTTGCAGGTCGAGCCGCCGGACATGGCCTGGAAGAAGTGATCGAACAGCACGTACTCGTCGGCGAGGCGGTGGTAGTGCGGGATGTCCTGGCGGGTGTAGAAGCCGAGCACAGGCCCGGAGGGCCGTGACTCATCGAGCAGCATGATGTCGCGCTCGGCGGCATGGCGCAACGGGGCATGATGGCGCTTCAGCGCGAGCGCCACGAACCGGTCCATGGCGCCGTTGTCGACCTGCGCGAACATCCTGAAGAAATGGTGCTCCGGGTCCCACGGCATGTTGTCTCCCGGGGGCATGAACGGCGCGAGGTGAAACGGCATGTTCTCGAGCAGCACCCCGTCGAAGCCGGCGATGTTATCCGGCACGGGCAGGTAGGAGTACGGGATGCCGGCGGGGTTTTTCTGCAGGCCGAGGAAGCGCCGGTCGATCCTGCCGTCCCGATCGAGCAGCCCCGTGACCGCAGCGCCGGCGGGGTGGCGGTAGGTACCGAAGTAGTGATCGAAGCTGCGGTTTTCCTGAAACAACACGATCACGTGCTCGATGTGCGCCCGCAGGCCTGCGACATCCGCGCCGCCCGTGGCGGCGAGGGCGCCGCGGGCCGGCGCGCCGAGGCCGGCGAACGCCGCGCCGCCGGCTGCGGTGAGGGATTTCAGGAACGCTCTGCGCGACAGCTGCGAGTCGGTCATGCTCTCACTCCTTCTGGTGCTCGAAGCGTCCGCCGCGCCGTGTGTTGATTCGCCGCGGCGGCAATCGCGCAGCAGTGTAATGCGTGCCGGCGGCGTGCGGGGAGGAAGTTGGCGTGTCTGTCACGCGGCCGTCATCGCCCCGTCACGTAACTGTAATACGCACCGGGACGGGGGCGCAGGGATCGGCGAGCCGGCGCCGGCCGTGCTCCTCGGCCGTCAGGCCGTGCGGTGCAGATAGGGGAAGGAGGCGAACCACTGCGGGTCCGGGTAGTACCCAACCAGCACGGTGCCGTCGCGGATCAGCCGCACGATGTCGCTCTCCACCCGGCGGCTGAGCGCGAAGCATCCCCAGCTGCGCCCCATGCGGCCATGCTCCTGCGCGAACTTGCGGCTCACGTACCAGGCGCTGTGCATGACGATGTCGCGCCGGTAGGCCGCGCCATTGAACTGGGGATTCAGGCCGTGCAGCCGCAGCGAGTAGCCGTGCTCGCCGTAGTAGGTGCGCCCGGTCAGATACACCCCGAGGCTGCTCGCGTCCGAGCCGGGCGTGTTGGAGAAGCGCT
>JAKAYU010000122.1 GCA_021809525.1 Pseudomonadota bacterium | reverse complement strand
TCACGCAATTGTTCGGGCCGGGCGGACAGCTGGCGTAACGTAGCGGGATCGAGCAGATCAATTCGCAGGGCATTTGGGAACTCATGGTTGCACCACAACGTTTTGCCCGTCCCGCGCGGCCCCAGGAGAAAAAAATGATCCCGGCCGGCCGAGAGAAATCGAGGCGTAAATGCCATAATGCGACGCAATATGGCATTATCGACGCCGTTTTGCAATTTCGAATTCCGTGCTCGTGCACCCGATTCTCGCCCTACACCGTCGAGAGAACTTCAGTGGGTATGGAAATTCGGAAGGACGGCATTCCTCCTTGCAGTCAATGACCTACAAGATCACATGAATGCCTCTCTCTCAAACAGAGTCAAGCACTTATATGATCAATTTTGAATCTGCGGGCCCCGAGGATCAGGATCCGGCTCTGCAGCTCGCCGTCCTGAAGAAGGCGGGTTGCAGGGAGGTGTTCAAGCACGATGGGGAATCGGGGGCGACAGTGCCCTGCCCTGCTCAAGTGCCGGAAGACGCGGCAGGCCGGAGATGCACTCGGGATCGCCACGGGCTCCCAGGGGGCAATCCATATCCGGCTGGCCTGCCACGGTGATGTGCGGTGTGCAAGGACAGGGGTGCGCCCGGGTGGTACTTGCGCTCGATGTGCCCCTTGAGCTGTGCCTTGTAGAAGTACACGGGCTGCAGCACCCCCATGGCGTAATCGCTCGCCTGGTCGAAAAAGTGGGCAGAGGACGGATGGCCGCTTTCTCCACCGGTGGTGATCGCCCACGCGCGTACTTTACGTCCGAACTGCACGACGGCGACGAAGCTGTTCCCTACCGTACCGTACCAGCGCTTCGTGTTCGGATAGGCATGCGCGCCGAACGCGGCCAACGAGCCCCAGATCGACGAGGTGAACGGCACCGGAATGCTCGGTTTGGAATCATCGAAGCGGGGGTGACGGATGGCGTCATTAAGACGCTGCAGGCGGTTGATTTGACCCCAAGGCGTCTCCCAGGTGCCGAAGTTCCTCTTCAGGCGCCTGGCGGCCGCCGCGAGCGCCCTGAGCAGCTGCGCGGGAGTGGCCCGGAGCACGACATAGTCCTCCGGCGACATTCCTGCCGCGCGGGCAGCGTCCTTGACGTGGCTGAACAGGTCGGTGCCCCAGAACACGGCCAGCGAGGTGGCGACGGAATTCACGCCCCAGCGGTCATTCCAGGCCCGCAACACAGTAATCTCGCGGGCGAGGCGGGACTTCAGCGGGTTGGAGGCCGCAGTGCCATCGTAGGCTTTGACCAGCACCGGGATCATGGTGGCGAATGCGGGCAGATAGCTGTCGAACGCAGCTGCGGTCAGCGACGCCATCGTCCAGTTCTTCTGGCCCGTCAGCAGCCTCAGGGCATGGTAGCCCCGCGGAGTCTCCTCCGTGCCGCTCGCCACGTAGCTCGGAAAATCCTGCCGCTTCGGGCTGTACGGCCCGGCCGCCGACCAGGGCCAGTTGTTCGAGTTGTACAGCCAGCCGTTCGGAGGATTCAGCAGGTGTGGTGTCTCGGCGAGCGTCAGCAGGCCGTGAAACGCCGTGGCCGGATTGCTGCCGTCGACCGGCTTGGTCCAGTTGAAGGCATTGCTGCGACGCGGGATCCAATCTGAATCCCAAAAGGCGATGTTTCCCTCGGCGTCCGCGAATATCGTGTTATTCGAGGCGTTCGTATGCAGCTGCATGGTCTTGCGGAACTCGGCATAGTCCTTGGCCGTCATCCGCGTCCAATCCTGGACGAGCGATCGTATCGGCCGCTGCATCACGTTGACGCTCTCCCACTTGTTGCCGATCCGCGCGATGATCGGCCCGTGCTGGGTGTAGTAGGCGGTGAACGTTTTCTGTGCCATGCCGCGTGCGGTCCTGTAGCGCACTACGATGCGGCGGGTTCTGACGGGCAGCCAGCGCTTCCCGTAGCGGTAGTAATAGCGACCGTTTCTCTTCGCCACTGTCTCCAGGAACCACGAGACGTTCTCGACGTCGCTCGAGGTGTGCATCCACCCGGCGGTGGCGTTGAAGCCCTGATAGATGAAGAACTGACCCCAGGTGACGGCTCCATAGGCATCGAGCCCTTCTTTGCTCGCCATCTGCAGTTCCGACCGGAAATAAAACGTGACATGCGGATTTATCAACAGCAGAGCATGGTGGTCGAGGGCGATGGATGGGGCGATGGCGATACCGTTGGAGCCCTGCGGCTCGGGCGGCGGCATCTCGGCATCGGCACTTTGCGCAGGCGTCAGGGGCGGGCCGCCGTAAAAGGCAGCCAGACGTGGAACATTGACTCCCTGCTCGATGTCTCCACCAATGCTACCTTCGGTGAACGCGAGCGCCATCCACGGCTCGAAATGCGTGATCACCCGCGGCTCGGCCCCGGGGTGCGTATACAGATAGTAGTTCAAGCCGTCGGCGAAGGCATTCGTGAGCTTCTTCAGCCACGGCGGGCTCTCGGCATACTTTTCCCGCAGCACTCTCGGATCGATGAACAGCTTGTTGCGCAGGTCGAGGTAGATCGTGGACTTGCCGTCCGCGCGCGAGCGCCAGCCGAGTGCGTCCATGTAGTTCGTTTCGACGCGCTTGAAGTCGTCCTGCGCCTGGGCATACTCCATGCCGAACACCGCGTCGGCGTCGGTCTTACCGTAGACGTGCGCGATCCCTCGGTTGTCGCGGTAGATCGTGACCGAACGTGCTTCGCTCTTCCAGCGTGCGATCGTGTTCGCGCTCGGTTGGGCGGCGGCGCATGGAAGAGTCGAGGCGCCCGTCGCCGCAATGCACAGCAGGAGGAATGTCGCGTATCTCATGAGCCACTCCAATTTGGGTGCGAGGCCGGATCCGATGAGCGGCAATGCGGCTTTCCCCGCTGCCTGCCTCGCCGGAGCGCTAGCGCCGCGAGTTCGCGTGTGCCCGTGAATGTCGTGCCGAGCCTGCGTGGAGCGCGCCGGTTGCCCCGGCGCTTCTCTGTAGGTGAACCGCAGTGCGTGCGGCGGCAACCGAACCGCGTCCGTCGCCACAGCTGGCCGGTAACGCGGAAAGCGCGGGCGCGTCAGCATGAGGCCCTCCCCGGTATGTCTTCTCGCCGCCTGGTCCGTTGCCTCTTGATCTACGAACGCTTCTTCTGGGAGCGGCCCTCGCGGACATCGGCGCGCGTTTGCGACCGTGTCGCGTATCGTCCGCTAATTCATTGAGGCTTCTACTGTCTGACCGGCCGACTTGTCAAGCGCCGCGGTCATCCATGACCTCCGGCCCGTGGATACGCAACTCTATGTCGCATCGCATCGCAGCGCAGCGCGCTCGCTCGTGCTGCTGCATCGCCCGATGGCGGTGGCCAGTTCTCGGCGCCGTACTATCGTGTGTGCGCCCGGGCGGGCGGTGGCGAGCACACCGAGGCGGGCTGGCCGCTGCATGGCACCGGCCTTGCGGATCCTCGGCAGGACGGTCCGCTCGCACCGAACCTGCTCACAGCAGAGCGCTGCGGCCTGCTGCCTGGAACGGCCGCCTCGCCTGAACCACCGTCCTGCCACGGTCTGTGTCGGAGCGTCGTCGCGTGGTATCAGTGTGCCGGCACTTTTGCATCCGCATTCAACGTATTCGTGTAGAACGTATTCAACACGGCATGCATCGCCTTCAGCGCACTCGGGTTCAAATAGATCATGTGGCCGGATTTGAAGTAGGCGAACGTGATGTGCTTGCGCAGCCTCGGGCTCAGCATCGCATGGTCCAGGTCGTACTCGGTCTCGTGAAACGGCGTGGCCAGGTCGAAATAGCCGTTCTCGGACAGTACCCGCAGGTAGGGGTTCTTGCGCATTGCGGCGGCAAGGTCGCCGGCGACGTACGGCCTCGCCAGGTGGTCGTGCTTCCAATCCCACTGCTTGTAGGCCTGGTTGCTCTCCTCCTTGTACATGCGGTTGGAGTGGTACTTGAGGACGTTGTGCAGGTACCACTCGAAAGCCGCGGTGAAGGGGGCTCCGGTGAACTGGCTGGATGGATCGAACGAGTTGCGGGAGCTGACCGCATCCGCGTCTGCGGCGGCAAAGCGCGCATCGTATCGACCGATGTGCTCGTCCTGCGGCAGCAGCAGTTCCTTGCGGAAATGCGCCGCAGATACGCCCAGATTGGCGCGCTCGAGATAGCGCACGGGCAACCCGGTGAACTCGTGCAGTTGCTGCGCCATCGCATCGAGCTGGCTCGTCGGCAGATCGTCACCCTGGCGCAGCGCCTGAGCGTATGGGCCGTCGGCGAAATTGCGCGCCTGCTGCACGAACGCGGACAGGCTGGCGGGCTTGTCGGGCAGCCGATCGTGATACCAGGCAATGGCGGCAAAGGACGGCAGATAGAAGATGTACTTGTTGTCGGAGCCGGGCGCCCAGTCAAAATAGTTCAGGACCGAGGACTGCAGGATCACACCGTTCAGCGCGATGCCCTGATCCTGCAGGTAGTCGGCCAAGGCGGCCGAGCGCGTGGTGCCGTAGCTCTCTCCGTACAGGAACTTCGGCGACTGCCACCGGTTGTACTTCTTCAGGTACCGGTAGATGAATTGGCCGAAGGATCGCACGTCCTGGTCCACCCCCCAGAACATCTTGCCCTTACCTTTACCCACCACGCGGCTGTAGCCGGTGCCCACCGCGTCGATGAAGACGAGATCCGAGTCGTTGAGCAGGCTGTAGTGGCTGGGAGTGATCGAATACGGCGCAGGCGGTGTCGGGCCGCCATTGGTCATGTTGACGCGGTAGGGACCGAGGCCGCCCATTTGTATCCAATCGGACGCCGCGCCGGGGCCACCGTTGTAGAGGAAGGTCACGGGCCGATGGGCGATGTCGTGCACGCCGTCTTCAGTGTAGGCGACGTAGAACATGCTCGCCACCGGAGCATTGTGCTTGTCCCGCAGCAGGATCGTTCCGGCGGTCGCCGTGTAGTGGATCGTCCGGCCGCCGATGACCACGGTGTGCTGGGTGCTCACCGCCCGCTCTTTGGGCACGGGAATCGGGGCTCGTGGAGCCGGTTTGGGCGGCGCCGCGAAGGCGGTCACGGACACCAGCACGAGGCACAGAGATGGCAGGGCGATCAGGCGGGACATGCGGTGATCTCTTGTAACGGGGCGAAAAAGCAGGGACGCATTAGAGCACAATTTGCGACGACGCGTGCGGTGGCGGCGCCGAAGAGGGTGGGCCGCACGCGGCGGTTGTGTGAAGATACTGTTGGCTATGTGTGCGGCGGGGACCCGGAGACCGGACGAGTCGATCGGGCAGCCGCCTGCGTGTGCGCCTGTTGCGCTCGGCAGGCCGAAGCCATGCGATTGCGATCGGCGAAAAAGAGGCAAGACGGCGGCTGCATCGGCCAGTGCGGGCTTGCAACGATGCCGTGTTGTAGGGTTGTGTCGCAGATCATCGCTGCGCTCCTACCGTCCGGGTTCGACGGTGCACGTTCGCGAGCATTAGAGTGCCTGCGGCTGATCGCTCGCTGCACGCAGGCTCCACGGTACATTTGACCGCAGGTGACTGCTCCAGGGGCCGCGGCTCTCACCGGGGGCATGACCGGCTGCGCTCGAGTCCGCTCCGGCATGCTGTATTGGGCGCGAACCGGGCGAGTCTGTCGCAAGACGGGGGCTTCCAGTAGACTGCGTCGTGCTCGGCCCCATGCAGTGGGCATGGCACGCTTCTCAGACCCCGATACCCGATGATCAAGCATTTCTGACACAAGGTCTGCTGCGCATGAAACCGATCCGCATCCTTCTGGTTACCCTCCTTGCGTTCATCGGCACGCTGCCGGCGCTGTCACAGGCTCGCCAGTTGACGGATGCGGATTACGCGCGTGCGGCGAAGTTTCTGCTCGACAGCACCGATCCTCTGGTGGGACATTTCGTCGACCCGCTGGTCGATCACGAGGTCCAGCACGTGAAATGGCTGGATGCGACGCACTTCTGGTATCGCGACCACGGCGCCGAGGGCGATCGGATCCTGGAGATGGACGCCGTGACGGGCAAGGTGTCGCCGGCCTTCAATCAGGTGAAGTTGGCGGCTGCGCTGGGCAAGGCACGCGGTAAGGCGATGAGCCCAAACACGTGGCCGGCGTTCGGTTTTGACTTCCACCCGCTGCACAACGGCAGTCTCGATGTGCGGCTCGGCAAGAAGGACTACCACTGCGTCCTCACCGGTGCGGCTGTGTGCACCGTGCGGCCGCACAGGCTGCATACTCGTCGAAGCCGGTACGACCGGGTGCGCCATGCACGCTCCCCGAACGGCAAGTTGCGTGTGTTCGTGCGCGACTGGAATCTGTGGGTGCTGAATGTCGCTACCGGCAAGGAGAGGCAGCTCACCAGGGATGGCGTGAAAAACTACGGCTACGGAACGCGCAAGGACGGGGGCACGGCGGTCGCGTGGTCGCCGAATTCGAAGCTGCTGGTGGCGTTCCGGCAGGATCAGCGCAAGGTCAAGGACATGTACACCGTCGTGACGCGCGTCGGTCATCCGACGCTCCAGGTGTGGCCGTATCCGCTGCCCGGCGACAAGCATGTATTCATGATGCATCCTGTCGTGATCGACGTCGCGACCGGCAAGGTGGTGCCGCTCAAGATGGCGCCGGAGCAGCGCCTGGGCAGCTGGAGCGACGTGCGGTGGTCGCCGGGCGAGAAGACTCTGGCGCTCGTTTCGACCTCACGCAACCACCAGCATGAGTGGTTCCGTGTCGCGAATGCCGCAACCGGGAACGTACGCACCGTGTTCGAATACACGGCTAAGGATTACTACCAGGGTTGGTACGGCCGGCCGGATTGGCAGTACCTGGCGAAGCGCGCCGAGGCCATCTGGCCGACCGAACAGACCAACTGGATGAATCTGTACCTGTACAGCCTCAAGAGCGGCAAGATGCTGCGCCCGATCACTACGGGCAAGGGGGATGTCATACAGGTCCCATACATCGATCGAAAGACCGGCACTTTGTGGTACGTGGGCGTTGGCCGCACTCCCGGCATGAATCCCTACTACCGGCAGTTGTTCAAGGTCAATATCAACACCGGCAAGACGAGCCTGCTGACACCGGAGGATGCGGACCACATCATCACGATGTCGCCGGGGGGCAAGTATTTCGTGGATTCGTACTCCACGCCGACCACGCCTCCGGTCACCGTGCTGCGTTCGGCTGCGACTGGACGGGTGATAGCGACCATCGCCAGGACGAACATTTCCCGGCTGAAGGCCATGGGCTGGGTGCCGCCGGTTCCGTTCACCGTGAAGGCGCGGGACGGCAAGACTACGCTGTACGGGCTGATGTTCAAGCCCACCAATTTCAACCCGCGGAAGAAGTACCCCATCATCGATTTCGTCTACCCGGGTCCGCAGATCGGCTCGATCGCGACGTTCAGTTTCCGCTCGGAGCGCGGCAGCCATCAGGCGCTGGCGGAGCTTGGTTTCATCGTCGTCACCATCGACGGCATGGGCACGCCGTATCGCTCGGCGAGTTTTCAGCGCTACTGGTACGGCGATATGGGCGATGACACCATTGCGGACCAGGTCGCAGGTATCAAACAGTTGGCCGCGCGCTATCCGTGGATCGATCTGCAGCGCGTCGGCATATGGGGTCATTCGGGCGGCGGCAACGCGACGGTCTCGGCCATGCTGCACTATCCGAATTTCTTCAAGGTGGGCTGGGCCGAGAGTGGCAATTACGACAACCGTGACTACTACTACGCGTGGGGCGAGAAGTGGCAGGGCCTGCTGGTCAAGCACAAGAACGGTACGACCAATTACGACAATCAGGCGAGCGAGCTCCTTGCGAAGAACTTGAAGGGGCACCTGATGCTGGTGACCGGCTCGATCGACAACAATGTCCCGCCCAGCAATACCTATTTGCTGGTGAACGCGCTGATGAACGCGAACAAGAACTTCGGTATGCTGGTCGTACCGAACGAACGTCATCACTACGGAAGTCACACACCCTACGTGACGCGTCGGTGTTGGGACTTCTTCGTGAAGTATCTGGCGGGCAACAAGCCGCCGCACGAGTTCAACGGCATGCCGAAAACGCTCGACAAGTGAGTGGCCGGCGCATTCTGGTTGTTTTTTGCGGCAGGGCCAGCTGCAGCGAGGCGCGCTGAGCAGGCACTCGGGTGCGCCGTCGCGCAATGCGGCGGGTGAGCGCGAGGGGTGGACCCCCTGCGTTTCGCGGGCGCGCGCAACAGTGCCGGTGGCGTCGAGCCGCAAGTCGGGGCTCTAGCGGCACGCGGCGGGGCTGCGTGCGGGAGCCGGACTCCGGATGCTCTCGCGCGGCCTGCGGGGAGCGGCTGAGCCACGCCGCGAGTCGGGTTTGCGGTCAACCATCAATCGCGGGTCCCTCCACGCTCAGAAGGTCAGTATCGCTGTTCGGTCAGGTGCGCAGTCGGGCGACGGAGCAATTGGTGGGCCGCTGCAATGCGCAGGGGCTTGGCCGAGCGGTATACGCCGCGCATTCTGGCGTCTGCCGGGAACTTCCGTAATGCCGCCGGGATTGCGGTGGGGCCGCAGGCCGCAGCTGGCGGTGATGCACCCGATGCGAAGCGCCGCTGATCGGGCTCTGGCTGCCGCGCGGGCGGGCGCGGACGCGGGTCTCGCAGCGGACTCACGCACCACAGTTCTGTGTGCGCTCCGCCGGCTGATCTCGCCCGGCGCCCTGGCCGTCATCCCGGGCCGGCGGCGCGGGTGCCGGGACGCACCGATCTCATCCGTCGTGCACCCGCACTGACATACGCATCCTTCCGGATGGAGCGCACCTGCGCGGTGCAGGAGGATGGGTCCCGGCGGCGCCTTGATTTGTCTGCCTGATGGCCGCATTTCCCGAGGGTGTGAGGATTTCGGTCCAAGTGCGGCGCGCTGCAACCAGCGCGGCCGATCCGGGCGTTACGGCGCTCGGAGCGAGGGGGCCGGGGCATCCGTGGACCTGAGCCGGAGCGGAGAACGAATGAGCAGCGAGCGGCATTACGGCTGGATGTGGGTCGAGGCCCGAGAGGTCCTGGACAGGGCCGAACGGCTGCAGCGACAGTTCCTGCGCTATTTGGGACCTGGAACCGATGCAGCGGTGTGGGAGCCCCCTGCGGATCTTCAGGAGGTCGCGGACGGCGTCATCGCCCTGTTTGCGCTCCCCGGCGTGGCTCCGGAGGACATCGACGTCCGGCTCGAGCCCACGGCTCTGGTCGTCAGCGCCATGCGTCCGCTCAAGCTCGCGCATCCCAATGCCGTCATCCGGCGGCTCGAGATTCCCCATGGGCGTTTCTTCCGGCGCATTCCCCTCTCGGGCGCTCCTCTGGCGATTGCGGCAACCCGCTACGAGCAGGGCTGCCTGGAAGTGCGGCTCATGCGGACGGAGAGGTGAACTATGACGGACCCAGAGCACAATGTCCCCTCGACCACCCCGCATATCGAACTGCCGCCACTGCCGGCCGATGCGGTGCCTATCGTCCCGATGCGCAACGTCGTGCTGTTCCCTGGGATCGTGCTGCCGGTCACCCTGGGGCGCGAGGAGAGCATCGCTGCCGCGCAGGAGGCGGTGCGCACCGGGCGCAAGGTGGGATTGCTGCTGCAGCGTGACGCGGCCGTCGACAAGCCTGCGCCGGCTGATCTTTACGAGGTCGGTGTGCTCGCGACTGTGGTGCGCTATGTGACCGCTCCGGACGGAGCGCATCATCTCGTCTGCCAGGGGGAGAGCCGCTTCCGCATGCTGCAGGTCGTGCGCGAGTCGCCGTTTCTCGCGGCCCGCGTCGAGGCAATCGCCGAGCCGTCGGCCACGGGACCGGAGGTCGAGGCTCGCGTCGATTACCTCAAGAAGCGCGCCGTCGAGGCGCTGTCGCTGTTGCCCCATGTGCCGGGTGAGCTGTCGCGGACCATTGCCGGCATCGAATCGGCCGCTCAGCTCGCGGACCTCATCGTCAGCTTCATGGATGTCAAGCCGCAGGAGAAGCAGGAATTGCTCGAGACCTTCGATGTGCTGGAGCGCCTCAACAAGGTTGTGAAGCTTCT
>JAKAYU010000121.1 GCA_021809525.1 Pseudomonadota bacterium | reverse complement strand
TACTGCAATCGTCTGTACACAGTATTGCAATCGTTTGTTTCCTGTGATCTACTTCTCCGGTGTCCGCGGTTCGCACCGCGGGGCAGTCGACGTAAGAGCGTCAGAGGGGGGTATCTTGAAGAGACATCGCAACGAACCAAAGCCTTGCGCTTCCATTCACGCGCCAGCGGGATCGCTGCGCAGGTCGCGGCTGCGGAGCGTCGCCGCAGCTGTTTCGGTGGCGCTCGCGGCGGCGCACCTGGCCAGCGCCGCGAACGCGCGGGCGCGCGCCGCAGCGGCGAGTCCGCCCGCCTCCAACGGTGCACCGGCCGGCGCTGCCGACTCCACGACGATCGTGCCCGGGAATATGCTGCAGCAAGTCGTGGTGACCGCATCGGTCCAGGCGAGCAATAGCCTGACCACCTCTGAACAGGTCACGACCATCCCGAGCAAGCTGATCGTGGACATGTCGCCGCGCTCCACGGCTGAAATGCTCCGGCTCATTCCCGGCATCTCGGTGCAGGATCAGGCCGGCAGTGGCGGCAACGCCAACATCACCGTGCGTGGCCTGCCAGTGACCACCGGCGGCTCGCCCTTCGTGCAGATCCAGGAGGACGGCTTGCCGCAGGTCCTGTTCGGTGACATGAACTTCGGCAACAACGACTACTGGACGCGCTTCGACGAATCGAACACGGTGCAGGCGACGGTCGGCGGCAGCGCCGCAACACTCGCCGCCGGAGCTCCGGGCGCCGTGATCAACTTCATCAGTGCCACGGGACGGCACAAGAGCGGCGAATTCACCGTATCGCAAGGCGTGGGATTCGGCGAAACGCGTCTGACATTTGCGACGGGCGGTCCAATCAACAGCACCTGGCGCTATCACGTCGACGGCTTCTATGTCCACGGCCGCGGGCCGCGCAATCAGGGATTCACGGGCGAGAACGGCTACCAGCTGAAGGGCAACATCACCCACGACCTCGCTCGGCAACGCGGATTCGTGCGCCTGTACGTGAAGCTCCTGAACGATCAGGAGGAGTACAACGCAGGCGGTCCGGTGAGCGCCGTGGGCAGCGGCAACTCGCTTACCAGCATCTCCGCATATCCGGGCTTCGATGTGCGTACCGGCACCACGGTCGGCGTATACAATCAGACGATCACGTATCTGCACAATACCTCCGGTCGGTTCGGCGTGGCACCGAACACCGGCGTGCACCCGTACGTCGATTCGGTCGGCGCCGAGCTGTACTATCTGCCGGTCGGAAATCTGTCCGTCGACGACAAGTTCCGGGTGAGCGCCATTCACGGCACGTTTGCGGCGCAGTTCTTCGGGCTCGGATCCGCCGCTTCCCTCATCGGCACCACGGTCAACGGCCAGACGGTCGGCAGCGTGGTCTACGCCGATGGCCCGAATGCCGGGCAACAGTACACCGGTCTGCTGAACGACAATACGCAGATCTACACCAACATGTCCAACATGGGCAATGTGGTGAACGATCTGTCGCTGCTCGATCACTGGCGGACAGATGCCGGCAAGTTCGTCGTCGGCGGCGGCCTGTTTTACATGGCGCAGACAATCGATCAGAGCTGGCACCCGAATTCCCAGCTGCAGGCGCTGAGCGGCACCAATCCGGCGAATCTGGATCTCATCAGCACAACCGGCCAGCTGCTCAGCAACAACGGCGTGACCGGGTACAACACCGCGTGGGGTCAGGGTGTAGACCGCAAGTACGCCATGAGCGTGAGCGACACGGCGCCGTATCTGGATCTGACCTGGGACTATCACGGCCTGCAGCTGCAGGGCAGCGTCCGCCAGGATCAATATCGCGTGTCCGGCTGGGCGGAGAGCGCGAGCGCGGCCACCACGCAGGTCGGCTACCTGAACGGCGGTGCCTTCAGCCCCACGGGCGGACTGAGCACGCCTCTGGTGTCCTACTCGACGATTGATCCGGGCACGTACGAGCCGCTCGACTACGGCATCAGCTACCGCTCATGGTCGGCCGGGGCGCTGTACATGATCAATTCAGACACCAGCCTGTACGCGCGCGCGAGCCGCGGCGGCAAGGCAAACACCGACCGAAACATTCTCTCCGGCTACACCAATCCGGACGGCTCGCTGAATTCCTCAGGTGCCGCCAAGGCGGTCGACATCGTTCTGCAGCAGGAGGCCGGCATCAAGCACGGCGGGGAGCTGCTCGGCGGGCCGTATGGCGCGACGCTGTCGTATTTCCATACGAGCTTTGGTGAGTCGAGTTTCGATCTGACGCAGCCGGTTGCCACGCGGTACTTCAACGAACGGTACTCGGCAAGCGGTGTCGAGTTCGAGGCAACCTGGGCGACCGGCGGCTTCTCGCTGTACGCGCAGGCCACCTACCAGGACCCGAAGGTCGATTCGAACGAGGTCGGACCGAGCCCGAACCAGCTGGTCAATCTGGGCTCGGGGTTCCTGCCAGGCGGGATGTCGAAGGTCATGTGGGTGCTCGCGCCGACCTATCGCTGGTGGAAGCTCGCCGGCGGGATCGTCTGGCAGGGACAGAGCCAGCAGAACATCGGCGGTCCGGTACCGTTCTACTCACCCGGACAGAACTTTGTAGATCTGTTTGCCTCGTATGAGATCAACCGGCACATTTCCTTCGGCGTGCACGTGAACAACCTGCTGAACACGCTCGGCGTGGGCGGCGGTGGTGCCGTGACGAGAGGCCCCGGCGTGGTGAGCGTGAGCGCCGAGCCGGGCCGCATCGTGACCGCGGACGTGAAGGTCAAGTTCTGAGCGGACGCCCGCCCGCGCGCGCGGAGTGGCGCGCGCGGGCGGGCCCTGTGTTGCGGCATCATATGGCCGGGCGGCACTCGGCTGCGGGGCTGCACCGCCGATCACCTGTGACGAGCGGGGGGAGATGTCGGAGTTCGATCGCAGAATTCAGCGTATCGTCATCGTCGGTGGCGGCTCTGCGGGCTGGATGACCGCGGCGGCGCTCAGTCGCGCCATTGAGCGGGACTGCACCATAACGCTGGTCGAGTCGGACGAGATCGGCATCGTGGGTGTCGGCGAGGCGACGATACCGCCGATCAAGCTCTTCAACGACATGCTGGGCTTGGACGAGAACGAGTTCCTGCGGCGCACCAAGGGAACGTTCAAGCTCGGCATCCAGTTCGTCAACTGGGGTCGGACGGGACAGCGCTATTTCCATCCATTCGGCAGCTACGGCCGGCCCTTCGACCTGGTGCAGATCCATCATCATTGGCAGCGGGCGCATGCCGAGGGCAAGGCGGGCAGCCTCGATGAGTATTGCATGGCGTGGGCCGCGGCAAACGCGGGGCGGTTCGACCATCCGTCGGCTGACCCACGCAACGTGCTGTCGACTTACCTCTACGCGTATCACTTCGACGCCAGCCTCTATGCGAGCGTCCTGCGGCAATACGCACAGGGGCGCGGTGTCAGGCGCATCGAAGGCAAGGTCGTGGCGGTCGAGCAGAATCCCGAGAGCGGCTTCGTCGAGGGTGTGCGCCTGCACAGCGGTACCGTCGTCGGCGGGGAGCTCTTCATTGATTGCTCCGGCATGCGCGCGCTGCTCATCGAGGGCGCGTTGCAGTGTGGCTATGAGAACTGGTCGCGCTGGCTGCCGTGCGATCGGGCGCTGGCCGTGCCCAGCGAGAATACGGAACTGACACCGTACACGCGCTCGACCGCACACGCTGCGGGCTGGCAGTGGCGCATTCCGCTGCAGCACCGCACCGGCAATGGGCACGTGTACGCGGCGCAATTCATCAGCGATGACGAGGCGGCCGCGGTGCTGATGCGCAATCTCGCTGGCAGACCGCTCGGTGAGCCGCGTCTGATCCGCTTCACGCCCGGCCGCCGCCGGCAGTATTGGGTCAAGAACGTCATCGCGATCGGCCTGTCGAGCGGTTTCCTCGAGCCTCTGGAATCCACTGCGATTCACCTCATCCAGGCGGGCATCTCCAAGCTGATCGCCTACTTCCCGGACAAGCAATTCGATCCATTGGTGATTCGCGAATACAATCGAGTCGCAGTGGCCGAAGTCGAGCGCATTCGTGACTTCATCATCCTGCACTACCATCTCAATGCCCGCACCGACGGGCAGATGTGGCGGTACTGCGCGAGCATGCCGATACCCGAGACGCTGCAGCGCAAGATCGAGCATTTCCGCCGCTATGGGCACATCCTGCCGAGCGAGATGGACATTTTCGGGCCGGCCAGCTGGCTGGCGGTGCACATCGGGCAGATGAATTGGCCGCTGCGCAATGATCCGCTGCTCGACTACCGCAACGTCTCCGGCGCGCAGTACCTTGAGCAGCTGCGGCGCACCATGGCCGCCGCGGCAGCCGGGATGCCGACTCATCAAGACTACATCGCGCGGCACTGCCGCAGCGCCTGAGGAGGACACATGTTCAGATTTCCGCGCATCCTGCTGGTGCTGATTACGGTGGTGTTCGCGCCAGTACCGGTGGCGCTGGCGGGCGGGGCGATGCATTTTCGCGCGCGCCCGGCCAACGGATTGGCGCTCACCCCGCCCATGGGCTGGGACAGCTGGAACCATTTCGGATGCCGCGTGAGCGCACGGCTGATCGAGCGCGAGGCGCGGGCGATGGTCGCCTCGGGCATGAGGGCGGCCGGCTACCGCTACGTGATCATCGACGACTGCTGGCAGGGCGGGCGCGATGCCAACGGCAACATTTATCCGAATCCGAAGCTCTTCCCGCACGGCATGAAGGCGGTCGCCGACTACGTGCACTCGCTCGGGCTGAAATTCGGCATCTATTCCGATGCCGGTGATCGGACCTGCCAGGGCAGGCCGGGCAGCCGCGGGCACGAGTATCAGGACGCGCTGCAGTACGCCCGCTGGGGCGTCGATTATCTCAAGTACGACTGGTGCCACACCGGCGGGCTCAATCCGCGCGAGGCGTACGCCACCATGAGCGATGCGCTACGCGCGAGCGGCCGGCCAATCGTCTTCAGCCTTTGCGACTGGGGGGTGCGCAAGCCCTGGCGCTGGGGTGCGGCGGCGGGTGGCAATCTCTGGCGCACGACGCCGGACATCTGGGACGCATGGAGCGGCCGGCACGGCTTCTCTCTCGGCATGCTCAATATCCTGGATCGCCAGGTGGGACTCGCGAAATACGCCGGTCCGGGCCACTGGAACGATCCGGACATGCTGGAGGTGGGCAACGGTGGCATGACCACCGCGCAATACCGCGCGCAGTTCAGTTTATGGGCCATGCTGGCTGCGCCGCTCATCGCCGGCAATGATCTGGCGCATATGAGTGCGGCGACCCGCGCCATTCTCACCAACCGCGAAGTGATCGCAGTGGATCAGGACCGCCTCGGCATCGAGGGACACCCGGTCTATCGGCACGGCAGTGCCGAGATCTGGGTCCGCCCGCTCGTCGGCGGCCGTGAAGCGGTCGTCCTGCTGAACCGCGGCAGGCAACCGCTGCACATCCGGTTGCGATGGTCCGAACTCGGTCTGCCCGGGTACCTGCCGCTGCGCCTGCGCGACCTGTGGGGCCACAAGGATCTGCCTGTCGCCGAGCACGGGGTCACCTTCAAGGTGGCGCCGACGTCCGTGGTGATGCTCACCGAGACCCCAGTGCGGCAGCGCACGACCGGCTGAGGCGCCCGCCCCCGGGGCTGATTGCAGGTTGCGTACGAGACAGCATCTCGAGGGAGACCGATGAACGGCGTTCTGGCCAAAGGCATCTTCGTCGGCGGGCTGACCGGCCTGCTGTTCGGCTTCGACACGGCGGTCATTGCGGGGGCCACGCACGGACTGACGACGGCCTTCGCGCTCACGCCGGCGGGACTCGGCTGGACGGTCTCGAGTGCGCTCTGGGGGACGCTGAGCGGCGCGCTGCTCGCCGGCTACCCAGGCGATCGCTTCGGCGCGCGCAACTGCCTGCGGGTGATCGCGGGGATGTATCTGCTCTCGGCGCTCGGCAGCTTCGCGGCACCCACGCTCGCGTGGTTCATCGCCGCCCGCGTGCTCGGGGGTCTGGCGGTCGGCGCCTCCACCGTGCTGGCCCCGACCTATCTGGCGGAGATCGCGCCCACGGAGCGGCGTGGGGCACTGGTGGGCGTGTTCCAGCTGAACATCGTGTTCGGCATTCTGGTGGCCTACCTCAGCAACTACCTCATCGGCCTCGCGTCGCTCGGTGCGCAGGAATGGCGCTGGAAGTTCCTCGTTGCGGCGGTCCCGGCGGCGTTGCTCGGCGCGCAGCTGTTCACCATCCCCAACAGCCCGCGCTGGCTGTCGATCCGCGGACGCGGCGCCGAAGCTGCCGATGTGCTGGCGCGCATCGGCGTCAGTGACATCGGGACGGAACTTGACAGTTACGCGCGTGGGCACCGCAGGACTGACGGCTCTGTCGCGCGACTGTCCTGGCGGCGTCACGCGCGAGCGATGCTGCTTGCCATGGCGATCGCCGCCTTCAATCAGCTCTCGGGCATCAACGCCATCCTGTACTACCTCAACGATATCTTCATGGCGGCAGGCTTCGGCCGGGTATCTGCCTCGGGTCAGGCGGTGATCATCGGCGCGACCAACCTGATCTTCACGCTGCTCGCGCTGGCGGTGATCGACCGGGTCGGGCGACGCGCGCTGCTCAGGGTCGGCTCGGTGGGTCTGATCGTCTCGCTCACCGCCACCGCGTACATCGAACTGTCGGGCACTCATCAGGGGGCGCTGCTGTGGATGCTGGTGCTGTTCATCGCTTCGTTCGCCTTCTCCCAAGGCGCAGTCATCTGGGTGTACATCGCCGAGATATTCCCGACCGAGGTCCGGTCCCGCGGCCAGGGACTCGGGGCCTCCACGCACTGGTTCATGGATGCGCTGATCGCGACGGCGTTCCCGGTTGCCGCGGCCTATTCCAAGGGCCTGCCGTTCGTGTTCTTCGCGCTGGCGATGGTGGCGCAGCTGGTGGTGGTCACGCTGTTCTTTCCGGAGACACGGCGGGTGCGGCTGGAAGAGATGGAGCGCGTCCTTGGTCGCGCCTGAGCGCGGTTCGCGCCGCGGGCGCTCCCTGGGGGGGCTGCTCGGCGCCGGGCTGCTCGGTGCCGCGCTGCCTGCTTGCCCCGCGCAGGCGGCGCACACCGCGCGCATGCCGGGCTACGACCAGATTTACCGGCCACAGGTGCATTTCTCTGCGGCCCGCAATTGGATGAACGATCCCAACGGACTGGTCTATTTTGACGGGCGCTATCACCTGTTTTTCCAGTACAACCCCTACGGCAGGCGCTGGGGGCACATGAGCTGGGGGCATGCCGTCAGCCGTGACCTGCTGCATTGGAGGCAGTTGCCGGTGGCGATACCGGAGGGGCGGCACTCGATGATTTTCTCCGGCAGCGCGGTCGTGGACTGGCACGATACGAGCGGTTTCGGCGTGGGAGGGAAGCCGCCGCTCGTGGCCATTTACACGGCCAGCCCGCGCGGCGGCGCCGGTCCGCAGACTCAGAACCTCGCTTACAGCACCGATGGAGGCATGCACTGGAGGAAGTACGCCGGCAATCCGGTGCTCAATATCGGCCTGCGCAACTTCCGTGATCCCAAGGTGTTCTGGTATGCGCCGCGCAACGAGTGGGTCATGGTGGTCTCACGCGCCGCCGAGCGGCGCGTCTCGTTCTACCAATCCCCGAATCTGAAGACCTGGACGCACACCGGTGAGTTCGGCCCGGCGGGCAATGTCAGCGGGGTGTGGGAGTGCCCGGATCTGTTCGAACTGCCGGTCGAGAATCGCCCGGGCGAGCTGCGCTGGGTCCTCAAGGTGGATGCCCAGCAGCACCGCCCTGGCGCCGGTGGTGGCGGTGAGGTGTTCATCGGCCGCTTCAACGGCAGGACGTTCCAGGCTTCGAGCCCGCGTGCGCAGCCCTTGGATCTCGGTGAGGACTATTACGCAAGCGCATCGTGGTCCGACCTGCCCGCCGGTCAGCCGCCTGTCATCATGCTGGGGTGGATGGACAACTGGCTCTATGCCCAGAACGCGCCGACTTCGCCATGGCGCGGCGCGATGGCGTTCCCGCGCCGATTGTCGTTGCGGTGGCAGGACGGCACCTATCACCTGATGCAGCGGCCCATCGCTGAACTCAAGCAACTGCGCGGTGCGTCGCGGCGGCTCGGTGCCTTCGTGGCACCGCACGGCCGCACCGTGCTGTCAGTGCCCGCGCGAGGCCGAGCGCATGAGATCCGCGCGCTGATCCGGGTCGGACAGCGAGGAAAGTTCCTCTTCACCATCGGTTCGAGCGAGGCAAGAGTCGTCCGCATCGGCTATGACGCCGCCCGCGGGCAATTCTCGCTGACCCGCGCGGGGCATTATCGCTTCTCCAGCCTCTTTGATTCCCGCAACGTCGCGGTGCTCGGGAGCCCCAATGGCACCATCGAACTGGACCTGATCATCGACCGTTCGTCGGTGGAGGCGTTCGTGGACCACGGCGAACTGACGGCTGCGGAGCTAATGTTCCCGCGCGGCGGGGCGTATACGGTGAGGGTGCGCTCCAGTGGCTCGCGCGTGGAGCGGATGCAAATCTGGGATTTGCACTCGATCTGGCGGCGGCCGCCGGCGCGCCACGAACCGTAGTCGCTCGCTCGCGGGGCACGGCCGGGTAGACAGGGGAGACTCCCCTGCGGCGGCGCGTCGCTGCTCAGCCCGAGCGGGCGGGTTTGGGGCTGACCGAGCGCGGCATGTCCAGGGTCTGCGGGCGCAGGGATTCCTTGTATGCGGAAGCAAAGGCTTCGACAAAGGTCGGCGGCAAATGATCCGCCGGGCGGTCGAGCAGATTGCGGTAGAAGGTGGTGAACAGCCCCCAGTACTGGCTGCTGTCCGCCTTGCCACGCCGCCCTCGCTCGAACCGGCCCTCGAGCTCCGCGGGGTCCAGGCGGCCCAGGAACTCGATGAACGCGGCCCGCAACGCCTGAGCCAGCGCCTGCTCATGGGACTTGATCTCATCGTGCCGCTCGCGCAGCCAGCGCACGGCGTCGACGGTGTGCGCCTCATGCTGATTGAACAGCTCGAGCAGCAGCTCTTCCACCGTCAGCTGGCCGAGCCTGGGTGCCTCGGGCTCCGTGGGCGGCAGCTCGATCCGGAAGCGCTCCCGGATCTGCCCGCGGGAGCGCTCGAGGTCCTTCAGGCCCACCAGCGTCTCGCGCAGCAGCCGGCCGGCCAGGTGCATCAGCTCCTGCCCGTGGGCTTGAAGCGGTTCGGGCCTGAGTCCGGCACCGCGGCAGAATGCCTGCCAGTCCGTGCCGTCGGGGCCACCCGCGGCCTCGTCCCGGCGCGCCAAGCGGGCCAGCCGGCGAGCCACCGTGGTGTCCCCGGCGTCGCGGACGCGGTCTCTCGGAGGCGGATCGGCCGGGGCAGGGCTGAGCGGGCGGGCGGGGAGCAGCTCCCGGCCCTGGCCGAACGCATCCCCGGGCTGCAGTTCGCCCGTGCCGGCCGTACCGCCGCTCAGCAGGTCATCCAGGTCCAGCATCGCGCCAATGTCCGTCTGGGCCGGCCCGAGCGGGCGCACGGCGAGGATGCGGGAGGGCAGCAAAGCGGCCGAGGAGTCGCCCGTGTGCGGCTCCTCGAGCGAGACGCCGATCTGGTATTCCCCGAGGCGCAGCACATCCCCGTCGCGCAGCCGATAGGCCTCGAGCCGCTGCCTGGCAAGCGGTTCGGCGGCGTCGTTCACGTACACGCCGTTGGTGCTGATGTCCTCTAGATAGTACTGACCGTCGCGGCAATAGATGCGGGCGTGGTGGGCGGACAGGTACCGCCGGGCATCGGGCAGGCTCCAGTCGTTGTCGGCCGACCGGCCGATGGTGCCGCCCGTGGCACCGAATTCCACGCTGTCCCGGCCGGCCAGCTGCCGGCGCTGCCCGCTGATGACGCGCAGGCGAACCGTCATGGTGATGAGACTCGAGATGCCAGTGCTGCCAAGTGTGTCCGTATCGCGCGGCAGCGGAGGATTCCGCGGCGCCCGGCGGCGATACCCCTATAATGTGCGCCCCCCAAATTAGCAGCGCGCGTGCGCCAATCCATGGCGAACAGTGACTCGGG
>JAKAYU010000120.1 GCA_021809525.1 Pseudomonadota bacterium | reverse complement strand
CGCCGGGCGGGGCAGGGCCGCAAACTGGTGCTGCGGCGCAGCCGACGCCGGCGCACCGGGTTGGTGCGTCATGGCAGGGGCTGGCGCACGGCCCCGCTTCGGCATCAGGAACACGCCCGCGCCGGCGGCCAGGACGACACCGGCACCGATGGCGAGCCACATGCGCATACGCCGGCCGCCGGACGGGGGCTCGGCGGCGGCCGTCCCGGCGGCCGCGGAGGGTGGATTGCGTAGTGTGGGAGCGGCATGGCGGACCGGCCGGCTGTTTGCGGCCTGAGGGGATGCGTTCTGCCCGAGCGCATCGGCGATCGCGGCATCGAGCACGGCGGAGGTCTTGTCGGGCTGCATCGGCAGCGTGAGCACCGCGAAGACCTTGGTGCCTTTGACGGCGGCTGCGACGGCCTTTTCCGCACCGTCCTCGGTGAATACCAGAATAACGGCATGAGGGAAGCGCTCGCTGGCGCGCTCGACGTCGGCGCGCACTTCGCTGCTCTGGCGGGCATCGATGGCCAGAACCTGCCCGCCGCGGCCGGCTTCGAGGCGATCGAGCGCCGCGTCGATCGAGTCGGCCGGGTGCACACTGGCCCGGCCGCCGAGCAGCTCGCCGAGTTCGAGCAGGAAATCATCGTGGCGGGTGAGTGCGGTCAGCTCGACCGCGGTCCGTGCGGCACTGGGCGCGGCGGCGGCAACGTCACTGGCAGAATCGCGAGACTCACTCGGAGCTGGATGGGCCACAACCGGTCTCCCTCATTATTATGGCGCTAGCAGCGGCATGGAGCCGTCCCCCGCCGCACCCCCGGGACCGGGCGCCGAAGGGTCGGCAGGCGCCACGGTCGCGGATGCGCGACGTGCATTGAGCATGAAACCCGCAGCGGCGCGCGGGTGCAGTGTCGCCGTTCACACTATTGGAGCGATGGGCGGACTTCGGCGCCGATCGGCACCGGAAGCGGATCAGAAGCGCGCCGCGAAGCGGCGAAACACGCCCCCTGGGCGATGCGTGAGATCGGCGCAGTGCGTCTCGACACCGGGCCGCAAGCGGCGCGATGATGCACGAGCAGGGAAGCGAGTGCGCGGCGCGGCGCTGGAACAAATCACCGCCGGGGCCGTCATACAGGTATAGGGCAGCGGGATCGCGAGTTGGGCAGCTTTCGCACAGCGCGAGGCGCGTCATCCGGTCTGCGCAGCGGGCGCCTCAGCAGCCTCTCACGGCCGCCACTGCCGTTGCGAAGCGGGAGGTTATGGCGATGCGATCACGTGCCAACCATCCGGGTGAGGCCCCACGCGGTGCCTGCATCGATCACACTGCATTCATTGAATCCCTCAGTTCCTTCAGCCGCGCACACCGAGCGCAGCGCTGGGAGGGCACCTTCGGGCAATTTCTGGTGGATGTCCTGCCGGCGAATCCCGCCGCCATGGTCCGCACGAGCCACGAGTATGTCTGGGACATGCTCTGCTGGCACGGGCGCACGGCGCGGCGGCATGCGCCGCTCGAGGGAGGGCCGCGAAGCGGCGAGCCGCCGGCCGAGGAGAGCCGCAGGGAGCCCGACGGCTCGCCCGACGAGCAGGCCGGCGAGCTCTTCCGCCGCGAGTTGTTCGGTATCGACGGGCCGCTCGCGCGCGTGGCCGAGTACTTCAAGGCCGCGGCCGGCGGATCGGACGTCGGGCGGCGGCTGTTGCTGCTGCTCGGGCCGCCCTCGGGCGGCAAGTCGACGCTCGCTATTTTGCTCAAGCGCGGGCTGGAGGAGTACAGCCGGACCGAGGAGGGCGCGCTCTATGCGATCAAGGACTCGCCGCTGCACGAGAACCCGCTGAACCTCATTCCCGCGAGCCTGCGCGCGGAGTTCCGCGAGCGCTACGGGGTGAGCGTCCCCGGGGAGCTCTCGCCTTGGGCGCGCGAGTACCTGGAGCGCGAATTCGACGGGGACTTTCTCTCCGTGCCGGTCGAGCGCATCTTCCTCTCGGAGGCCGCGCGCCTCGGCATCGGCACCTACGCACCGCACGATCCGACCACCGCGGACATCGCCGACCTCGTCGGCTCGGTCGATCTGGCCAAGGTCGCGCAGATCGGTGATGAAGGCGACCCGCGCGCCTGGTCGTGGTCCGGCGCGGTCTACTCCGCGAGCCGCGGTCTGCTTGAGATGATCGAGATTCTCAAGGTCAAGCGCGAGTTTCTCTACCTGCTGCTCACGCTCACCCAGGAGAAGAACGTCAAGGTCTCGCGCTTTCCGCTCATTCATCTCGACGAGACCGTGCTCGCACATACCAACCTCGCCGAATTCCAGCGGTTCCTGCAGGAAAAGGAGAACGAGGCGCTGCTCGACCGCATGGTGATCATCAAGGTGCCGTACGCCCTGTCGTACAGGGACGAGGCGCGCATCTACCACAAGCTGGTGTGCGCCGCCGCGGCGTTGCGCAACGTGCACCTCGATCCGCACGTGCTCAACCTGGCGGCGGTGTTCGCGATCCTGACACGCCTCGCGCGCCCCGAGCGCGAGGGCCTGGATCTGCCGAAGAAGCTGCGCCTGTACGCCGGGGAGGCGATCGAGGGGGTGCCGGAGAGCGAGGCGGCGCGGCTGCGCGCCGAGGCGCCCGAGGAGGGGCTTACGGGCGTGAGCCCCCGTTTCGTCATCAACGCAATCTCCACGGCCATCACCCGCGGCACCACCCGCAGCCTGACCAGCATGGATCTGCTGCTCGCCCTGAAGGATGCGATCGAGAGCGATGCGCGCATGGAGGCGAAGCAGAAGAAGGCCTGGATCGATCACCTGGTCACGGCCCGCAAGGAGTTCTACAACCGCTGGGTCAAAGAGGACGTGCATCGCGCCATGTTCGCCTCGTTCGAGGAGGAGGCGCAGCAGCTGCTCGAGAAATACCTCGATGAGGTGGAGGCCTCGCTCGATCACCGCCAGGTCACCGATCCGATCACGGGGGAGAGCCGGCCGGCGGACGAGCGTTTTCTGCGCTCGGTCGAAGAGAAGATCAAAGTGTCCGACTCGGGCAAGCTGTCGTTCCGTCAGGAAGTGGTTCGCAAGGCGATGGTCGCGTTCAAGGCCGGCGAGAAGTTCAAGCTCGCGAGCCATGCGCGCATGCGCGAGGCGATCGAGCAGTACCTGTTCGAGGAGCGGCGCGACGTGCTGCGGCTCGTGACCTCCGCCGCACGGCCCGACGAGGAGGCGCGGCAGAAGATCTCCGTCGTGCAGCAGCGTCTCATCAGCGAGTACGGTTACGACGAGCACAGCGCCAAGGAGGCGCTGAGCTATGTCACGACGCTGCTGGCGCAGGAGTAGCCGTGGGCCCGAGCGACCAGATGCCCCGCGAGCCGCCCTTCAGCGCGGCCAAGTGGTACGAGCTGTTCTCGCGCGGCGCGCGCGACTGGCTGCGCCACGACGACAAGGTGCGCGAGGCGGTGCGGCGGCATCTGCCGGAGCTGATCTCGGGAGGGGAGATCATCGGCGGCAGCGTGCGCACGGTGCGCGTGCCGGTGAAGCTGCTCGAGCATTATCACTTCCGTCTGCGCCGCGCCGCGGAGCGCCAGGCAGTCGGGCAGGGGCAGGCCAAGCCCGGTGACGTATTCCTCGATCCGACCGAGGAGCGTGCCGCGGGCAGCAAGGGCGCGGGCGGTGAGGCGGAAGGCCAGGTGCAGCTGCTGCTCGAGCTGAAGATCGACGACATCGTCGAGTGGCTCTGGGAGGAGATGCAGCTGCCGAACCTCCTCCCGCGCACCGGACCGTCCGAGGAGGCCGAGTGGGTGCGCGAGGGCTGGGACCGCCGCGGCGCGCGCTCGCGGCTCGACCGGCGCCGCTCCTTCAAGGAGCTGGTGAAGCGGCGCGCCGCGCCCGGGGCGGTTCCGACGTTCACCGACGAGGATCTGCGCTTCCGCCAGCTTGCGCGCCGGCGCCGGCCGGCACTGCGTGCGGTCGTGTTCTTACTGCTCGATGTGTCCGGGAGCATGTCGGAGCGCGACCGGCAGCTCGCCAAGACGTTCTTCTTCTGGACGGTGCAGGGCCTGCGCCGTCAGTACCGATCGCTAGAGACGGTGTTCGTGGCCCACACGACCGATGCCTGGGAGTTCACCGAGCCGGAGTTCTTCCAGGTGAGCGGCTCGGGGGGCACGGTGGCCTCGAGCGGGCTCGCCAAAGTGAGCGAGATCATCCGGGAACGATTCGACGCCGGACACTACAACATCTATCTCTTTTACGCCTCTGACGGGGACAACGCGGCGAGTGATGCGGTAGCGGCGCGCGAAGCGCTCGCGGCGCTCGCCGCCGAGGTGAGCTTCTGCGGCTATCTGGAGGTGGCGGCCGGTGTCTCGCGGCACCTGCAGACCGAGACCGGGCGGCTGTTCGCGCAGCTCGCCGCCGCGGGGGGCGCCGCCGACAGCTGCGTGCTCGCGCAATTCGAGGACGTATGGGGCGCGATCCGCCGCTTCTTCGCCGCGCAGCAGCGCGCCGCGGAGGACGCGTGAGCCGGGAGGACTGGCAGAACTACGTGCCGCGCATCGAGCAGCTGGCCCGCGACCTCGGACTGCGGTTTCACCCGGTGGAGTTCGAGGCGGTTCCGGACTCGCTCATGATGGAGATCGCCGTGTACGGCCTGCCCGTGCGCATGCCGCACTGGTCCTTCGGAGTGCGCTACATCTATCAGCTGATCCAGCGGCACATGGGGCACTCGCGACTGTTCGAAGTGGTCTTTCCGGGCAACCCCGGTCATGCCTACCTCTCGGCGGGCAACGGACTGGCCGAGAACGTGCTCGTGACCGCGCACGTGCTCGGGCACGCGGACTTCTCTCGCAACAATCTGCTGTTTCAGCGCTGCCAGACCCAGGTGAGCGAGCGCATCGTCGAGCACGCCGCGCAGCATGCGCGCCAGATCCAGCAGGCCATCGAGACGCACGGCATCGAGCGCGTGGAGGCGGTGCTCGATGCGGCCCTGGCGCTCGAACAGCACATCGATGTCGATCAGCCGCTGCGCCGCGCGCGCTATCCGGAGTACGCCGAGCCGCCGAAAGCGCTCGCCGACGATGCATTCCGTAGGCGTTTTGCGGCGCTCGAGCCCGGTGCGGCCGGCGCGGGCAGCGCGCCCCGGGCGCGCGCACCGGTGCCGCCGCATCCGGAGCGCGACCTGCTGTGGTTCGTGGCGCAGTACGCCCCGGAGATGGACAGCTGGGAGCGGGACATCTTCCTCGCGGTGCGCGAGGAGTCGTTCTATTTCTATCCGGTGTTCGTCACGCAGATCATGAACGAGGGGTGGGCGTCGTACTGGCATGCCCGGCTGCTGCGCGAGGCGGACTTCATCGGGCAGCAGGCGTATGTCGATGCGATCAAGTGCCACTCGGACGTGGTGCGGCCGGTGGCGGCCGACGAGCAGGTCGCGCTCAGCATCAACCCGTACCACCTCGGCTTCGCGCTTTGGGAGCACATCATCGCCGAGCAGGGCCTGGAGGCGGCCTTCGCCATCCGCGCCCAGGATGACGACTTTGCCTTCATCCGCAACCATCTGACACGCGAGCTCGCCGGCGAGTTCGGCCTGTTCCGCTATCGGGCGCGCGACGGCAAGATCCGGGTGCTCGAGCAGGACATCGATGCGCTGCGCGAGGCGATTCTCGCACCGAAGTACAACTTCGGCGCGCCGACGGTGTTGGTGCGGCACCTGCACGCCGACGGAACCCTCGAACTCGCGCACGATCAGGTGCTCGACCGCCGCGGCCTCGACCTCGAACGCAGCCGTAAAGTGCTCGAGTATCTGCAGCGCGTGTGGCGGCGGACGGTGCGCCTCGCCACTGTCGGTGAGGATGGCATGGCGATCGAGCTCTCCGCGCCCTGAGCGGATGGATTTTGCGCCGCGCCGGGCGCGGGAGTACCCTGCCAGCTCCTCGGTGCTGCGGTGGGGCATACGGCGTGGACCACACGGGCATTCGCAACATTGCGCTCGCGGGCGCCGCTGGTGCCGGCAAGACGCTGCTTGCGGAGGCCCTGCTGCTCGAGGCCGGCGCGATCCGCGCCAAGGGCAGCATCGAGCGTGGCTCGAGCATATCGGACTTCGATCCGCAGGAGCGCGCGCTCAGGCACTCGCTCGAGCCGACCGTGCTCGCCTTCGAGCACGCCGCGACCCGCATCCATCTGCTCGACACGCCCGGCTACGCGGATTTCCTCCCGCGTACGTTGGCGGTGCTCGAGGCGGTCGAGGCTGTCGCGGTGGTGGTGAGCGCGGTGAGCGGCCCGGACGCCGTGACGCAGCGCCTGATGAGCTTCGCGCGCGAGCGCGGTCTCGACCGGCTGTTGATCGTCAACAAGATCGACAGCCGTGAGGCCGACTGCGCCGGGGTGCTCGAGCGGCTGCGCGCCGCGTTCGGCCCCGAGTGCCTGCCGCTCAACCTGCCGGCCGACAACGGTGCGGCCGTGCGCGACTGCTTTTTCGAACCGCACGACGCCCCGGTCGAATTCTCCGCCGTCGAGGCGGCGCACACCGCGATCGTCGATCAGGTGGTCGAGCTCGACGAGCGGCTGATGGCGCTGTATCTGGAGCAGGGCGAGGCGCTGACAAGCGAGCAGCTGCATGCGCCGTTCGAGCAGGCGCTGCGCGAGGGGCATCTGGTGCCGGTGTGCTTCACGTCGGCGGAGAGCGGCGCCGGGGTGGGCGAGCTGCTGAAGATCATCGAGCGGCTGATGCCGAATCCCGCCGAAGGCAATCCGCCGCCGTTCCTGCGGGGCGTGGGCGAGCAAGCCCGGCGCGTCGAGGTGACGCCCGATCCGGACAAACACGTCGTGGCGCACGTGTTTCGCGTCATGATCGATCCTTACGTCGGCAAGCTCGCGACCTTGCGCGTGCATCAGGGCACCATCCGCACGGGCAGCCAGCTGTATGTGGACGATGCGCGCAAGCCCTTCAAGGTGGCCCACCTGTACCGCCTCACGGGCAAGGAGAGCGTGGAGATACCGCAGGCGATTCCCGGCGACATCTGCGCGATCGCCAAGGTCGATGAGCTGCACCGGGACGCCGTGCTGCACGACTCGCACGAGCAGGACCACTACCGACTCGCGCCGGTCGCGCTGCCGCCCTCGATGCTGGGGCTGGCCATCGAGCCGCAGCGGCGCGGGGACGAGCAGCGCCTCGCCGATGCGCTGCACAAGATCACCGCCGAGGATCCGGGA
Source organism: Pseudomonadota bacterium (assembly GCA_021809525.1). Lineage (GTDB taxonomy): Bacteria > Pseudomonadota > Gammaproteobacteria > Steroidobacterales > Steroidobacteraceae > 13-2-20CM-66-19. The sequence goes on along the minus strand of JAKAYU010000120.1, from coordinate 3,011 downwards.
GTGCGCATCGAGCAGCACGCCTCGCTCAACGAAACGGTGCTCTACGGCACCGGGGAGCTGCACCTGCGGGTGCTGCTCGAGCGCATGAAGGAGCGCTACGGCGTCGAGGTGCACACCCATCCGCCGAGCATTCCGTATCGGGAGACGATCACGCGCGCGGCCGAGGGACACAACCGCCACAAGAAGCAGACCGGCGGGGCCGGCCAGTTCGGCGAGGTTTTCCTGCGCATCGAGGCGCTCGAGCGCGGCGCGGGCTTCGAGTTCGTCGATGCCGTCACCGGCGGGTCGATTCCGGGCCAGTTCATCCCGGCGGTGGAAAAGGGGGTGCGCCAGGTGCTCGCCGAGGGGGCGCTCGCCGGCTTCCCGCTGCAGGACATCCGTGTCACCGTCTACGACGGCAAGCACCATCCGGTCGACTCCAAGGAAGTGGCGTTCGTGTCCGCCGGCCGCAAAGCCTTCCTCGATGCGCTCGGCAAGGCCAACCCCATCGTGCTCGAGCCGATCGTGCATCTTCAGATCACCGCGCCCTCGAGCGCCCTTGGGGACATCACCGGGGATCTGGCCACCAAGCGCGCGCGCATCAACGGCAATCAGGCGCTGCCGGGCCAGCTGGCCACCGTCTCGGCCCTGGTGCCGCTCGCTGAGATCATCGACTACCAGTCGCGCCTGAAGGCGCTCACCGGCGGTGAGGGCAGCTACGTCATGGCGCTCAGCCATTACGACCCCGTGCCCTCGCGCCGCCAGCAGGAGCTGGTGCAGGCGTTCCGACCGCGGGCGGAGGAAGACTAGCGCCGCGGTATCGCGGCCGTTCGAGGGGACGCGCAAGCCCTGCAACGGCGGCGGAGCAGCCTCCCCGGCGGGCTCAACCGTGATGGAAGTGCCGGTCGGCCTGCTTCGGCCGGGCGGGCGGGGCGCTCTCGAGCTCGCCGATCACTGCACGCAAGTCCTTCAACAGCATGTCGGCCATGTCGCGCGAAAACCCCTCGCGCACCACGATGCGCAGCACGGCCACGTTGGCGGCATCCGGCGGCAGGGTGTAGGCCGGAACCTGCCAGCCGCGCACACGCAGGCGCTCCGAGACGTCGTACACGGAATAGCGCGAGGGCTCCTTCAGACGGAACGCGAACACCGGGATCGACGAGCCGTCGCTCAGCAGTTCGAACGGGCCGAGGGCGGCGACCTTCGCGGCAAGTCCGCTGGCGACCTCGCGCAGCGTCGACAAGATGCGCGTGTAGCCCGCGCGCCCGAGGCGCAGGAAGTTGTAGTACTGCCCGACGATCTGGTTGCCGGGGCGCGAGAAATTGAGCGTGAAGGTGGGCATGTCCCCGCCGAGGTAGTTGACGTGGAACACCAGCTCCTCGGGCAGGTGCGCCCTGCCGCGCCACAGGGCCCAGCCGACGCCCGGATACACCAGTCCGTACTTGTGCCCCGAGGCGTTGATCGACACGACGTTCGGCAGACGGAAGTCCCAGCGCAGCTCAGGATGGATGAACGGCGCCACGAAGCCGCCGCTGGCCGCATCGATGTGCAGCGGAACGGCGAGGCCGTGTGCGGCGTTGTGCGCGAGCAGCGCGTCGTGGATGGCTTCGATGGGCTCGAACTCACCGGTAAAGGTCGTGCCGAGAATGGCAATGGCGCCGATGGTGTTCTCATCGACGCGCGCCAGCACCTCCTCGGGCGTGATGAGGTAGCGGCCTGCCCGCATGGGGATGTAGCGTGGCTCGACTTCCCAGTAGCGGCAGAACTTCTCCCACACCACCTGCACGTTGGCGCCGAGGACCAGATTCGGCGCCGTGGCCGGCTTGCCGGCCGAGCGGCGGCGCGCCCTCCAGCGCCACTTCAGCGCCATGCCGGCCAGCATGACCGCTTCGCTCGAGCCGATCGCCGAGACTCCGACCGGGTGCTCGTGCTCGGATGCGTTGAACAGGCGCGCGATCATGTTGACGCAGCGCGCCTCGATCTCGGCGGTCTGCGGATACTCGTCCTTGTCGATCATGTTCTTGTCGAACGTCTCGGCCATCAGCCGCTCGGCCTCCGGCTCCATCCAGGTCGTCACGAAGGTGGCGAGGTTCAGACGCGCGTTGCCGTCGAGCATCAGCTCATCGTGGATGAGCTGGTAGGCGGCGCGCGGGCTCATCTCACCGTCCGGCAGACGGTACTTGGGCACCGGCTCGGACATGCAGCGCGAGCCGTAGGTGGGAACGAGATCGGCGTCGGGTACGAAATGCTTGATCATCGCTTGAGGGCTCCTGTGCAGCGGAGCTTGCCGCGCGAGCGGTGGCGGCAAAGCACCCGGCAACGGCCGCCAGCGCGGCCGACACGGCAGGGGCGCCGGGGGGTGCGGACCGATCCGGCGCGACTGCTGCCGCGTTCATCTTTCCGATTCGATTATCGGGGTGGAGGTTCCCGCTCGTGCGCGGGCGCGCTACTTCAGCAGGAACTCTCCGCGCTCATCGAACGGCAGTTCGCGCAGCAGACCGTGCGCCAGCACCACCTTGCCGCGCAGGCGGTAATGCACCGGCTGCGCCCGGCCGGCGCCGAGCATCGTGAGGAACGCTCCGGCCATGTTGGCCGTGACCTCGGTGTTGAATTCCGCGGTGCCGTGGGGCGGTACGGTGAAGCGCTGCGCGCAGCGACCGTCGGCCACCGGCTGCCCGTTCACCGCCAGCGTATAGGTGAGCGAGGCGACCGACAGGCCGATGGAGTTGGGATTGCGCACCCGCAGCCGTACATCGAGCTGCTGCTGCCAGAAGTCCGCGCGGCGCACCCGCACGTCAACGACGGCGAGGCGCGGCGCCTTGAGGTCCGGCACGAACCAGGCGCAGCCGCCGAGGGCGGCGAGGAGCAGCGCGGGCGCGAGCGCGCGCAGGGCGGTGCCGCGCTCAACTCGCATAGGATCGGCGCATGACTCCGCCGTGCTCCGGGCTGCCGCCGCCGGTGGAGATCGGCCGGGAGAGGCTCTCGGGCGCTGCGCGCCCGAGCCGCTCGTACAGGCGGCTCAACTGGCGAGA
>JAKAYU010000119.1 GCA_021809525.1 Pseudomonadota bacterium | reverse complement strand
ATCTCGCGCAATGCGGTCTCGGCCTGGCGATCCGGGTGGCGCGCGGCGATGGGGTAGAGCGTGACGAGCGCTGCGCGCAGGGTGTCTTCCGCGCCGTTCACGGCGGCGATGTCATGCTGGGCACGTGCGGCCTGGAGCGTATCCCGTGCGCGCAGCACACGCTCGATCACCTCGCTGTCGCATTGACCGTCCTGGCGGCACAGCTCAACGAGCCGGGCGAGTTCCCCGTCCCGCCGCGCCCACGCGAACTGCAGGTTGGACCAGGCCCTGGCCAGCTGCAGCCGGGCATGCGAGAGCCCACGGTAGAGCATCAGCGCATAGCCGACGAGCAGCACCGTCATCGCGGCAAAAACTGTGACGCCGATCATGGGTCGCCCCTCAGTTGATCCGGTATTGCGCGAACCGATGTGCGGCCACTCATACGGGCAAAACCGTGGCAATGCCAGCACGAGGGCGCGAAACTGTGCGCGCGATAGCATTTCTGCCCGCCGTGGCGGGGAGGCCTCATCCGTCCGGAGCGTTGCGCCGCTGCGCCACGGCGTATTAAATCGCCCCTCGGCAGCCTCTCGCCGCGGGGCCGATAGAGGAGGATCGTTGATGAAGCCGTATGTCATCTGCCACATGGTCGCGAGCCTCGACGGTCGCATCCTGCACAGCCGCTGGCGCCCTCCGACCCGCGACGGCGGCACGTTGTTCGAGCGCCTGCACGAGCGGCTCGGGGGCGACGCTTGGCTGATCGGGCGCGTCACGGGCCAGGAGTTCAGCAGGGCCGGCGCCTATGCGCCGCACGCCGAGCGCACCTATCCGCGTGAGCCCTGGCTCGTGCGGCGCACGGCGCCGGCGTTCGGCATCGTGCTCGATGCGCACGGCAAGATTGCCTGGGGCCGCGCCGACATCGGCGGCGATCCGATCGTGACGGTGCTCGGCACGCAGGTGACCGACGCGCATCTGGAGGGCCTGCGCCGCGACGGGGTGTCGTATTTCTTTGCCGGCGAGCAGACTATTGATCTGAACGCGACGCTCCAGTTCCTCAATCGCGAACTCGGCATCAAACGGCTGCTGGTCGAGGGCGGCGGTCACGTGAATGGGGCGTTCCTGCGCGCCGGCCTGATCGACGAGATCAGTCTCGCGCTGTGCCCCGCGGTCGATGGCGCTCAGGGCGCGCCCAGCGTGTTCGATTCGAGCGCGGCGCAGTCCGAGCAGCGCGCGCCGCTCACCGGCATGCAGCTCGCCAGCAGCGAAGTCCTCGAGGGCGGCGCGGTGTGGCTGCGTTACCGGCTGCAGAACGCGGCTGCCGGGTGAGACCTCTCTGATGGGGCTCACGGCGAGCGAGCCGGGCGGCGTATAGTGGCGTTGTGCGATGCCGGAGCGGCCGGCGCATTTAACATAAGATGACTGAAGCGCCGCACCCGATCGAAGGGTGCCAAGGCGTCTGGGATGCGCGGGAGGTTACGCAGATGAAGCTGCAGGTTGCGGCGTTCAGCCGCGTCGTGGCGGGGATCGTGCTGGCCGTTGCGGCGCTGTCGATGGCGCCGGCGAGCGCCCAGGGGCTTCTGCCGGTGCACGTCGATACGGTGCACGGGCGCATTCTGCTGACTCTGCCGCCGCCCGATCCGCAAGGCATCTACGGCCGTTACCTCTATGCCACCTCGCTGCAGACCGGCCTCGGCTCGGCGGCCATCACCCTCGACCGGGGGCTTGCTGGCCGGACCGAACTGCTCGATTTCCGCCGCGTCGGCACCGAAGTCGCCATCGCCTTCGAGAATCCGCGCTTCCGGGCCGTGGGCGGGACGGCAAGTGAGCAGCGCGGGGTGAGCGAGAGCTTTCCCATCGATGTCGTGTGGATGAGCCGTCCCGTCAGCATCAAGCCCGACGGCAGTGTGGTGATCGACATCGCGCCGTTTCTCACCGAGGACGTGATGCACCTCGCCCGTCAGCTCGACTCCGGTGGCGGCGCGCCCTTCAAACTGGTTCCAGCGTTGAGCGCGCCGCTGCTGCGCGCGGTGCAGGACTTCCCCGACAACATCGCGTTTGCCGCGCTCGAGACTTTCGAGTCGAGCGACCCGGGCGCCGCGGTGCGCAGCGTCGCGCCGGATGCGCACAAGGTGAGCTTCGTGGTGCATTCCTCGCTCATCAGGCTGCCGCCGCCGGGCTACACACCCCATCCCTACGACATCCGCGCCGGCGGCGAGCCGATCGCGGTGTACGATTACACCACGCCGCTCGGCCAGCGCGTGTTCCACGAATACGCCACGCGCTGGCGGCTGCAGAAGATTCATCCCAACCGGGCACGCTCGCGCGTGCGCAAGCCGATCGTGTACTACATCGATCGGGCGGCGCCGCCGCAGATCCGCGCCGCGCTGCTGCGCGGGGTGCGCTATTGGGCCAAGGCGTTCGCGGCGGCCGGGTATATCGACGCCTTCCAGGTCAAGGTCCTGCCGAAGGGCGTCAGTCCCAACGACGTGCGCTACAACGTCGTCTTCTGGGACGACCGGCTCACACGCAGCTGGTCCTACGGCGAGCGCATCGTCGATCCGCGTACCGGGGAGATCATCCGCGGCGTCGCGGTGCTCGGCTCGCTGCGCGCGCGTCAGGACATGCGGATTTTCCACGCCCTGGTGGGCACGAAGTACGACAATACCGGCGGACCGGACGACCCGGTGCGCGCCACGCTGTTGCGCCTGAGTCAGCTCGCCGCACATGAAGTCGGGCACACCCTCGGGTTCAGTCACAATTTCGCCGGCAGCACTCAGCACCGCTCATCGGTGATGGACTACCCCGGTCCGCGCATCCTGCTGAAGGACGGGCGGATCGATCTGTCGCAGGCCTACGCCACGGGGCTCGGCAGCTGGGATATGTTCACGGTGAAATGGCTGTACGGCGAGCCGCCGCCGGGGGAGAGCCTGCGGCACTACGACAGCGCCCTGGCCGATGCGATGGTCGCCTCCGGCGCCCGCTACATCACCGATACCGATGCCCGCTCGCCGGGCTCGCCCACACCGTGGGCGAGCCTCTGGGACGACGGCCCGGATCCGGTCGCGGCGCTGAAGCACATGATGGCGGTGCGGCGCGTGGCGCTGGATGATTTCGGGCCGCGGGTGCTGCTGCCGAACGAGCCGCTCGCTGACCTGCGCCGCGAGTTCGTGCTGGTGTGGCTCCTGCAGCGCTACGAGGCGGTTGCGGCGGCGAAGCTCGTCGGCGGCGTCGATTACAGCTACGCCATCAACGGCCATGCGCACCCGCCCGCAAGGCCGGTGGATGCGCGCGAACAGAACGCGGCGATCGATGCGCTGCTCGAGACGCTGTCGACCCGCGAGCTCACCGTGCCGCCCCGACTGCTGATGGAACTGTCGTACGGGATCCATGGCGCGGACAATCCGCAGTTCAACCAGGAGGTGCTGGCCAATGCCGGCGGTGCGGTGTTCGATCCGCTGGTCGCCGCCGACGTTGCCGCACAGGTGACCCTCAATGCGCTGCTCGCACCCTCGCGCCTGACCCGCCTCTACGAGCAGCATCTGGCGGATCCGCACCTGCCGGGCCTCGAGGATCTGCTCGGCCGGCTGCTTGCCGCCACGGTCGGCGCTGAGCACGACGCGGTGGGTCGCCGGATCGCCTATCGCACGCTGATGACGCTGGCGCGGACCGCCCGGGACCGGCGCACCTCGCCCGATGTGGCCGCACTCATCAACGACCGGCTGCGGCGCATTGCCACACGTTTCGCAGCGGCCGACGGCGATACCGTCAAGGCAGCGTGGGAGCGGAGCATGGCGCAGCTGCTCACGCGCCCGGCCATGCTGCGCACGGAGCTCAAGTACAGGACGCCGCGTATCCCGCCGGGCATGCCGTTTTAGTGCAGGCAGCGATGCGGGACAGTCGCGACAGACGGCAATGGATGGATACCCGAGTTGAGCGGCGGGATCCGGGCCGGTCGGTGCGCCCGGACTCTGCTGCGGTGTGCCGCCCGCGAGCAGGGGCGCGTGCAACGCAGCGCGCTTCAGGAGTCCAACTATAAAAAGAAGGCGCCGCGGGGCAGATCCGCCGCATGGGGAGGGAGCAATGCATGACATCCGGAACCAGCCGGGGCAGCGCACTCGAGCGCAGACCTCTGCCGCTGCTTCTCTGTTCCTCGGCCAGCGCGCCATGCTGATTGCGGCGCACCCGGGCGATGAAGTGCGGTTTGCCAGCGTTCAGCTGCGCCTCGCCGCGGCGCTCCTGATCGTACACGTGACCGACGGCGCGCCGCGCAGTGGAGCGCAGGCGCCGAAACCTGATATGTTCCTGCCCAGGATGTGCCCAGTCTTGGTTGCGGCCCATGACAGAGCGCTCAGCGCAATCCGACAGCGAGCGGCGCGTGCGGGAGGCCTTCGGCGCGCAGGCGGTCTACTGCGATCAGCTCGGCTCGCCGTTCACGGCTGTGCTGTGCCGCACGCTCGGGGCGGGGCTTGATCGCTCGAGCGCCATCGAGGCGGACATACTCGCCTGGCGGGGCGATCCCGGCCCGCATGCGGACTCGGTGCCGCTGCGCGTTGCCGGCGCGCTGCATTACCTGGTGCGGGCCGGCCGGGCCGGTGCGCTGGCGGCGCTGTATCCCCCGCACGCCATGCCCGACCCGGCGCGGCTGCGCGCCGCCGCGCGGCGCTTGCTTCGGGAACAAACCGCATTCGTGCGCGAATTCGTGCGCCATCCGCCGCAGACCAATGAGGTCGGGCGCTCTGCCGCCATCATCGCCGGCTGGCTGGAAATCGCGGCCCGAACGCGCCGACCCCTGCAGCTGTTCGAACTGGGTGCGAGTGCGGGACTGAACCTGATCGCGGAGCGGTACGCGTACCAGTTCGGGGCCGTGAGCTGGCTCGCCGGCCGCGATGCACGCGTTGCGCCGCATGGCGAGCCTGCGGCTGTCACGCTGAAGTGCGGGTGGAAAGGCGCCAGTCCCGCGCTTCAGGCGCCGCTCAGCGTGCGCTCGCGACGAGGCTGCGATCGCCATCCGTTGAACGTCGCGGACCCGGCGCAGCGCGAGCGGCTGATGGCCTACGTGTGGGCGGACCAGACCGAGCGCCTTGCACGGCTGGAGGCGGCGATCATGACCCTGTGCGCCGATCCCATCACCGTCGAGCGGGCCGACGCGGCCGATTGGATCGAATCCGTTCTTCCGTCCTCCGCCGAACCGGGTGTCACGCGTGTCGTGTTTCACAGCGTGTTCTGGAGCTACCTCGATCGCACCTCGCAGGAGCGTATCGCGGGCTGTCTGGCCGGCGTCGGCGCTGCGGCATCGCGCGACGCGCCGCTCGCCTGGCTGCGCTTGGAGCTCGGAGAGAAGGACGAGCCGGCGTTACTTCGGCTCACGCTCTGGCCCGGCGGAGCCGATGAGCTGCTGGCGCGGGTGCATCCGCACGGCGCCTGGATCCGCTGGGAGCGCTGAGCCGGGCGGCGGGGGCGAGGGGACGAGGGTAGTATGGGCCGATTGACTCATGAGACGGGCGTGGACGGGGACGAGCGATGCAACCGACGGAAATTCTGATCGCGGGGGCCGAGATCGCCGCTTACGGGTTCCCGGGCGAGCACCCGTTCGGGACCGACCGTCACGACGCGTTCATGCGCGAGCTCGAGCGCTCCCCGTGCTGGGCCCGGCTCGAGCGGCGCGCGGCACGCCCTGCAACGCGCGAGGAACTCCAATACTTTCACACGCCGGCGTATGTGCAGCGGGTCGTCGCGGCCTCGCGCGCCGGGCAGGGCTTTCTGGATGCGGGCGACACGCCGGCGTTCCCGGGCGTGTTCGAGGCGGCCGCGCACGTGGTCGGCGGGGCGCTCGAGGCGCTGGAGGGCATCATGACCGGGCCGCTGCGGCGTGCCTTCATGCCGATCGGCGGTCTGCATCACGCCGGGCGCGGCCATGCGGCGGGGTTCTGCGTGTTCAACGACTGCGGGGTCGTGATCGAGGCGGCCCGGCGCCGCTATGGTCTTGAACGTGTGGCGTATGTCGACATCGATGCGCATCATGGCGATGGGGTCTTCTACGGCTTTGAGGAGGACCCGCACGTCGCCTTTGCCGATGTGCATGAAGACGGCCGCACACTGTATCCGGGCAGCGGAGATCGCAGCGAGACGGGCCGCGGCCCGGCAGCCGGAACGAAGCTCAACCTGCCCCTGCCGGCCGGCGCCGGCGATGCCGAGTTCCTCGCCGCCTTCGCTGAAGTCGAAGCGTACGTCGATGCGCGCCGGCCGCAGCTGATCCTGCTGCAGTGTGGGGCCGATTCGCTCGCGGGCGATCCCATTACACACCTGGCCTACACGGAAGCGGCACACGCGCACGCGGCTGCGCGCCTGCGCGTGCTCGCAGAGCGGCACGGCGAAGGCCGCCTGCTCGCGATGGGCGGCGGCGGTTACAACCGGCGCAATCTGGCGCGGGCGTGGACGCGCGTGGTCGAAGCCCTCGCGTGAGCGCCAGTCCGCAGCGGGGGGGCGCAGCGCAGGCTTGACTCGCGCGCTGCATGCGCAGAGGACTCGGGAGACGATGCCACACCGGAAGGCGCAGGCCGTCGACCCCAAGGGCGAGTCATCGGGCGCCGGGAGTGGCGATCATCCGCCTCGCCGTCCACGTCCATCGCGCGAGCTGCGCATGAGCAGGTCTCACGATAGGAGCTCGACCTGCCAGGTCACGGACGCCTCAGCGATGAGCGCGGAGCGCACGCTGCAGTATTTGGTGACCGAGAGCTCGACGGCGCGCGTGGCCTTCTCCAGCGTCGTCCCCGGCGCCCGGATGCGGAAATGCAACGTTGCTGAGCTCAGGCGGCGCGGAAGGGAATCGAGGCGAGTCGCTTCGACGCGCACGCCGAGTGCCTGTACCGGCGTGCGCTGCTTCTCGAGAATGGTGACGACATCCACTGAGGCGCAGGTGGCAATCGCGCTGAGCAGCAGGTCAAACGGACTGGGTGCGCACTTCCCATCGCCATCGACGCGAACCATGGGCCCTTGCGGCCGCCCTGCCTCGAAGGCGAGGCCGCCGACCCAACTCATCTCAATCGGTGCGTGCGGGATGGTTCTCGAGGGTTGCTTGTCCATGGTGCCACTCCGAATAAGGCTTCGAATCTGCCCGCACGCCTGTGTGCTTGCACGAGCGCCGGCGCGTCGCGTGTCCGGCATCGCGTGCGGCTGCAGGTTTGCGCGCGGAGCAGGAAATCGATGAGGCGAAAGCCGCTCGAACCGCTTGCAAGCGCGCATGATACCGTGATTTCTCTGCCGCTCGCCCGAGCAGCAGCGCCCGCCGGCACGCGCATGGCCTAGGGCGCCGGGGCACCCGTCTATCCCCGTTGGCCATACGGTATGTTCCTTTGGAGATATTCCAGGCACCGTGCGCTGCACATTTAATGGATTGCAGACAGTGGCCGCAGTGCGGGTGGCGCATGGATTTTCTGCCGATCTTTCTCGATATCCGCTCCCGGCCGTGCCTTGTCGTGGGCGGAGGCGAGGTGGCGGCTCGTAAGGTCGAGCTCCTGATGCGGGCGAATGCCGCGGTCACGGTGGTGGCGCTGGAAATCGGCAGAAGTCTCGTGCGCTATCGGGATGCCGGGAGAATCACTCACCACGCCCGCGCATTTCAGCCCGCCGATATCGACGCGTGCGCCCTGGTCATCGCCGCAACCGACGACGAGGCCGTCAACCGCGAGGTCTCCAGGCGGTGCCGCGAGCGGGCGATTCCGGTCAACGTCGTGGATGTCCCGCCGCTCTGCAGCTTCATCGTGCCCTCCATCGTCGATCGCTCGCCAGTGGTCGTGGCGGTCTCTTCCGGCGGTTCATCGCCGGTTCTTGCACGCATCCTGCGCTTGAGATTGGAGACGATGCTGCCGGCCGGCTACGGCAAGCTGGCTAGGCTCGCGGAGGGCTTCAGAGAACGCGTCAAGCGCCGCTTCAGCAATACGGTGCAGCGGCGCCGATTCTGGGAGCGGGTGCTGCAGGGCCCGGTAGCCGAGATGATGCTGGCCGGGCAGGAGCGCGCGGCGAGGCTCGCCGTCGAAGTGGCGCTCCAGCAGGGCACGTTCTCGTCGCTTTCGAGTGGCGAGGTGTATCTGGTGGGTGCCGGACCGGGAGATCCCGATCTGCTGACCTTGCGCGCCGTGCGCCTGATGCAGCAGGCCGATGTGGTCGTTTACGACCGGCTGGTCACGCAGGAGATTCTCGATTTGGCGCATCGCGGCGCTGAGCGGATCTATGTCGGCAAGGCGTGCGGGGAGAAAAGCCTCTCGCAGGAGCAGATCAACGCGATCCTGGTGCGCCTCGCCCGCCAAGGCAAGCGCGTCCTGCGCCTTAAGGGCGGGGATCCGTTCATCTTTGGCCGCGGCGGCGAGGAGGCCGATGCGCTGGCCGAGCAGGGCATCCCGTTCCAGGTCGTGCCGGGCGTCACGGCTGCTTCGGGCTGCTCGGCGTATGCGGGCATTCCGCTCACCCATCGGGACTATGCCCATAGCTGCGTATTCGTCCCGGGGCATATGAAAGACGGCGGTGAGATCAATTGGCGGGCACTCGCCCAGCCCGCTCAGACGCTCGTGGTCTACATGGGGCTGCGCTCTGTACGCCCGATCTGCGAGCGGCTCATCGCCGAGGGTCTTGCGGCCGCCACCCCTGCGGCGTTGATCCAGAACGGCACGACGCGCAGTCAGGTGGTGTTGATCGCGGACCTGGCAAGTCTGCCCGGCAAGGCCGCCAGCCTCGACATGGGGCCACCGTCGCTGCTGATCATCGGGGAAGTCGTCCGGCTCCACCAGCGCTTCGCATGGTTTGCGTCCGCTGACGCCGCGCAGGAGTCGGCTCGCAGAGCGGTTGGATAGCCCCTATTGATCGGCTTCGCGCCCGGGCATGACCGGCCGTTTATAGGGAACGAACAGCCCGCAGCCCAGTAGTCGGCCCGTGCCGACGCCGTTTGCCATCAGCTCAAGCGAGTCGCGCGGCGCCAGACCCGCCACCATGACGCTGCGCGTAGCGAGCTCGCGGCCCACAGTGGCGATGCGCCGGCACCTGCCGCACATGATCTTCCGCGGCTTCGGTCCCAGTGCCTCGATCGCCTGTGCGACCTGATACAACAAGCCGTTCTCGTCATCGGCCTCATCCACGACATGCCGCGCATAGAGTGTCGCCGCCGGCAAGAGCGCTACGACGCGCGGCTCCCCGACCCGCAACTGCCATCCGCAGATCCTGAGGGTGCTGCCCGCAAGCGCGCGCGCATCCTCGAGCCGCTTCTGAGGCAGGCGCAACACCAGGCGTGCCCGTCCCGGCAGGTAGATGATCGCGCCCTTGCCTTCGTCGCGCTGCCATCCGTTTCCCGACTCTGTCCCGAGGGCGAGCCGCAGGCCCGCCCCGGGCACCGACGCCAGCCAGGGCAAAATGCCGATCACCGCCTCGCAGAGGGCGAGAGCATGATCGGCAGGAATCGCCTGGCCGGACAGCGCAAAGGACAGATCCGCCGCCGCGCAGGCCGCAGCCACGGTGTCTTCGTCGTCCTCGCTCCAATAGCTCGATCTCACGCCTCGAAGCTCGCGCCGCCGCAGGCGCGGCGCATATATCCCGAAGGAGATATGCCGCCACAGGCACAACTATCCCGTGTGCGCAATACCGCTTCGCGTTACCCGGCCCTACAGTCGCCTCGAGGTGCCGTGGTTCCGCCGTGAATTGCGCGGTGGGCCTCGGAACCCGCGAGAGGGCCGAATCCGACACGATGCGACGCAAACCCATGAGCGCGAAAACACCAGAAACGCCCCTGCTGGACCAGCTGCAAAGCGGACCCTGGCCGAGCTTCGTCTCGGGCCTCAAACGACTGGCCGGCGCGCAGGACAAGCCCTACGCGGGCATGATGCAGGATTTGCTCGGTCAGCTCGAGCGCTCCTACCAGACCAAGCGTGGCTACTGGAAAGGCGGCACGGTCGGGGTGATCGGCTATGGCGGTGGCGTCATCCCGCGCTTCACCGAACTGCGCGGCGAAGACGGCAAGCCGGAATTCCCACAGGCGGCGGAGTTTCACACTTTGCGCATCATGCCGGCACCGGGCATGCACTACACGACGGAAGCGCTGCGCCGGATCTGCGACGTGTGGGAGAAGTATGGGTCCGGTCTGATTGCCCTGCACGGCCAGAGCGGCGACATCATGCTGCAGGGCTGCAGCAGCCGCAATGTTCAGCCCTGCTTCGACGAGATGAACGAGCTGGGCTACGACCTGGGAGGC
>JAKAYU010000118.1 GCA_021809525.1 Pseudomonadota bacterium | reverse complement strand
TTTTATATGAGCCGCCGAGCCGTGGTCCGCGCGCAGATCGCCGCTTGGCACCTGCGCGACCCGGCGTTCGCGCGCCGTGCACGACAGTGGCGGGCGAGAGCGTATTCCTATCTTGACGATGCGTTGCTGCACCTTCGGCGGGCCGACCGGGGGGCGTGAGTCGCCAGTGTGCGCAAATGCCGGATGGCTCGTGGTCCGGTGCGCCCGCGCTCAGCCCGGCCAATGCTCGAGCAACGGCGCCACCGGCTCGCCGGCGAGCATGCGGCGCAGCGCTGCAGCGAACAACGGTGCGACCGGCAGGGTGACGAGTCGGTCCGTTGCGCCGGGGGCGTGCGCGGCGGGCAGGGCGAACCCGACACTATCGGTGGTCGTGACGCTGTCGATCGGCTCAGCCGCGATGAGCGCGGCGAGGCTGGCGTCGAGCGGCGTGTGCGTCACGGCGACGTGCACCGCGGCGGCCCCGCCTTCGCGGCACGCGGAGGCGGCGCGGATGAGCGTGCCGCCGGTGGCGCACAGGTCATCGAGCACGACTGCGCTGTGGGCTGCGAGCTCTCCGGCGAGCGCGCCGCTTGCGACGATCCCGCGGGCGCGGCGCTTTTCGACGAATGCGAGGCCGATCTCCCGGCCACAGCGGGCGGAAAGCAGTTCGCGGAAGATCTGTGCACGTTTGATGCCACCGGCATCCGGGGACACCACGGTGATCGGTGTGCGGGCATCCAGACGGCGCAGGAAGTGCTCCACAAGCATCGGCAGCGCGCTCATATGCACGGTCGGGATGCGAAAGGCATTGTCGAATGCAGCCGGGTTGTGGACATCGAGGCCGATGAGGCCGTCGGCACCGGCCGCCTCGAGCAGCTCGGCCACGTAACGTGCCGTGACCGGATCGCGCAGCTGGGTGCGCCGGTCCTTGCGCGCGAAGGCGAAGTAGGGCATGACAACCATTCGGCTGTCCGCGCCCCCGTCGCGCAGGCCCTGCAGCAGGAACATCAGGCGCACGAGCCGCGCCGGCGCCGGCGCCTCGGCCGTCGCGGCCAGGGACTGAACCACGAACAGCTGTCGGCCGCGCACCGACTCGAGCGGCCGCAGCTTGAATTCCCCGCCGTCGAAGGCGCGCTCCTCGAGCGGCAGCACGGCTATGCCCGCCTGGCGCGCAACGGCGCTCGCGAGCGCCTGGCTCTCGCTCAGCCCGACAACGGCGGGTGGCAGATGGTTCGGCGGCATCGCTGAGATCCCGAGTGCGACGCGCCAGGCGCCGCGGGCGGCTCGCCGGCCCGGGGGGGGCGGGCCGGGTCAGGCCACCGTATCAGCAGTATCGCGCCGGCGGGCCAGCAAGGCCATCCGCAGCTGTGCGTATCGGATCGGTAAACACCCGGATGGGCGGCCGGGTGATGCCACGTATTCTGGGCTGATCGGCCGCGCGCTCGCGCAAGGGCTGTGCCTATGGCGGTGGAGTCCGCCCCATGAGCATTCACAACAGTGACATCGCCGCCGCGTTTGACGAGATTGCCGATCTGCTGGCGATCCAGGGCGCGAACGCTTTCCGGATCCGGGCGTACCGTCGCGCGGCGCAGACCCTGCGCGGATTGCCTCACGAGCTTTCCGCGGCGGCCGATCCGCATTCGTACGCGGCGCTGCCGGGCATTGGCGAGGACTTGGCGGGGAAGATCGCAGAACTCCTCAGCACCGGCCGTCTCGCCGCGCTGCAGAAGTTGCGGCGCGAGGTGCCGCCGGGTCTGCGCGATCTGTTGGGCCTGCCGGGCCTAGGCCCGGTGCGGGTGCGGTCGTTGATGACGGCGCTGCGCATCAAGAGCCTGGAGGATCTGCGCCGGGCGCTCGCAGCCGGCCGGGTCGCCGGCGTGCACGGCTTCGGACCCGCGGTGCGTGCGCGGCTCGAGCAGGCGTTCGCGCGCGCGCCCAGCGCGGCAGCCAAGCGGCTGCCACTGGCGCAGGCCGCCGAATATGCCGAGCCGCTGCGGCGCTTTCTCGCCGGGCTGCCCGGGGTCGAGCGCGTCGAGATCGTCGGCAGCTATCGGCGCGGCCGGGACACCGTGGGCGACCTTGATGTGCTGGTGTGCGCGCCCGCGGGCGGGGACCTCATGGCTGCACTGCGCGGGTATGCGGATCTCGGCGCACTCACCGCCTCGGGCTCGACCAAGGCCTCCGGAGTATTGCGCAATGGGCTGCAGTTCGATCTGCGGGTCGTCAGGCGCGAGAGTTTCGGCTCGGCGCTGCAGTACTTCACCGGCAGCAAGGAGCACGGCATCCGCCTCCGTCAGCGGGCGCGTGCACGCGGCCTGAAGCTGAGCGAGTACGGTCTGTTTCGCGGCGGGAGGCGTCTGGCCGGGCGGAGCGAGCAGGGCGTCTATGCGGCGCTCGGGCTCGAATGGATTGCTCCGGAGCTGCGCGAGGACCGCGGGGAAGTGCAGGCTGCCGAGCACCATACCCTGCCGCAGCTGCTCACGCGGGCCGACATCAAAGGCGACCTGCACGTGCATACCAGCGCCACCGACGGGCGCGATTGCCTCGAGGACATGGTGGCCGCGGCGCGTGCAGCCGAGCTCTCCTATGTCGCGATCACCGATCACAGCAAATATCTTGGCATTGTCCGCGGTCAGGACGCCGCGCGCCTGGCACGGCAGTGCGATGCCATCGATGCACTCAATGCGCGCCTGCGGGGGTTCACGGTACTGAAGGGCGCCGAGGTGGACATTCTCCGGGATGGGCGGTTGGCTCTGAGCGATGCGGTACTTGCCAGACTCGACGTCATTGTCATCGCGGTGCACAGCCATTTCGATCTTTCCGAGGCGCAACAGACGGCGCGGGTGTTGCGGGCCCTGGAGCGGCCGCACGTGACGATACTGGCGCATCCGAGCGGCCGCGTGCTCGGGGAGCGCGAGCCGTATGCGCTCGATTTCGAACAGGTACTCGCCGCGGCGCACGAACGGCCGTGCTATCTGGAAGTGAACGGCCAGCCTCTGCGTCTGGATCTCGACGATGTGCACATCAAGGCCGCCGTCGAGCGCGGGGTGATGCTCGCGCTCGACAGCGATGCGCATTCGGTCGACCAGTACGCCAACCTCGATGGTGCGGTTCGCCAGGCACGGCGCGGCTGGGCGGGCAAGAGCAATGTGCTCAACGCTCATCCGATCGCCGAGCTGCGCAAACTGCTGCGCGCGACCCGGCTGTAGGCCGGCGGCGGGGCGCTCAGGTGGCGGTGCTACGCAGCAACCGCGGCTCGATGGGCAGAGAACGGATGCGTTTACCTGTGGCGATGAACAGCGCATTGCACAGCGCCGGCAGCACCGGCGGCAGCGCCGGTTCGCCGAGCCCGGTCGGATCGTTGTCGCTGCGCAGGAAATGCACCTCGATCGGCGGCGCCTCGCGCATGCGCAGCAGCCGGTATGAGTTGAGGTTGCTCTGCACGACCCTGCCATCCCGCAGCGTGATGAACTGGTGCAAGGCCTGGCCGAGTCCGTCGAGAATCGCGCCCTGCGCCTGGTTGTAGGCCCCGGCCGGATTGATGATCTGGCGGCCGATGTCCACCGCTGCCCAGATCTTGTGCACGTGGGGTATGCCGTCGCGATCCACGCTCGCCTTGACCACCTCGGCGACGTAGCCGAAGTGGCTGTAGTAGAAGGCAAGCCCCATGCCTATGCCGGCTGGCAGCCCTTTGCGGTGCGCCCAGCCGGATTTCTCCGCCACGAGTTCGAGCACGCTGCGGACCCGACCGGTGTCGAAGGGCGGAATCTTCAGTCCGAACCGCGGCGGCGGCGGGGGCAGAACACGCGGCGGACCATAGAGCTCGAGGCGCAAGGCAAGCGGATCGCGCCCGCCTGCATGCGCCAGCTCATCGAGGAACGACTCGAACGCGAACGCGAGCGCATTGCCGCCCGGGTTGCGCATCGGCCCGGTGGGCGCATCGAGCTGAATCAGTGACTCGACGTACTCGAGGCTCGGCACGAAGCCGGCGGGGAAATGATCCGCGGGCAGATCGGCCGAGGAGGCGACATGCCCGTTCTGGCCGAAGGTGATGAAGTGATCACCGAAACCGATCACCCGGCCGGTTGCATCGAGGCCCGCCTTGAAATGATGGAATCCGCCCGGCCGGTACGCGTCGTGCTGGATGTCCTGCGGCCTGTTCCACAGGAGCTTCACCGGCCGGCCGAAGCGCTTGGCGATCGCTGCGGCCTCGACCATGTAGTCGTTGTTCAGCCGCCGGCCGAAGCCGCCGCCCACCCGTGTCATGTGCACCCGCACCCTTGCCGCATCGATGCCGAGCGTCCGTGCGACGAGCTTCGCGCCGGGGGCGGGATTCTGGGTGGGCGCCCAGATCTCCACGCTGCCGTCGCGATTGACCCGGGCGGTGCAATTTTGCGGCTCGAGCGTCACGTGGGCGAGGAATGGATAGGCGTAGGAGGCTTCCACGACCTTGGCAGCACGCGCGAGGGCGGCAGCGAGGTTTCCGTCGCGGCGGATGATCGAGTGCGGCGCTTCGCGCGCAAGCCGCGCGGCATCACGCTCAAACACATCCGTCCCCTGACTCGGCACCGAATCCGGCGCCCACTCGACGCGCAGCCTGCGCAGCGCCTGCTGCGCATTCCACCATTTGTCGGCGATGATCGCCACGCCGTCGACGAGTCCCATCTGCACCGCCGCATCCGGGCCTGACCCGCGCACGATGAACGCCGCGCGCACGCCCGGGAGTGCCTTGACTTGCGCGAGGTTGGCGCGCACGACGCGTGCGCCGAATACCGGCGATTTCTCGTACACCGCGTAACTCATCTCCGGCAGCGTCATGTCGATGCCGAACAACGGCTCGCCCTCTAGCACGCGCGCACTGTCGACGCCGCCGGTGAACTTGCCGATGATCGTGTACTCGGCGGGGGTCTTCAGCCTGACAGACTCGAGATCCGGCGCGGGCAGCGAGGCGGCGCTGCTCGCCAGCGCGCCATAAGTGAGCGCCCGGCCGCTCGAACCGTGCCGCACCACGCCTCGCGCGGCGGTGCACTCTGCGGCCGGGACACCCCAGGTGCGCGCCGCGGCGGCGATCAGCATCTGCCGTCCGGCCGCTCCCAGGCGCTGCATCGGAATCCAGTTGAGTGGCGTGCCGAGACTGCCGCCGGCGAACTGCGGACCGTAGATCGGATTGAGCATCGCCTGCTCGACGCGCACATTGCTCCATTCGACGTCGAGCTCATCGGCAATCAGCATCGGCAGTGTGGTCTTCATGCCCTGGCCGATTTCGGGATTCTTGGCGACGATCGTGACGATGCCGTGCGGATCTATCTTGATGTAGGGGTTGAGGTCGGCTGCTGTCGTCCGCTCGTCCGCCCATGCCGGGCGCGGCAGATTCAGCGTCAGCAGCAGCCCGCCGCCCGCGGCGAGAGTGACGCCGAGAAAGGCGCGGCGCGAGAGACCTGTATCGGAAGTTGCCGGCTGGGAAACGACTCGCTCGCTCATGACCGTTCCTCCCGCGAATCGGCGGTCGGCAGGCCGGCGGCTCGTTTGATGGCTGCGCGGATCCGCGTATAGGTGCAGCAGCGGCAGATGTTGCCGTGCATCGCCGTATCGATGTCCTGATCGGTGGGGCGGGGATTGTTCGCCAGCAGCGCGGTGGCCGACATGACCTGACCGGCCTGGCAGTAGCCGCACTGCATCACATCGAGCGCGAGCCAGGCGTCCTTGACCTTACGGCCCCATTCCGTCTGACCGATCCCCTCGATGGTCACGACCGGTGCATTGCCGACGGCGGAGAGCGGGGTCACGCATGAGCGGGTCGGCACGCCGTCGAGGTGCACCGTGCAGGCACCGCAGATGGCGATCCCGCAGCCGAATTTGGTGCCGACCAGGTGCAGATCGTCGCGCAGGACCCACAGCAGCGGCGTATCGGCATCCGCCTCGACGGTGCGTCTTTGGCCATTGACGAGGATCGAGAATCTCATGAGCGCCTCCGCTTCGCTGGCGCCGCCCCAGGACGGCCGGTCGTCCGCGAGGCAAAAGTATAGGGGATCGGCCGACCCCGGTCAGCTTCGGCGGACTGCGGCCGCCTGTTACGCCGCGCGCGGGGCGGATAACGACCGTTGCCTCGGACGGTGCGCTGCCTGCACCCTGCGGCCGGCCGTTTCAGCCCATGGTGGAATCGACCAACGAGGCGAGATCATCCGGAGTGTCGAGATCGAAGGCCGCGCTCGGCATCGGCACCGTGAGCACCTCGCTCGCGTGACGCTCCAGCAGTGATCGGGCGCCCACATCGCCGTGGAGACGCCCGAGTTCTGCGAACAGGCGACGGGGAAAAATCGCGGGCGCTCCGCTGCGCGGGCCATGACCGGCTGCGGCGATTGAATGCGGGGCGTCGCGCCAGGCTTGCGCGAGCTGGGCATACTCGCGCGTGCTGATGAGCGCCTGGTCGGCGAGAACCAACATCACCGCATCGCAGGATGGCGGCAGATACTCGATGCCGGCGCGAATCGAACTGGCGAGTCCCTCGCTCCAGCGCGCATTGATCCGTACCGTGACCGGAGCGTGCGCAAGCAGGGGCGCGAGTTCATTCGCATGGGCGCCCAAGATCACCCAGCTGCGGTCGACTGCGGCAGCCGCGCGGTGCGCAACGCGAGCCAGCAACGGCTCCCCATCGATGCGGGCCAGCTGCTTGGCTGAACCGAACCGCCGTGACGCGCCGGCGGCGAGAATCAGCGCGTGCACATCGGCGTGGGCGGCACTCATCGGACGGCTGATCGAGATTGCCCGGCTGGCGCGCAACCGCCGAGCCGGCCGTGCAGGAACGCCAGGATCTGCGCGACGATCGACACTGCGATGGCCGCAGGGGAGCGGCCTCCCAGGTTCAGGCCGACCGGCGCGTGCAGTCGCTCGCGCAGGGCGTCCGCGTCAGCGCCGAGTTCACCGAGCAGCCGCTCGGCGCGTGCCGGAGGGCCGAGCAGACCGACGTAGGGCAGCGCCGAGCGCGCCAGGACGCGCAGATAATCACGGTCCATCTCGAGCTGGTGCGTCATGACGACGGCTGCATCAAACCCCATTATCTGCACGCAATCGAGCAGCTTCTCCGGGCGAGTGTGGACGAGCCGTTCGACCGTCGGGAACCGCTCGGGCAGGAGCAGGGCGGAGCGGTGATCGACCACCGTGACCTTCCAGTACAGCTCGGCGGCCATGCGGGCCACCGGCGGCGTATCGGGTCCGGCACCGAGCAGCAGCACTCTGGGCGGCAGCGCGAGCGGCAGGAGGAACAGCTTGTAGCGTCCGGGCTCATCGAGCCAGGCAGGCTCGCTCGCGCGGCGCGATGCCTCGAGCACATCGCGCGCCGCAGCGGTGAGCATCCCGCTCGCCGCCTCGCCAGGCAGGATCACCGTGCCGAGCGCCGCAGTAGTATCGAGAGACTCTGCGATCAGCCCGGCGGCCGTTGGGGTGTGGGCCGCGAGGGCCTCGGCAAAATGCGCCAGGGGCTGCCAGTGCTCGAGCGGTCCGACGCGCAGCAGCAGCACGTGCATCGCGCCCTCGCAGCCTGTCCCGAGGCCCCACACGAGGTCATTCGGGTCCCGCAGGTCATACGTGACGCGCTGTGCCCTGCCGGACTCGATGACCGCGCGCGCGCGCTCGGCGAGGTCGCCTTCAAGGCAGCCTCCTGAGAGCAACCCAGCATACTCGCCACTGGATGCAATCAGCAGCAGCGCCCCCGGACGTTGGTATGTCGAGCCCACCGTCCGTAACAGAACTGCGAGCGCGGTGGAGCGGCCGGCGGCACGTTCACGCGACAGGAGGGGGAGCAGGGCGCCGAGACTGGATTCCACGGCCCGATGCTAATCGGCAAGGCGGACGGTGAGCAACTCGATGATCCCGTACCCTGGCCGGAGCCGCGAACCGCTCGCTGGCCGGCGCACCTGCGTGTGTCATCAGTCTGCGCGTTGTATCGTGCGGTAGGGGGGTGCTCGTGTCTTTACCCTGCGCCCCGGCGGGCTGCCCGGAGCCGGTCCCGCCAAGGCGGTGCAGACCGACGGCCCGGGTGCGCAGAGTGCCCGGCTCACGGTCATGCTCTCGGCGCTGTCGGCGCGTAAAGTTCGTGTGAGCGCAGCGTCCGCGGCGGCGCACGGCGCACCTCGAGCGCGCGCAACTTCCGCTCGACGCGCACCTGAGCCTCAGAGGAACATCAAGAAGAGCTTGAGAACTGAACGGATCCGGTTGCACAATGGATTTGACCTCATGGCATTCGGGAGTGTCCTGTGGGCGTGTGATTGTCGTTCCCGCCTGCGGGGAGGGGGCAATTTCCCGCTGCATATTGCACCAGAGTGACACGCGCACTCGATGAGAAAGCTGACAATAATCTCGCCACCCGCGGACGCTTGCCGCGGCTTCTCGTGCGGCCTCCCCGTGGGGCGATCGCGGGCCTTGGCGCCCGATCTTAACGGGGCGCAGAGCGTCACGCATCAACCGGCACTGCCCGCAGTGCCTTGCCTCGACGATCCACGCGACTCGAGAATTCCATGAATTTCACAACCATCGTCGGCCGGGGGCGAATTCATATGCATCCGCGGCTCACGCCGCGCGTGCCGGCGCTGCGCAAATCTCTGTTTCACGAGGAGTAGACGATGGCGAACAAACTCAGCCTCCTGTGCGTCTCCGGGATGTGGGAGCGGATTCAGATGGCGGCCATGGTGGCGGCGACCGCCGCGGCCACGGGCACCGAGGTAACCGTGTTCCTCTCGATGAATGCGCTCGGCTATTTCATCAAGGACGACGCCCGTAAGGCGCCCGCCGAGGGCGAGATGGGCCGGCTGATGGCCGGGAAGAATGTTCCGCCGTTCCGACAGCTGTTCGATCAGGCGAAAGATCTCGGTGGCGCGCGGCTCTACGCGTGCTCCATGGCGATGGACGTGATGGAAATCGAGGAGGATAGACTGGAAGCCTATATCGACGGTCCGATGGGCCTGACGCGCTTTCTCACCGACGCATCCGACGGTCAGATCCTGGTGTTTTGAAATCTGGGGGTATGACGATCATGGGCGAAGAGACGGTAAAGGTGGTGGACGCGACGGGCAGTTTCTGCCCCGGACCGTTGATGGAACTCATCGCGCAGCTCAAGGACGCCGAAATCGGCGACGTGCTCGAGTTGCTGTCTTCCGACAAGGGTTCGGCGCAGGACGTGCCCGTGTGGATCAACAAAGTGGGCCACCAGATGCTCGGCAGCGAAGAGAAGGACGGCGTCTGGCACATCCGGGTGCGAAAAGTGAAGTAGGCGGAGCCGCTCTGGCGGGGCACTCCGAGAGACAGAATAACCACCGGGAGAATGCAATGAAAATACTGATCGTAGGCGGCGGCATGGGGGGGACGATACTCGCGAACAACCTCGCGCGGCGCCTGCATGAGGAGCTTCACGGCGCAAAGGCCCACATTACGATGCTCTCGGCATCGGATAGACACATGTATCAGCCTGGACTGCTGTACGTAGCCCTTGGACGCATGATGCCGCAGGAACTTTATCGCGATCAGCGTGGCCTGCTTGAGCCGGAAATCGAGTTCCACGTCGATCCCGTGGAGGAGTTCGGGCTGGATCAAAACCAGGTCCGCACCAAGAGCGGCAAGTCGTATTCCTACGACGTGCTCGTCATCGCCACCGGTTCGAGGATGTTCCCCGATGGTGTGCCGGGCCTGAAGGAGAATGCGGAGTTCTTCTACACGGAGGAATCCGCCGTCGGCATGTTTAAGCGTCTGCGGGAATTCCAGGGGGGAAGGGTGGTGATCGCAGTCGGCGTGCCGCATAAATGTCCGATGGCGCCGCTTGAGATCACCTTCATGCTGTATGACTACTTCAAGGACCGTGGGCTCCTCGACAAAGTGAAGCTCCACTACACCTATCCGATCGGGCGCACGCATAGCCTGGAGAACGTGGCGAAATGGGCGACGCCGGAGTTCGAGCGCCTCGGAATCAGCTATGAGACGCTCTTCAACATGAAGGAGGTCGATGGCCGCGGCAAGGTGGTGCGCAGCGAGGAGGGCACCGAGGCGCCGTATGATCTTCTGATCTCGATTCCAGCGCACAAGGGAATGGAAGAGATCGAAAAAAATGGCCTCGGCAAGAGCGGGTGGATTCCCACCGACCGGCGCCGGCTTAACATGGAAGGCCGGGACAATGTCTTTGTGCTGGGCGATACCACGAACCTCCCGATCAGCAAGGCGGGCTCGACGGCGCACTTCGAGGCCGATGCGCTCGCGGAGAAC
>JAKAYU010000117.1 GCA_021809525.1 Pseudomonadota bacterium | reverse complement strand
CCTCAACGTCACGCACATCGGCGCGAACTTCCGCGCCGATCTGGGCTATCTGCCGCAGGTCGGCTACAACCAGGCGGCGTTCAACGGGGAGTACGACTTCTACGCGCCCGACCGGGACTGGTGGCAGAACGGCGGCTTCGGCGTGGTGTCGAACTGGACCGACGCCATCGCCGGCAACGCGGCGCTCGACCGCAAGGTCAGGCTGTACGCGTTCGTGCACGCGCAGGCGCAGACCCACATCATCCTGTACGCCACGTGCGAGGATCAGACCTATCGCGGGCGGACCTTCGCGCTCAAGCAGTTCGAAATCGACGCCACCGCGCAGCCGACCGACTGGCTGAACGCCGAGGTCGATGTCATCGAGGGCGACGGCGTCGATTACATCGGGGTGCGCAAGGGCGCGCTGCTCTCGGTCGACACCACGCTCGCCATCACCCCCGGCCGGCACCTGAAGATCAATCTCGTGGACGATTACCAGCGGCTCGATGTGGCCGCGGCACCGCTCTACACGGCCAATCTCTACGACGTGCGCGTGGCGTGGTATTTCACGACGCACCTGTTCATCAACACCATTGCGCAGGCCCAGGACGTGCGCAACGACATTGCGCTGTATCCGGCCGGCACGCCCCTGCGCACGCGCAATCTCGCCACGCAGTGGCTGATCGGCTACCAGCTGAACCCCTGGACGGTGTTTTACGCGGGCAGCTCCGAGGGCTACCAGGAAAGCGGCGAGCGGCCGCTGCTCGCGCAGCAGCGCACGTACTACCTGAAGGCGAGCTACTACTTGCAGCCCTGAGCGGCCGTTCCCGTCGCGCGGGGACTTGCCAGCGCGGCACCAGAACCCTGAACATACCATCCTTCAACCGAAGTGAGCAGACGGCGGCAGCGGCGCGCGGAGGCAGGAGCGGGTATGTGGAAATCGATCGTGGCCATCGGACTCGGGGCGGCCCTGGGGGCGCTGCTGCGCTGGTGGCTCGGCAACCGGCTGAACAGCCTGTTCCCCTCGCTGCCGCCCGGCACGCTCGCGGCCAACATCATCGGCGCCTACGTGATCGGCTGCGCGATCGCCTTCTTCGCCCGCTACCCGGCCCTCCCCGCCGAGTGGCGGCTCGCGATCATCACCGGGTTCTGCGGCGGACTGACCACGTTCTCCACCTTCTCCGCCGAGGTGGTCGCGGGCCTGCAGGACGGACGCACGGGCTGGGCGCTGGCTGAGATCGCCGTGCACGTCACCGCCTCGCTGCTGATGACCTTCGCGGGGCTTGCGACCGTCGCCTGGATCGCCGGCTGAACCCCTAACGTCGCTTCTCGAAGAACGCACGCGCGGCCGAGGCGAACTCCTCGCCCGCGAGACACGCGGTGAACTCGGCCACCTCCGCGTTCATGCGCTCGCGGATCTCCCCCGCCGCATTGAGCCGCAGCAGCCGCTTGGTGCGCCGCAGCGCCTCGGGGGGACGCTCGGCGAGCGCACCGGCCACTGCGCGCGCCTCCTCCATCAGGCTCTCATCGTCCACCACCCGGTTGACGAGGCCGTAGGCGTGCGCGGTGCGCGCATCGAGGGGCTCGCCGAGCAGCAGCAGCTCGGCGGCCCGCTGCGGACCGACAAGGCGCGGCAGCAGCAGCGAGCTCGCCGCCTCGGGCACGAGCCCGAGCTGCACGAACGGCAGGATGAGCCGCGTGCTGCGCTCGGCGGCGAGCACCAGATCGCAGTGCAGGAGCATCGTCACCCCGATGCCGACCGTCGGACCGTGCACCGCGCACACCAGCGGCTTGCTGAACAGCGGCAGCGCATGCACGAACCGCACGGTCGGATGCTGCGGATCGTCGAAGGACGGCCCGGCGAGGAAGTCCTTCAGATCGTTGCCTGCGGTGAAGCAGGCTCCGGCCCCCGAGAGCAGCACCACCCGCACGGACGGATCGCGCTCGGCGTGCGCGAGCGCCTGGGCGAGCGCGCCGTACATCGCGAGCGTCAGCGCGTTGCGCTTGTCAGGTCGGTTCAGCAGCAGCTCACAGACCGCATCCCGCCGCGTCATCTCGACATGCTCGCTCATGGTCGTACCTTGCTTGTCCGCCTCGCAGAGAAGGCCGTATTATACGGCCGCACACCGCACTCGTTCCTGCGTGACGGGGGTCACGTACCCATGAGCGCTCCGCTTCGCCCGTCCCCGGATTCCTCATGCCGCACCCGCTGCCGCGGCTGAGCCGCCTCGCGCTCGAGCGGGCCCGCTCCAGTCACGACCAGATCGCCGCCACGCTCGGCATGGAGCTGCTGAAGGGCCAGTACCCGCCCGGCGGCAACATGCCGCCCGAGCCGCAGCTCATCGAGCGCTTCCAGGTCTCACGCACCGTGATCCGCGAGGTGATGAAGACGCTCGCGGCCAAAGGCTTCGTGGTGTCGAAGACCCGAATCGGCACGCGGGTGCGCGAGCGGGTGTACTGGAACTATTTCGACGCCGACGTGCTCGCCTGGCGGGTACGGCTCGGGTTCGACGACGGCTTCATGCACTGCCTGGTCGAGGTGCGCCGCGCCATCGAGCCGGCCGCTGCGGCGCTTGCCGCCGAGCGCCGCTCGAGCGCGCACGTGGCGCGCCTGCGCGAGTGCGTGCGGGAGATGGGCCGCGGCGAGCACAACCGCCAGAGCTTCGCGGAGGCGGATCTGGATTTTCACCTGGTGATCGGCGATGCGACGGGCAATCCCATGATGCGCTCGGTGGCGGGCGTGATCGAGACCGCGCTCGTCGCCTCGTTCATGCACAGCTCCCCGATCGATGACCCGTCCGATCACGAGACGACGGTGAACGCCCACGCCGCGGTGGTCGATGCCATCGAGGCGGGCGATGCGGCGGCGGCCTCCGCCACGATGCTGCAGGTGATCAACATCGGCGTCGAGCGCATCGATCTCAGACGCCGCCGGCAGAGCGCGCGGCGCTGAGCGAGCGGCGGCGCGCCGCCGGCAGCGGCGCGCCGCGCCCTCCGTCACGCTCTCCTGCGCGCCGCTCAGGCCGCGTGCGGCTGACCGGCCGAATGATGATCATCGTTCGGGCTGTGCGCCTCCCTGCCGTAGGCGATGAAGCCGCTCGCCGACACCAATCCCGCGAGCAGCGCCGTGATCAGCCCGATGTACCCGCCGATCACGCGCAACACCGCGAGCCCCGTCCACTGGTGCAGCGCGCCGGCGAGCAGCAGCAGGGTGAGCCCGAGCAGGAACAGCTGCCGCGGCAGCGAGGCGTGGAACGAACCCAGCCACACGTAGCCGAAGAACGCGGCCCACACCGCCCAGTACCAGCCCGTGTAGCTCGCCGGCTCCCCGGTGCTCATGCCGGCCGCGTGCGCGCTCCAGAGCATCAGCGCCCCGCCGAAGAACACGACGGCGTCCAGACTGCGCGCGCGCAGGTGCGCCAGGATCCCCATTAGCGCAAGCCCCGCGGCCATCGGCAACAGCAGGGCCGTGCCGTGGGCGTACATGCGGTCATACCATCCGGCGGTGCTCATCGAGGCCATCCACAGTGTCAATGCCAAGCACATGTAGCCGATGGTGGAGGTCGTCACGCAGCGGTTTTCCGCACTGTCGATTCGGATTGTCATCGCAGTTACCCCCGTTTGAGGTGGATTTCCGCTGCGAGACTATACGCCGACTGTCGGTGAGCGCAGACAGCGCGATGCAACGACGCTCCCGTTGCCCTGCGGCAACGGAAGGGTTGGTACGGAATCAACAGGTTGGTGCGCACCGTCGCGCCGCGGCCAAATCCCGCGAGCTCCGGTTGCGCCGCGCAGGCCCCGCCCGGGCGCAGGATCACTCCCCGGCCGAGACCGCCGCCGCGCTGTCGCGGCGGTGCGCGTGCCAGAGCTCCTGAATCGACTCCAGCGTGCGGCCCTTGGTCTCGGGAACGTAGCGCACCACGAAGATCGCCGACAGCACGCTCATCGCTCCGTAGATCCAGTAGGCGAAGCCGTGATGAAAGTGGTGATTGAGCCAGCCGTTACCATCGAGCACCTTGAACGACCAGGACACGAACAGGTTCGCGATCCACTGCGCGGCGACGGCGATCGCCATGGCCTTGCTCTTGATGGAGTTCGGGAACATCTCCGACAGCAGCACCCACACCACCGGCCCCCACGAGAGCGCGAAGCCGGCAATGTAGGCCACGACCGCCACCAGCGCCCACAGCCCCACCGCACGCGCATCGAACAGCCCGCCGAGCAGGAACATCGCCGCGGCCATCGCGAGCGAGCCGATCACCAGCAGCGGCTTGCGCCCGAGACGGTCGACCGTCGCGATCGCCACGAAGGTGAACAGGAGGTTCGCCGCACCGACCACCACCGTCTGCAGGAAGGCGGAATTGGTCGAGGCACCCATGTTCTTGAACATCAGCGGGGCGTAGTACAGCACCGCGTTGATGCCGACCAGCTGCTGGAACACCGACAGCAGGATGCCGATCAGCAGCACCGGGGCGCCGAAGGCGAGCAGCCGCTCGCTGCGCACGTGCAGCGAGCGCTCGATGTCGGTGAGGATCGAGCGGGCGCGCTCCGGGCCGTTGACGCGCGTCAGCTGGGTCAGCGCCTCCTCGGTGCGCCCGCGCATCACGAACCAGCGCGGCGTGTCCGGGACGAAGACGAGCAGCGCGAGGAACAGCAGCGCCGGGATCGCCTCCGAGGCGAACATCAGCCGCCAGGCGGTATCGAAGTACCACTGCGGGGTGCCGAGGGACTGGATGAACCAGTTGACGAAGTACACCAGCAGAATGCCGATCACGATCGCGAGCTGGTTGAAGGACACGAGCCGCCCGCGGATCTCGCTCGGGGCGATCTCCGCGATGTACAGCGGGGAGATCATCGAGGCGATGCCGACGCCGACGCCGCCGAGGATGCGGTAGCAGATGAACGGGGTGAGCGCGGCGGGGCCCATCTGGCCGATCACGCCGAAGCCGAGCTCGGGCACCGCCGAGCCGATCGAGCCGAGGAGGAACATCAGGGCGGCCACGATCAGCCCGCCCTTGCGCCCGAAGCGGGTGGACACCCAGCCGGCCACCGCCGAGCCGATGACGCAGCCGAGCAGCGCGCTCGCGATGGTCCAGCCCGAGAGGCTGCTCGCGGCGGTCTGCGCGAGGTGCTGCGGATCGATGAAGTAGTGATCGATGGCGCTCACCGCCCCGGAGATCACCGCCGTGTCGTACCCGAACAGCAGCCCGCCGAGCGTCGCCACGAAGGTGAGCGCAACCACGAGCCCGGTATTGCCTTTACTCATTCACGATCCCCCACCGATCCTCGGCTGAAAGCCTGTGCCTCGGGCGCCGGTCGGCGGCGCGCAACCCGCCGGCGAACCCGGATCCGGGCCGCGGTGGATCGAAGCGTGTGCGGCAAGTATGCCCGGATCGCGGTGAAAAGTGTGATGATTCTCGGTGCCGGCACGGTGCCGCGCCGGCCGCATACGTATGCGCCCGCGGCGCGCCGCGCGCATCTGCCCGGGATCGCAACATCACGAGCGACTCGTTCGCATTTCACGCCGGCAGATCCGCAGTCGGCGCGCGGCGATCAAGCGGCTGCGGGACAAACCGCAGCGCGCGAAGCGGGCTGCTGCCGATGCTGCTCGGCGCATCGGCCATTGAGCTGCGGCAAGGACTCACCGCATCCCCGCGCAGCCGGTCCGTGCCGCACCGCGGCCGGCGGGTCATGCGCCGTCTGAGGCGCCGCGTTCGGCCGGGATCTCCACACACAGGATTCGATCCGCCGGCCACCGCGGTACGGCCGCACTGAGGCGCGCGGTGCGCTCGGCCAATGCGGCGTGGCGGACTCGCTGATCGCTCGCCGGCGCGCATCCCGCCCACATCGCTGCATCCGCTCAGGATGTCAGGCCTGCGGCCCGACCGGCGAGTGTTCGCAACGCCCCGGGTTGCGGAGGCTGACCGCGCTCACTCGCCACGTAGCCCGCCAGCCGGCGAGCACCCTGCGGCTCGGCCGCCGATGGCGCGTGCAGGTGCTGGACGAGCCGATCCTCTATCGCTGGGGCGCTCGGCAAGATCAGTCCGCCTCGGTCGGAGGGTTCGGCGCACGATTCGGTGTTAGATGAATCGTGCTCATCGGCATCGATGCTGCAGTGACGTTGCATCGCGAGTCTTGCGCACTGCGGTCTTGGCCCCGTGGAGGTGATCGGCAAGAGGGCGCGGTTGCCTGCGCACCCCTGTCATACCACCGGATATGCCGATCCACATCCGGCGCTTCGGTGGGTGAGCTTGATTAGGGTGCGACGCGCGGCAAGCAGCGAAGCGAGGCGAAGTCGGCAGTGGGCCGTGCCATCGCAAGCGCTCGGGAACAGGCCGGGTGCCACGGGCCATGGGCGCTGCCGGCGGTTGAGGTTCTGCACTTGAGCAGAAGCCCGCGTGCGGCTGCCTGCCCGAGTGCGTCATCCACCCGCAGCGGGTGGAGTCCTTCCGCCATCGCGCGCCTCACGCGCGAACGTCGTATCCGGTCCCATTCCCTCCGCACCCGCGCGTCGCCATCGCGACCTCGTGAGACTGCGCAACCTCCAGTTGATCCGTCAACGGGTTAACGCTCGCAAGCGCTGGTGGGTCCTCGTCTGCAATCCACGGCCACTGACGAGCCACCTCTGGCAAGCCAAGGCGGGCTCATTCTCGCAGGCGCCTCAGCCCGCTCGCCGCCTGTTCTTGCAATCCCGGCGCGAGGACTCCTGGCGGCTGACGCCGGAGGTCCGACAAGCTGGGACCTGGGCGCCCGGGATGGCGTTCTCCCTGACCGCCGTCGTGCAGATCGCGGAACCCGCCGTCGTGCAGATCGCGGAACCCGCCGCCGCCACGTCGCGCGACCTGATCGCCCCGCTCGACGTTCACCGACAGCAGATCACCGGTCTCGGCCGCGCGGCCCCAGCCGCGCGCTGCGCCCTTGAAGTGCCGCAAGCCAGCGCGATCCTCACCCGCCAGACGGTCGCCGAGAAACTCACGGTCTTGCGCCCGAGCGCGAGCGCGGCGCTCGGAACCTCGCCAAGTTCGGTGCCCACGGCGAGGCCTCGGGACGACAGAACGGGCGGATTGATGCCTGTTGCGGCGCTCTGGCGTTGCGCGACCGCCGCGCGGACCCTCTGCCGAGCGGACGCGCAGCGGAGGTTCGCACCCAAGCACACCTTCTGCGGTTCGAGGCCTCGAATCCCTTCGTCTGCTCCAGATGTCTCACGAGCACTGAGCAGCCTCGCACCCTGGACACGCCCCGCGACCGACTCAGCCCGCGCGCCCCGCATTCCCGGGGCCGCACCGCACCTCGGCGTCCTCCGCACAGCTGACGCATTCTGTCGATGAGCGTGACTGCTGTCCCAAGGAGACAACCCTGCACGCATCCCGCGCGTCATTCACACCGTGAAGCGCTCGGGAACCCACCGACGAGCCGCGAGCCGCGAGCCGTGTGTCCGCGCGCACACCATCGCCCGGTACCACGAGCACATTCATTCGGCGCCGGTGTGCGCATGCGGTCTTGCACCGTCGGCGTAATTGGCCCGACCTGCGGTGACGACCAGCATCGACAGATCAGCGGCCGATCCACCGACTGCGCGCTTGGGCACGGACACTCGCTCGAGCACCCGACCCAGCGCGTCCTGCTCGATAAGGCTCGCCGAACCCCCGCTGCTCGGTTGCAGCGACCACAGATGTCCCCGGCTTGCGAGCGCGAAGACTCTCCCGACCGTGAACCTCCCGAGCCGCCTGCCCCGCGCATTCACCGTCAGGATGTGCGCAGACGAATCCTTTGGCTCTCTCCACTCGAGCCACGCAACGGCAGGGTGAGTCACGGCTATCAATCGAACGCGCCCACGCAACGTCAAGAGCCGACGGCGATGTTCGAGATTGAACCGGAGGAACCGCCGGTACAGAAAGACGGTCGAAGCAGCCGCTCGTGCGCTCTGGTGCACCGCAAAGACCACCTGTCGGCCCGCAGGACGGAACGTCCAGCCGCGCACCGGGTGCCGTGTTCCGAGCAGTCCCTTGCCCGACGGCGCGGCCTCGAAGCCATCGCCATCGACCGCACCCCAGATCCGCACGGCGCCGTTGGCATCCTCGCGCAGCGTGACGGGATCGAAGCGAAGCGCCAGCCCTTCGTGCTCGCGGATGTCGCCGGCTGGACTCATCTGCAGCAACAACGGCACCTCGGCACTCGTGAACCCCCCCTCCGCGCCACTGCCCGCGGCACCTCGGCCGCGCCCGCTCGCCTCGTACGGTAGCAGCAGCCAGGCGTTGCCGGCGCGGTCCGTCACGATGTTCCTGATGTGCGCGTAATGGTTACTGTGCAGCTCGTGGATGTCGAGATTCCCCAGCGAAAATTCCCGCACGGCACCGCCGGCCGATATCTCCGCCACTTGATCAGCGAGTGCGACCCAGGTCGTACCCGCGCGGTCGACCGCCATGGCCGGCTGACCGCGATGCGCCGGAAATACCCGGTCGCAGCGCTCCAGCAACCTTCCCCCACGCGTCAGCCGATACAGACTGCCCGTTGCGCCCGATGCAATCCAGACGGACTGCACTGCACCACCGGGGCTCTTCGGCTCCTTTGCACCCGTCAGCATGCATGCCGGCCTGCGCTCGAGCGCCGGCATGTCCTGAGGCGCCAGATTCCAGATCGCCGCCTGCGACTTCTGCCAGAAGTGCTGCTCGCGCGTCCTGAGCATCTGCTGATACGCATTCGCCCCTGCTGCTGCGGCCGGGGCATACTTTGAACGCGGATTGGCCGAGCGATACCACGCCAGGGCGAAATTCGCGACCTTCGGCGCGATCTGTTCATTTCTCGTTTTGTCCGGATCGAACAGCGTGCCCATGAAATATCGCGCCGCTTCGAGCGCGCGCACGTGGTGCGGCACCCACTCACGCGGTAGCAGCGCATAGGTGTCCAGTTCGTAAAAGGCGATCCAACTCCGGGTCGCCAGATTGCGCAGGATGCGCATCTGCGCGACATCCGGAAATGGTGTAACGGAGCAAGGCCACAAGCTCGCATCCGACCCTACCGCAGAGTATGACAGGCGCGCCGCATCTTGCGGGCCGCCTGCAGGTCCTGGTCTCGTCGGCGAGGCTTGTCCCGACCGACATTGTTCGATCAGATACAGCACATGCTCTGCGACGATGTCGCCGCTGTCCGCAAGACGCACCAGTCGCTTCCGGTAGGACGGTCGTTCCCGAGAAATCGCCCCAGGGTCCGTAGCACCCCATCCCATGGCACGGTCACGCGGCTCTGATGGAGAATAGTACGTCTCGTCTTGAATGATGGGCGGGGGACTATTTACGCTGGCGAAAAAAGCCTTCCTGGCCTCGTCCATCTGTTCCAGACTGGTGAGTGGATCAAGAAAATAATCGTAGTACCATTCGACGTAGCTGTCATACCGCAACCGCGAAGCGGGGTGAAAACGCATGGTGGGTGAGAGCTCGACGAAGAAGACGAGCACGTCCGCCTTGCTCGTTTTCCAGGAGATGTCGGCATACAGATTGAATCGATAATACCGATCCCAAACGAGCCCGAGGATCTCTCCCTCGATTTCCATCAGGGTGCGTGCATCGAGGAAGCGGGTGATCCTGCCCGACAGACCCGTCAGAGTCCGTGTGATGCTCTTTTCCCCCGCGACTGGTCCGTTGGCATTCGCAGGCCAGATCACGATCGGCAACGCGCCGATCTGCCCGGCCAGACGTTGCAGCCTGGCCGGGGTGATCACGCGGTCGGTGCGCGTGAAGATCCGGTAGTTCGGCCGCAGGGATACGCGCACCACGATCCTGCGCGCAGCAATGGGGCGTTCCAGAAACGCTCTCGGGCGTGGCTTCGGGGTCTTGCCTTGCGCGAGGCTATTGCGGGATGTGCGCGCCGCGCCGGCGCTGGAGTCGGCCAGCGTCCGCGTTGTATGCGCAGCCGCTTTGCCAAGCGTTCCCTGGAGACGCTCCAATAGAATCTTCGCGGCCGTGTTGCCTTGCCGCGCGGCGCGCTGGTACCACAGCAGTGCCTTGGCGACGTTGCGGTCCGTCCCCCAGCCCTGCTGGTACATGTAGGCGACGTTCTCCTCGGCCACGGCTTCACCGGCGAGCGCCGCACGGTGCAACCACCAGAACGCCTGCGGCAGGCTCCTGCCGACGCCTTGCCCATTCAGGTACAAATACCCGATGTTGCCGCAGGCGGTGACGTTACCCGCATCTGCAGCCTTGCGGTACCAGTACATCGCCAGTGCAAAGTTCTGCGGCACACCCTGTCCGTGGTTGTAGAGGTACCCGAGT